>WHTC01000074.1 GCA_009379795.1 Nitriliruptorales bacterium | reverse complement strand
TGTTCACCCCGACGCCGTTGGCACGGCCGAAGATGGTCGCCGGCGGGTCGAACCACTCGACGGGAGCGCCGTCGGCCTGACGGTGACGCGCGCTGATGTGGTAGGAGCCCAGCACGATGTCGTACTCACCCGAGGCCACGAGGTTGGTGACGAGGCTGTTTCCGGAGACGGCACCGACGCACCCGCTGGCCGCGGTGCGCACCAGGTCGATGGCCTCGTCCTCGCTCAGGCCCTCCTCCTCCTGCAGGTACGGGATCAGCGAAGCCAGCCAGTCGTAGCTCTTGGCCTCCAGCACGCAGCGGCCGTCGCCGAAGTTGGTGAGCGCCTCCATCCACGTATCGGGCGCTTCGTCAGCGCTCACAAGCTCAGTGTTCCACACCGGCGTGTAGTAATTCACGTAGGTCCAGACCCACCGGCCGTCCGACTCGAGCGCAAGCTCGGGGTATTCGTCGTGCGCCGGGCTGTTGAACTCGGCGAGGACGCCCTCACCGTCCAGAACCACCATGTCCGTGCCGTTGGCGGAGATGACGTCCGCCGAGTTCTCGAACCCGGCTTCGTACTCCTGCACCACCCGCTGGGTGACGTTGCGGGCGGACGCGCGGTAGAACTCGACGTCCACGCCGGTGGCCTCGGTGAACGCGTCGATGAGGGCGAAGCCCTCTTCCCCGTTCATCGTGCTGTAGAAGCGGACGACGCCGCCAGCCTCCTGAGCCAGATCGATGAGACGATCCGTGCGCTCCTCGCCTTCCAGATCCTCAACGGCTGAATAGACGTCATCCCAACCTGTGGCCGCCGCGCCGTCCGCTGCCGCGGCATCATCCGCCTCGGCTTCGGCGGCGTCGTCACCGGCTGTGGGTGGTTCAGCGCCGCAGGCTGCGACCACCAGTCCGAGCACCAGCAGTACTACCAAACCACGCGCGCGGGCTGTCATGGCTTCCTCCCGGGCTTGTTCCTCTCGGCTCCAGACAGGTGGAGCAATGTTCATACCATTGATCCCTGACAAGCCCCGTGTCAAGTCCGTTCAGGCCGACCGCGGCGCGGTCTCCGGCATTGGGGCCGCTGACCACCCGATCACCCCGATGTCTCGCGTCGTCGAAGCCAGCTCAGGAAGGTGAAGAAGACGAGCGGAAAACCCAGCCCAGCCAGCACGAAGGCGCTCCGCAGGCCCATCACCTCGACGGCCATGCCGCCCGCGAGCGGACCGACGATCTTGCCCACGTCAAGACCTGCCAGGTAGACACCCGACGCGGCACCGCGATCGCGGCCGTCCTCGCGGGAGGAATCCATCACCAGCGCCGACGACGCCACGCGCAGGACACCTCGTGACAGCCCGAGCACGCCCCAGGCGATGAGTAAGGCGGTGTAGGCGCTCGAGAGCACCATCGCCGCCACGCTGAGCCCACCGATGGCCACCAGCCACGGCAACGTTCGCCGGTACGGCACCACGCGGAACAACGGCGCCGCCACAAACCGGACCGCCGAACCGAGCGCGGAGTGGGTGCCCGTAAGCACGCCGATCTGCGTCAAGCTGAGGCCGATGGCAAGCCCGTACAGCGGGAAGTACGTGTGCAGCACCCCGCTCAACAGGTTCAGGTGCAACGCGATGAAAAACGCCAACCAGACGTAGGGCTGAAGTCGTGCGAAGGCGCTGAGCGACGGACGGCGAGGGTAGTCCCCCGCCTCCACGTGGCGCACGCCTCGGAGGATTCCGCCGAGGGCCACCGACGCCACGACCGGCACGACCGCGAGAGCCGTGATCGCTCCGGCCGTGCCGAGGTGGTCGCCCAGGACACCGCCGAGGAAGCCGGCGGCGGCATAGCCCGCGCCGATGAAGCCTGTGTACCAGCCCATGACGACGCCGGCGTTCGCCCCGCGACGGAGCTCCATGATGGCCGCGAGCCCACCGGTCGAGGCGGCCGCCCACCCCATCCCGTTCATGGCGGAGAGCGCCACCAGCACCGGCACGCTGGACGACCGTGCGATGAGCACGAACGCGATGGCCGAAGCGACGCAGCCGCCCGACACCAGCAGTGCGATCCGATCCGCCCGGTACACCGCCCCAGCCACGACGCGGGAGACGAGCGCCGCAACGCTGTAGGCGGCGACCACAGGGCCGATCGTGCCGGGGCTGAGCCCGGTGCTCGCGAGATGGGGCGGGAGGAGCAGTTGCACGCTGCCGTCACCGACGGTGGACAGGAACGTGGCCGCGTACAGGGCAGCAAGATGCCAGCGTGACCCGCGCCTCGAGGTCACCATCAGGCGAGCTCGAACGAGGGAACCTCTCGATCACGAGCCCACGCAGCCACTCCGACCGCGGCTCCAAACGCCTCGACCGCGGAACCGCACGACGCGAAGACCGTTCGTTCGTCCGGTCTGCGCTCCCAGTCCGCGGCACCGCACACGACCTGGCCGAGCTCCGCCCGGACGTCGGCGAGCGAGAAGGCGCCCTCCCGTTCGGCAAGGAGCAGCTCGCCCTTCTCGGCCGCTGCGGTGGTCATGGTGTCCACGAAGACGGTCGAGCCGGCGATCGTTGCCGTGTCGACCTCACGCCGGTCGGGGTAGTGAGCGCCGATGGTGTTGACGTGGCAGCCAGGTCGCAGCCAGGCACCCTCGACGACCGGGGTGGGCGAGGTCGTGACCGTCGCCACCATCTCCGCCGAGCGCACCGCTTCGAGGACCGAGTCGACCGCGCGGATGCCGCGCACCTGCGGGAACTCGCTGATGAGGCGCTCGGCGTTCTCGCGGCGACGGCTCCAGACGCGGACGTCCTTCAGCGCTCTCACCTCGAGGGCGCCCAACAACGCGGCCCGCGCCTGCCGACCACTGCCGATGATCGCCAGCGATGAAGCGTCCGGTGGAGCCAGATGCTTGATGGCGACGGCGCCCATGGCGCCCGTGTTGAGCCACGAAAGGTGGCGCCCGCCGATGATCGCCTCGCACGCTCCGGTGGTGACGTCGAACAGCGTGAACACCTTCTGTCGCCGGTTGACCGAGGTCACGTTCTTGTCCTCGCCGGTCGGCGTGCCGGAGTAGACAAGCGAGAACAGGTAGCCCAGTTCCTGGGACGCGGCTGATAGGGAGTGGATCCGCGCGCCATCCCCAGCCGCCACGACGCGGCGCTCGACCAGTTCGAGGCGAGCACGTCCGGCCGCGGCGAACGCGGACTCCACCGACGCGATACACGCGCTCATCGGGAAGTGGTCGCGCACGGTCTGATCCGAGATGAGCAGCGTCACGTCCTTGCTTTCCGACTCAGGATTCGTCAGCGCGAGGCCAGAACGCACCGAGGTTGGTAGGACCCAATAATGTTCATACCATACTGCCGGCCCTGATCGGATCACCATGGCGGGTGCGGCGACGAGCCACCTCACCGCTCACGGATGGCCAGGAGTCGCAACAGCTTCGAGGACGATCTCGAAGTGCGCGTGCCGGAAGGGGCTCGCCAGGCCGTAGCGCGTCGCCTCCTCCGGATCATCGACGGTGACGAAGTCCCGGATGAGGCTGCGTTTCACCGCGAAGACCGCGTCTGACTCGAGGTAGCGGCTGTCCGCGACGAAGATGTGGGTGGTCACGGGAACGTGGCCCTCCGCATCGACGATGAAGTGAATGTGCGCAGGCCGGTTCGGGTGCCGGCGGGTCTTCAGGAGCAGTTCTCCTACCGGACCGTCCGTGGGGATGGGGTAAGGGCTCGGGACGACGGTGCGGAACCAGAAGCGGCCGTCCTTGTCGGTCTCGAACAGGCCGCGGCCGTTGTGCGCCGGCTGCTCACTCGGTTGCTGAACGTCGTAGAACCCATGGTTGTTGGCCTGCCACACGTCCACCGCCCCGCCCGGCAGTGGTCGGCCGTCAACCGAGAGCACCCGGCCGGTCACCAGGCAGGCCTCGCCGGTCCCGACCAGATCGATGGTCTCTCCCAGGGCGCGTGGTGGCGACTCCACGACATGGAACGGCCCGAGCACGGTGGAATCGGTTGCCTGCTCGGACTTCCGGCTGTTGATCATCTCGACCAGCATCGACACGCCGAGCACGTCAGACAGCAGGATGAACTCCTGCCGGGCGGGGTCGCACTTCTGTCCGGTGGCGGTGAGGAAGTCGATCGCGGACCGCCATTCGGCGAGCGTCGGCTCCACCTCGCGCACGAACCCGTGGAGGTGGCGCACCAGCACGGTGAGCAACTCCCGAAGTCGCGGATCGGATGTGTCCGCGAAGCTGGCGATCACGGCCTCGGTCGCGGTCTCCTCGCTGAAGTCGGCAGCCATCATTCCCCCCACGCTGATCCGGCGATCCTAGATGCTGGCAGCGGCTACGCGCCGCCTCGCCTGCCAGGTGATGGCGCACCCCGAGCCGCGCCCGCCGCTCCCCGATCCCGATCTTCCTCGTCAACGCCCTGGTGCGTCCGGTCCTTCGGATCCCGTCCAGGGGTCGTATTCGACCTCGAGTGCCTCCTGCGCTGGGCGCTGCGCCTCCGGGACGTTTCGCAGGTTGAGCCGGATCCGCGTCCAGGTGCTGCTCCGTCCGCGCATGGAGTCCACGAGCACGTCAGCGGGCGCAAGGTAGGGCACGACGCCGGGGTATCGCGCTTTCCAGCGGTCCAGCCCCTCCAGCGCCTCGTCCTGCGTGGCTGCCCGGGCGATCTCGATGAGCGGCATGCTCGTCCGGCGACGACCCGTCGGCCCGCTGGTCTTGCCTGGGGCGGGGGGTGGGACGGTCCCCTCCCGGGGGGCCTGCCCAGCGCTCCGCCGCTGTTTCGAGGGCTGGACACGGCGGGGCTCATCCGCTTGCTTCTCATAGTGCGGCGGCCAGGGGGCGTCGGCGAATCCGGCAGCCTCGTGCTGCGTCGCCAGCTCCAGCAGTGGCTCCAGCGAGCCGACCGCCTGGTTGATCCCCTCCCCCAAGTCGCCCATCTGCGTGAGCCGCTCGGGGACGCTGTCGATCGTGAACGCCTCCGGCTGGCAGTCGGGCACCTCCTCCCACCGCAGCGGCGTGGACACGCGCGCGTCGCGGGTAGGACGGATGGAGTACGCGGAGGCGACCGTCCGATCCCTGGCGTTCTGGTTGTAGTCGAGGAAGACGCCGTGACGCTCTTCCTTCCACCACTTGCTGGTGGCCGACTCCGGGGCCCGCCGCTCGACCTCCCGTGCCAGGGCAACCGCGGCCCGGCGGACCTCCTTGAACGGCCAGCGCCGCCCGATGCGGCAGTAGACGTGGAACCCGCGGGAACCCGACGTCTTCGGCCACCCCACGAGGCCGAAGTCTTCGAGGACCTCCCGTGTCACCATCGCCACCTGGCGGATCTGTGACCACGGCACTCCCGGCACCGGGTCGAGGTCGATCCGCAGTTCGTCGGGGTGGTCGAGGTCGTCCGCCCGCACCGGGTGCGGGTTCAGATCGATGCAGCCGAGGTTGACCACCCAGGCCAGTTGCGCGGCGTCCCGGACGACGATCTCGTCCGCGGTCCGCCCGGACGGGAAGCTCAGCTGGACCGTCTCCGTCCACGGCGGCCGGGACTTGGGCGCGCGCTTCTGGAAGAAGGCCGCTTCCTCGGCTCCGTTCACGAACCGCTTCAGCGCCATCGGCCGACTCGCCACCCCGCGGAGCGCCCCGTCGGCCACCGCCAGGTAGTACCGGACGAGGTCCAGCTTGGTGTGTCCGGTGTGCGGGAAGTAGACCTTGTCCGGGTTGGTGATGGTCACCTCCCGGTCGGCAATCTCCAGAATCTCCTTGCGAGCGGACATCCCAGGACGATACGCCGCGACCGCGTGTCCAGCCACGGGTGGCCTCCTCGGCATCGACCGAACACGCGATGAGCATCCCCCGCCTGTGGGTTCGGGTCTGAGCCCGGCGTCTCGGTGGGCAGGTGCAGCTACGCACGAGTCGCCTGCGCGGGCACGAGGATGCGCAGCGCCTGCGGCAACGCCTTGAAGACCGCGGGAAGCCTGGTGACCGGTTCGCCGTCGGCGTAGACCATGAAGTCGCGATCCGCTTCGACGCTGACCTCGGCGACCCGCCGCACGGTGACGGCGGGTTCACGCAGGTGGGTGCCGCGGTACATCCGCGGGAACGCCCGCAGGGCGCGCAGCTTGGACATGTGGCTGATGCTGACCACGTCAAGCAGCGCGTCGTCGACCCGCGCGTCCGGTGCGAGGCGCATCCCCCCGCCATAGGTCGTGCCGTTCGCCACGCCGAAAGAGAATCCCGTGTAGGTGATCGTCTCGCCGCCGGCGTCCAGCCGGAACTCGGCCTGCCGCCAGACCGCCAGAGCTCGGAAGGCGGCGTAGGTGTAGACCGCGCGGCCGTCGAGGAACCGGGTCCGATCCGCGATCGCATTCACCGCCGAGTCGATGCCCCCGCTGGCGATGCTGGCGAACCGCTGGCCGTTCACCTCTGCCAGGTCGATCCGCCGCTCCACGCCGGCGGTCAGGACGCGGCACGCTTCGGTCAGCCTGACCGAAACTCCCAGGAAGCCGGCGATGTCGTTGCCACGCCCGCAGGGCAGCACCCCCATGAGCCCGTCGGTGAACGCCAGCGCGCCCGCCACCCGGCCGACCAGCCCGTCGCCTCCAACAGCGACCGCCAGCCGGCCCTCCTCCGCCGCTTCCCGCGCCAACTGCCCGGCTTGCGCGAGGTGGGTGGTACGCACCAGCGCGCAGCCGCCATCAGTCCCGGCCAGCAGGCGCTGAGCCTCGGCTGCCACCCGGTCAGCCCGCCCGTTGCCGGCGGCGGGGTTCACGATCAGGGTGAACCGCCGCGTCGTCGACCTCATCCAGCGCTCCCTTCCGGCCCTCGACCATAACCCGCGCCGTCGCTCCGTGGGCACTCTGGATGCCAGCCGGGTCCGCCGCAAGGACCAGGAGCGCGATCTTTGCCAGCGCCATCAGCGGGTCAGCTCGCGGAGGCGGGCATGAGGGTGCAGGATCACAGGAGACAGTAACGTCGGGGCACGCGCCCCACTGAGCGGAGGGGTGACTCCTGGTACGCCGAGCCTTGGCCGGCCAGCGCCTTCTGGTGACCGGTGTGACGGGGTTTGTAGGCCAGGCGGTGCTGGAGCGGGTGCTCTCGGCGCTGCCCGACACGCGCGTCGCGGTCCTGGCGCGTCCACGGGACGGTTTGACCGGGCGCGTCCGCATCGAGCAGCTGCTGCACAAGCCGATCTTCGACCCATGGCGCGAGTGCGTCGGCGACGACGGCGTGGCCCACGCCCTGCATGAGCGGGTGACGGTGCTCGAGGGCGACCTGAGCGACGGGCCTCCGGCCTTGCCGCACGACCTGGACGCGGTCATCCACTGCGCGGCCACCGTGTCGTTCGACCCACAGGTCGACCATGGCTTCCGCACCAACCTGCTCGGCGCCGTCCACCTGTACGAGGCGCTGCGGGCCGCGGGCAGCCGCGCGCACCTGGTGCACGTGTCGACCGCCTACGTGGCGGGGGTCCGCAAGGGGGTCGTGTCCGAAGGACCGCTGAGCCACGCCGTCGACTGGCGCGTCGAGGCGGATGCGGCGCTGGCCGCCCGCACCGATGTCGAGCGCGACTCCCGGCGGCCCGACGTGCTCGACCGCCTGATGGCCGAGGCGCGCAAGGACCACGCGCGCGCCGGCCCCCAGACCGTCGCCGAGGACGCGGAGCGGCGGCGCCGCGAGTGGGTCGACAACCGCCTGGTCGACTACGGGCGGGCGCGGGCGCACAGCCTCGGCTGGCCCGACGTCTACACCCTCACCAAGGCGCTGGCAGAGCGCGCGGCCGAGGAGGTCGCCGGGGATCTGGCGCTGTCGATCGTGCGACCCTCGATCGTCGAGAGCGCCCTCATCCACCCCTATCCAGGATGGATCGAAGGCTTCAAGATGGCCGAGCCGCTGATCCTCGCCTACGGACGGGGGGCATTGCCCGAGTTCCTCGGCGTCGCCGACGGTGTGGTCGACATCATCCCGGTGGATCTGGTCGCCAACGCGCTGATCGCCGTCGCGGCCAACCCACCGGAGCCGCCGCCCGGCGCCGGAGCCGAGCATCCGGAGCGCCGAGGAGGGCGCGCCTACTACCATGTCAGCTCCGGCGATCGGAATCCGCTGTCGTTTCGCCGGTTGTACGAGCACGTCCGCACCTACTTCCGGGCCCACCCGCTGCCCGAACGCGACCGCGGCGAGGTGAAGGTCCCCGAGTGGAGCTTCCCGGGCCGGTTCAAGGTCGAGCGCATGCTGCGCACCGGCGAGCGCCTGGTCGACCTCGCCGACCGCTCCGTGGCCCGGCTCCCGCGCTCCTCCCGGACCCGGGACTGGCTGACCCGGATCCATCGCGAGCGCCAGCGGCTGGACTTCATCCGCCGCTACGCCGACCTCTACGGGGCCTACGCCGAGGCGGAGGTCATCTACACCGACAGCCGCGCGCTGGCCCTGCACCGCTCGCTGCCCGAGGCGGACCGTGAGCTGTTCGGGTTCGACTCGGCGGTGATCGACTGGGCGCACTACCTGCGGGAGGTCCACTGCCCGAGCGTCACCGCCGCGCTGCGGGCCGTGGTCCCCCGCCGCGGCAGCCGGACCCCTGAGCCGGAGTCCGGCGGCGAGGGCGTGCTGGCCGTGTTCGATCTCGAGGGAACCATCCTGACCTCCAACGTGGTGGAGTCCTACGTGTGGGTGCGCCTGGCGGACCTGCCGGCGTCCGAGTGGCCCGCTGAGTTGGCGTCGGTCGCCAGGATGCTGCCGCGCCTGCTGGCCACCGATCGACGCGACCGGGGCGAGTTCCTGCGCGCGTTCTACCGCCGGTACGAGGGCTGCAGCGTCGAGGGGTTGCGCCGCCTGGTCGCCGAGCACGCCGCCGACATGATGCTGCAACGGGCCGCGCCCGAGGCCATCCGCCGGGTGCGCCGGCACCGCGCGGCGGGGCACCGCACGGTGCTGATCACCGGCGCGCTGGACCCGCTGATCGAGCCACTGCGCCCGCTGTTCGACGTGGTGGTCGCCACCCGCCTGGCCGAGGTCGACGGCCGCTACACCGGCTACCTCGCCGAGCCGCCGCTCGTCGGAGAGGCGCGGGCGGCCTGGCTGCGTCGCTACGCCATGGAGAAAGGCGTCGACCTCGGCCGCAGTTGGGGGTACGGCGACAGTCACTCCGACCTGCCCCTGCTGGAGGCGGTCGGCAACCCCGTCGCGGTCAACCCCGACACCGGGCTGTACCGGGCCGCACGACGGCGCCGCTGGCCGGTGGCCGAATGGGACCATCCCGACGGGACCTCGCGGCTTGCCATCCCGGTGGTGCGCCGATGACGGTGGTGCGCCGATGACGGCGGTGGGCCGATGACGGCGGTAGGCCGATGACGGCGGTAGGCCGATGACGGCGGTAGGCCGATGACGGCGGTAGGCCGATGACGGCGGTAGGCCGATGATCCTGTCGCTCGAGCTGTATCGCTCGCTGAGCCGCTACCTCGCGGCGCGCGCCCTCGGCAACCACCTGCCCGGATCGCTCGCGGGGCCGGTGGCCCCGCTGCGGCTGGTGAACCGGGAGGAGCCTGAGCTCCCGGCCGCGGGATGGGCACGGGTGCGGCCGCTGCTGTCGGGGATCTGCGGCTCCGACCTCGCCACCCTGTCGGGGAAGTCTTCGCTGTACCTGACGCCGCTGGTGTCGTTGCCCTTCGTCCCCGGTCACGAGATCATCGGCAGGCTGCTCGACGACGTCGACGGGTTGGCCGCCGGACAGCGGGTCGTGCTGGACCCGGTCCTGTCCTGCGTCACCCGCGGGCTCGATCCCTGCCGCTGGTGCGCACAGGGGGCGACCAGCCGCTGCGACCGCATCACCTTCGGCCACCTCTCTCCCGGCCTGCAGACCGGCTACTGCGCCGACACCGGCGGCGGGTGGAGCCGGATGCTGATCGCCCACCGCGCCCAACTGCATCCCGTTCCCGACGGTGTCCCCGACGAGCGCGCGGTGCTCGCCGAGCCGCTCGCCTGCGCGGTGCACGCGGTGCGGCGGGCGCACCTCGCCCCCGGCGAGTCGGTGCTGGTGGTGGGCGCCGGAGCGGTGGGCCTGCTGACGCTGCTGGCACTGCGCGACCTGGCCCAGGCCGGCGACGTGACCGTGGTGGCCAAGCACCCTCGCCAGGCCGACCTCGCCCGCCTGCTCGGCGCCACCGACGTGGTCACCCCCGACCGCACCGCCAAGGCGCTGCGGCGCGCAACCCGCGCGTTCCTGCTGTCCCCCGAACGTGGCACTGACTACCTGCTCGGTGGCGCCGACGTCGCGTTCGACTGTACGGGCTCCCGGTCGGGGGTGGATCTGGCGCTGCGCACCGTGCGGGCCGGCGGCAAGGTCGTGCTCGCAGGGATGCCGGCCCAGGGGGCCGACCTGACCCCGTTGTGGTACCGGGAACTGCAGCTGATCGGGGCCTACGCGAGCAGCCATGGCGATGGCGACGGCGGCGACTTCGCCGCCGCACTGCGGCTGGTGGCCAGTGCGCCCCTGGACGGGATGGTCGGGGCCGTGTACCCGCTGGCCGCCTGGCGCGAGGCGCTGGACCACGCGTTCTCGGCCGGCAGGCTCGGCACCGTCAAGGTCGCCTTCGCCCCTGGAATGGACTGACTGGAGCAGCCGTGAGCAGACCCGGATTCGTACTGGAGGTCGACGAGCGCACTCCGCCGCTGATCGTGCACTCCGGCGAGGGCTTCCGGTTGCAGGAGTTTCCCCTGGGCACGCGGGTGATCTATCCGCCCGACTCGCTGCCGGGCATCCATGACGTCAGCGGCGCCATCCAGGAGGCGCTGGTGAATCCGCTGAACAGCGAACCGCTGCCTGAGCTGCTCAAGTCCGGGATGCGCCTGACGATCGCGTTCGACGACATTTCCCTGCCGCTGCCGCCGATGCAGACCCCCGACATCCGCCAGCGGGTCATCGAGGCGGTGATCGAGATGGCGGCCCGCGCTGGGGTGGACGACATCGAACTCATCTGCGCGGTCGCACTGCACCGCAGGATGACCCCGGCGGAGTTGCGGCGCATCCTCGGCGAGCGCGTATTCCGCTCCTTCCACCCGGACCGGCTGCGCAACCACGACGCAGAGGATCCCGCCGGATTAGTGCACTTCGGCCAGACCGAGCGCGGCGAGGACGTCGAGATCAACCGCCGCGCCGCTGAGAGCGACCTTCTGGTCTATGTCAACATCAACCTGGTCGCGATGGACGGCGGTCACAAGTCGGTGCCGGTCGGACTGGCGTCCTATCGCAGCCTGCGCCCGCATCACAACGTGCACACGATGCTGCACTCGCGCAGCTACATGGACCCCCCGCGCTCAGCGCTGCACTCCTCGGCGGCGCGGATGGGGCATCTGCTCGCCGAGCACCTGAGGATCTTCACGATCGAGACCACGCTCAACAACGAGGTGTTCCCCGAGCAGGTCGGGTTCCTGAACAAGCGCGAGTGGGAGTGGACCCTCAAGGACCAGGCCTCCTACCTGGCGGCCAAGCGCGCGAACGAACTGGCCCCGCCAAAGCTGCGGCGCAAGGTCTGGCACCGCACCGCCGCCCCCTACGGGGTGACGGGCATCCACGCCGGCGAGACCGAGGCGGTGCACGCACGCACGCTGGAGAACGTCTACCGCCAGCAGTTGACCGAGGTCGACGGCCAGGCCGACATTCTGGTCGCGGGCCTGCCCTACATCTGCCCCTACAACGTCAACTCGATCATGAACCCGATCCTGGTGATGTGCCTGGGGCTCGGCTACTTCTTCAACATGTACCGCGGCAAGCCGATGGTGCGTGAGGGTGGCGCGCTGATCTTCTTCCACCCGGTTCGCAGGGAGTTCCACCAGGTGCATCATCCCAGCTACATCGATTTCTTCGACGAGGTGCTGGCCGAGTCGACCGACCCGGCGACCATCGAGACGAAGTTCGAGCAGCAGTACGCCACCGACCCCTGGTACGTGCACCTGTACCGCAACAGCTACGCCTATCATGGCGTGCACCCCTTCTACATGTGGTACTGGGGCGCTCACGCGCTGGACCACGTCGACGACGTGATCTTCGTCGGCGGTGACCGGGCGACCACCGCGCGGATGGGGTTCCGGTCCGCTTCCACGCTCGAGGACGCCCTCGAGATGGCCAGCCACACCGTTGGCCGCAGCCCCCGGATCAGCTACCTCCACCACCCGCCGATGGTCATGGCCGAGGTGCGCTGATGGGGTTGTTCCGCGACCTGGAGGCCGTCGCGCGGGGCTGGCGCTGGACCCGCCGGTCGCTCACCCCCCAGTCGGCCACGCCGCATGTGCCCGTCCGCGCGCCGCGGGAGTTCCCGACCGCGTGGGCCCGCACCCCGGCGGCGCAGGCGGCGCGCGAGATGATCCACCGGTTCGTGCTGAAGCCCCTGGTGTGGCGCGAGACCCGCCCACGTGTCCACGGGCTGGACCGGTTGGAGGAACTGCGCGGGCCGGTGGTGTTCGTCAGCAATCACGCCAGCCACCTCGACGCCCCACTGCTGCTCGGCTCGTTGCCGCTCGCCTGGCGCCGCCGGCTCGCCGTGGGGGCGGCCGCGGACTACTTCTTCGACGCCCGGTGGCGGGCGGCCCTGACGGCGCTGGCGTTCAACGCGTTCCCCGTCGAGCGCCGTGGCGGCAAGCGCGTCACGACCGTCGCGCGGCAACTGCTCGCCGATGACTGGAGCCTGCTGCTGTTCCCCGAGGGCACCCGGTCGCCGGACGGCTGGGTCGGCGGGTTCCGGCCGGGCGCGGCGGTCCTGTGCTGCTCCAGCATGGTGCCGGCGGTGCCGGTGGCGGTCCGCGGCAGCTTCGCCGCCATGCCGCGCGGTCGCAGTTGGCCGCTCGCCGGGCGACCGCCGGTCGTCGTGCGCTACGGGCCGCCTCTCTACCCCGAGGAGGGTGAGCGCGCCCGGGCGTTCTCGGAGCGGCTGGCCCACGCGGTGGCGCGCCTGTGGGACGAGGAGGAGGAGACCTGGTTCGCCTCCCTGCGCCGCTCCGCAGACGGCTCGACGCCCCGACCAGTGGGGCCGGACGCCCCGCGCTGGCGGCGAGTGTGGGAGTCCACCCGGTCGCTGCCCACGCGCGAGCCCGAGCGCACCTGGCCGCGCGACTGAAGGCGCCCCTGAGCCCGTCCGTCCAGCCAGCCCGCCCCGGCCGATGCGCCAGAGCCGACCCGACCCGTTGACTGTCGACTTTCCTGTCATAGTGAAGGGAAAGTCCACACGGAACGCGCTGGCCGCCGGGTTTTCCACAGATCCACGGCCCAGGGCCGGGCTCGACGCCCGGGGCTGCGGCAGCATCCGCGCCCATGACGATCCCTCGACCGGTACTGGCGCTGATGGCCCGGCGGCACGGCCTCATCACCCGCGGGCAGTTACTCGCCCGCGGATGCAGCGTGAGCGACATCGACAACTGGGTGCACCGCGGGAGGCTCGAGGCGCTGCACCGGGGCGTGTACCGCCTGGCCGGCGCTGCCGTGTCGCCCGAGCAGGCGTTGCTGGCCGCGGTCCTGCGGGCGGGGACGGAGGCCAGGCTGGCCGGCGAGCAGGCGCTCGCGCTCTACGGGATCGAAGGAGCGCTGTTGAGCGGCACGCCCACCGTGCTGGTCCCGCCGTCACGCGCGGTCGCGGGCGCCGAGTTCGTCGTGCGCCGCAGCGCGGTCCCCGCGGCGGACCGGGCGAGTGTGCGCGGCGTCCCGGCGCTGCGCGTGGAGCGGGCGGTTCTCGAGGTCGCGCGCACCGCCGGCGACCGGCGGGTCCGCCAGGCCGTGGACAGCGCCCGCTGGCTCGGGCTGCTGCGGATCGAGCGGTTGACCCGCCGGGCCGAACGCCTGGGCCGCCACCCCG
>WHTC01000039.1 GCA_009379795.1 Nitriliruptorales bacterium | reverse complement strand
GCACTGGGCAACGTCGCGTGCCTCCTTGTCCATAATGATGCCGCGGGTCCAGACGCTGAGCTCATGGTAGGTCGGCACTTTCCTCTCCTCCCCCGCCGTGACCTGCAGCTCACGGTCGCTCGTAGGCTACAGTATACAAAACCCGCCTAAGTGTCTAGGGCGCGCGGGGCATTTGGGCATTGCCGCTGTTAGGGCTCGGCGAGGCCGACAGTGGGCTCCGATTCGAGTTGCTCGCGGTGCAGGCGATACATCGACCCGGTCTGATCGACGTGCTGCTGCATGACCGCGGCCGCCCGATCCGGATCCCCCGCTGCGACCGCGTCGACGAGCTCGCGATGCTCCATCCAGGACTCGAGACTCCGCTCGGTGACGACGGCCGCGAAGTACCAGCTGTTGCGCTTGCTCAGCAGTGCGCTGATCTCGGCGAGGACCCGGTTGCCCGCGAACTCGGTGACACGGGCGTGAAATGCCTCGTTGAGCCGCAGCAGCAGCCGCTCATCGCAGGTCTCTACTGCTGTAGCGCCGTCGGTGAGCATGCGCCGGAGCTCCTCCACATGGTCCTGGGTGGCGTTCTTCGCGAGCAGCCGCGCAGCCTCCACCTCCACCAGCGCCCGGGCCCTGAAAACGTCCTCGACCTCCTTCAGCGTCGGTTCGTGGACAAACGCGCCGTAGCGCGGCCGCAGGTCGACCCAGCCGTTGCGAGCGAGGAGTTGGAGCGCCTCCCGGACCGGGATGCGGCTGACGCCGAGCTGGGCGGCCAACCGTGACTCCACCAAGTGCTGCCCGGGTGGGAGCGCCCCGTAGACGATGAGCTCCTCGAGCCGCTCGTAGACCTGCTGGCGGAGTGGGCCCGGTGGCGTCACGCGTTCGAGCGCAAGCGCGTCGTCCATGCCTCCTCGGTCCCCCTCGGTCATCTGCCAACGTAGATGGTATGCCATACCGCCTGCCAACACCGTGGAGGGCCGCGCCGCGCTTTCAGGGGACCTCGCTCAGCTGCTCAGGGAGTCAGGCGCAAAGGCGTCGAGGCGACCGGCCAGCCAGCGGGCGCCGGCCAGGGCAAGCCCGTCCCGACGATGCGCGGCGATGATCTGCACGCCAAGTGGCAGGCCGTTCGGTCCACGCAGGCCCGGGACCGCGACGGTGGGGGGCCCGAGCAGGGTCCAGATTCGGCAGAACAGCGGATCGCCGGTGGCCCCCAGGCCCTCGGGCGCCTCGCCGAGCACGCTCGGCGCGAGCAGGAGGTCGTGCTCAGCGAACAGCGTCGCCAGCAGCGCTCGGCAGTGCTCGGTCAGCGTCCTGGCGGACGCCAACTGCTCCGCGCTGACCGCGGCGCCGGTGTCCACGAGCGCCCGGAGCCGCTCGCTGAGCAGTTCGGCGTAATCGGCACGCTCGCGGGCCAGTGATGCGGCGACCTCGTGCCCCATGACACGCTCCTGGGACTCGACCAGTCCGGCGAAATCATCTGGAAGATCGAGGTCGGCCACCTCGGCCGTCTCCCCCAGGGAAACTGCGAGCGCCTCGAGCGTGGCGCGCGTCGACGGCTCCGCCCGCTCCCATTCGTGGGTACGGACGAAGCCGATCCGGGGCCGCTCCCCCAGCCCGGCGGCGTCCGGATCGAAGGACATGCCGGTCTCACCGGCCATCACCGCCGCGCCCAGCGCGAGATCCTCCGCGCTGCGGGCGAACAGCCCGGTGGTGTCCAGCGCAGGACTGCACGGCCTGACGCCGGCGGCGTCGACCAGCCCGAACGTGGGCTTGAGCCCGAACACGCCGCAGAAGCCGGCAGGCCGCACGATCGACCCCGCGGTCTGCGTGCCCAACGCGAGCGGAATCATGCGGTCGGCGACCGCCGCTGCGGAACCGCTCGACGAACCGCCCGGTGTGCGACCGGGATCGTGCGGGTTGGCGGTCTTGCCGGGAGTGAACAGCGCGAACTCGGTGGTGACCGTCTTGCCGAGGATGACGGCCCCGGCCGACCGCAGGCGCGCGACACAGACGGCGTCGGTGTCGGGCCGATACCCGGCGTAGACCGGCGAGCCGTACTCGGCCGGCATGTCGGCGGTGTCGATGAGGTCCTTCACCCCGACGGGCACGCCGTGCAGGGGGCCGACCGGTTCCGCCGCGTCGCGTTCCCGAGCCTGGCGGACGGCAAGGTCGGGATCGAGCCATGCCCAGGCGCGCACGGCGTCCTCTCGCGCCTCGATGCGCTCCAGGCATGCGCGGACCAGCGCCTCGGAGGTCAGGGTGCCGGTGCGGATGCGCTCGGCCGCCTCCTTGGCGGTGATCTCATACAGCGGGCGGGATTCCATCGGGTTCCTGAACCATAACAAACTCCTTGACCAAGGAAGGTCTACTGTATACTATTCATCCATTATGGCCGGAGGGCTAGTCCGGACAGCCGAATGAGCCGGGGAGGGCGGTGATAGCGCCCGCGCCTCCGTCGGCCGGGCCCCCTGCCGTCCCCGCTGCCGCCCGACATGGTCCAAGCCGCTCCGCACCAGGCTCGCCGCCATGACCCGATGCTGGAGACCGGCGCATGGATGGGCAGCCATCACCCACAGCACCTGCGGCACAAGAGCAATGCAGAGAGGAACCGCATAATGGCACGCGCCGCTGAGATTCTCGAAGAGTCCTGTCCACAACTATCCACAATACTGCGCTTCAGTGGGGGGAGAATATTATGAGTGGGGATTCCACCTTCAAGGTCAGCGCATTGACGATCGCCTTCGCCTTGCTGTTGGGATTGGTCGCTATGGCGGGCGTCCTGGAGGCACAGCCTCGGCAAGACGCGCCCGGCGGGACGGGTCCGCCCGGCAATGCGGCGGAGAGCAGAAACATGCGCCAGGTCGGCCACGACGACCTGCAGGCACGCAGCGCGTATAAAGGGCACGTTCAGGAGCAGAACGGTCGTTTTATCGCCTACGTGGGGCATCACGAAGGCTCGGCCCTGAACCCGCTGACGGGAACCGTCGAGCCCAATGGCAATTCCATTGTGGATGTCACCGATCCGAAGAATCCCGTGTACCTCCACCACCTTCCGGCCACCGTTGGGAGCGGCGCCCGGAGCTTACAGACCTGTGCCGGCGACGATCTGCCGAATGCTGATCCCGGCACGTACTTCCTGCACCGGGAGACAGGTAACCAGGCGCACGAGGTGTGGGACGTCACGGACCCCAGCAACCCGGAGTTCGTAGTGACGATAGTTGACGATCTCGATGGTACTCACAAGAACTGGTGGGAGTGTGATACTGGTATTGCGTACCTCAACGTCGATATACCAGGGTGGCACAGCAACCGGCACTTGCAGATCTTCGATCTGAGCGATCCTCACGACCCGGTGTTTATCCGCAATTATGGGCTGCCCGGAACCCAACCATTCGAGGACCCCACGGGTCTGCGTCTTACGGGCATCCACGAGCCACTGGTTCTCGACGGCAGAGTCTATCTGGCCCATGGCACCGGGTCCGACGGGATTCTGCAGATCCTGGACAGAGACAAACTGCTGGAGGGGGATCCGGACGATCCCTTCGACCCGCACAATCCAACCAATGAGCAGTTGCTGTTCCCGGTGATCTCGCGGTTCGACACCCCGTCGTACATGGGTGTTCACACCGCATTCCCGTTGCTGGGGGTCGAACTGCCGGAGTACGAGGGCTTTGAGGAAGGAACCCCGCGCGACTTCGTCGCCGTCATCAACGAATCAACCTCGAACGAGTGCGGCGAGTCGATGCATCAGATGATGTTCCTCCTGGATATCACCGAGGTGGAGCAGCCAATGCCCGTCTCCAACTATCAGGTCCCTGAATCGGAAGGGGGCTTCTGTTCACGAGGAGGCCGCTTCGGCGCCCACTCGTCGAACTGGGACTTCACGGATGTCTACTACAATCGCATCCTGTGGGTCTCCTACTTCAACGCAGGGGTGCGGGGAGTGGATGTCCGCGATCCGTTCAATCCGGTAGAGATCGCCCACTTCATCCCGGCGGTCACGGAGAACACCGATCCGCGCGACGGCAAGATCGCGATCCAGACGAACAACGTGGACGTGGATGATCGCGGATTCGTGTACACCTTCGACCGGGCCAACACCGGGATGCACATTCTGGAGCCGACTGGCCAGGCGAAGCAGATCGCGAACCTGCCGTGAGCCTGGTCCGCCGGGTGTGCCGGTCAGTCGCGTGAGCCTGCTGGTGATCCTGGGCGTCGCTCGACGACGCTGACATGTTGGCAGGTGGTGCCGGTGAGGCATGTCCTCACCGGCACCACTGTTGTGTCAGCCGCGGTGGCGGATCGTCGCGGGGCTCCGCTACTCCGAGGCGGGGCCGGTGAAGCGAGGCTCACGCTTCTGACGAACGGCGGCGACGCCTTCCCGCACGCCGGGCCCGCCGGCTTGACGGCGCGCGGTCGGAGGTCGTACGGTACAGCCAGTGTTCGAACATACGTTCGGATGCGAGGGCCCGGCGGTGGTTGAGACGTGTGGGGAAGGCACGTCCCGGACCGCCGCCGGGCCCGTCCAAGACTCAGGACGAAGCAGATGACAAAGCGCTACCGGGAGAAGGTCGAGGTTACCGAAATCACCACGGCCGGCGGTCACTTCCCCGCTGTCCCTGCCGCCTTCCGCTGGCGCGGGTCCGCCTACCGGGTGATCGCCGTGCTGGGGCACTGGCGCGAGGACGCCGGTTACTGGTCCGGCGGAAGCGTGGAGGTGCCACAGCGGGATCTGTGGCGGGTGGAGGCCGCTGGCGGGGTCTACGAACTGGTGTACGAAAGGGGCGAGTGGCAGCTCGACCGGGTCTGGGATTGATCGGGCCTGATGGGCACGTCTGGATTCCGCCGCCTACGGGTACTGGGCCCCCCATGACGCAGGAGTCCTTCCTCCCCGATCCCGAGGGACCGGAGGCGGAGCCAGAGTTCGACGCTCCGCATGACCGTGAGCGTCCCGATGAGCCCGACTTCGAGCCTGACTTCGACTCGGACCAGCCGGCGAACGCCAGCGCCGCGGCACTGGCGGCCACGGCGAGCACGCTGGACGAGTTGCGTGAGGCGGCGGCCGGGTGCCGCGGCTGCGACCTGTGGCAGGACGCCCTCCAGACCGTGTTCGGCGAGGGGCCCTACAGCGACGCGGCAGCCGAGCCAGAGCGCATCGAGATGGTGTTCATCGGTGAGCAGCCCGGTGACCGCGAGGACGTCGAGGGCCGACCATTCGTCGGCCCAGCCGGCGCGCTGCTGGACCGGGCCCTGGGCGACGCCGGCATCGACCGCACCAAGGCCTACGTCACCAACACCGTCAAACACTTCAAGTGGCGGCCTCAGCCGGTGCGCGGCCAGGGTTTTCGCGGAACGGGCAAGCGGCGGATCCACCAGAAGCCCAACCAGGAGCAAATCAACGCCTGCCGGCCGTGGCTGGACGCCGAGCTCGGCATGCTGAAGCCGCGACTGGTGGTCTGCCTGGGCGCCACCGCAGCGCAGGCGCTGCTGGGCCGCTCGTTCCGGGTCACGCGGCAGCGGGGCCAGTTGTTCGACGGGCCCGGCGGGCTGCGCTACACCGCCACGGTCCATCCCTCGTCGATCCTGCGCGCCGACTCCTCTCAGCGCGAGGCGGCCTACGCCGACTTCGTCGACGACCTCCGCAACGCCCTCGCCGCCCTCAGCTGACAGTGAGAATCCGAGCACACGCCTGGGCGCCCAACGACCTCCGCCGGCTCATAGACAAGCGCGACATCGTGGCGCGAGCGACCCTGGTGGCGCTGCTGTACGTGCTCACCGAGACCACATAACGCTCGACGCCAGACCGTCCTGTTCACCCGCGCCGAGATCGACGCCCGATCCAGCTGCGCGCCTGAAGCGCGATATCTCGCGCCTCGTGTGCACAGCGCGGGTTCCGCTCGGTGGCGTGTGCACGTGAGACGCGGATATCCGCGTCTCAGGTGCTCAGCAGCGTTGGCGGCGAAACGGCCAGGGCTCGGCTTAGCGATCGGGGGTGGGCTTGCCGACGCCGAGCGCCTCGCGGGCGACCTCGGCCGGGTCCACGCCATCCTCGACCTGGGCGTTGAGCTCCCGCAGCGTCGTGGTGTCCCCGAGCAGGGAGATCACCGGGAGGAGCGCATCGTCCAGTTCGGGCACGTCCTCGAGCGTCGCGCCGCGAACCACGGGCGCCAGGATGAACGCGGGAAAGACCATCAGGTCGTCCTCCACCGGCACCAGCCCGGCGATGCTCGCGGCCCCTGACGTCGCCGTGGCCAGTCCCGCGAAGCAACGACCGCCGGCCACCCATCTGATCGCGTCCGTCTCGCCGGCGGGCATGCTGTGCAACTGCTCGACGTTGATCGCGTAGGACGATGCCAGCGAGGCCAGCCCGCCCCCCCGGTCGATGAAGTCTGGATCGGCGCACAACGGCTCGCCGGCGGACAGCCGCTGCGACAGCGTGGTGAGGTTGCGATCCTGTTGGCCCACCTCCGAGGCGCGCACGAACAGCGCGAGCGTGGCGTTCACCTGCGTCGGTCCCAGCCAAACGAAGCCGTTGGTATCGGCGTCCTCCTGGCGGACCCCCTCGAAGGACTCCACGGGGTCGGGTGGCGGCAGATCCTGGCGCAGGCCGAGCCCCCAGGCGGCCCCGGTGTAGTCCCAGAACAGGTCGATGTCCCCCCGGCGGGCCCCCCGGCGCAGATCACGCGTGCCGGAGTGGTCGTTCACCGGCTCGGGGTCGATGCCGTGCGCCTCCAGCGACACCATCGTCAACGCCGCGAGCAGGATCTGCTCGCGGGTGGAGCCCACGCCGATCAGCACCGTCGGACGTTGCTCGGAGCTCATCGTGCAGCTGGCCGCAACCACCAGCACCAGCAGGGCTGCGATGAGCTGAAGACGCGTGGCACCTGGCATCAGTCTGGAAGATCCCCAGCACGCAGGAGGTGGGCAAGGCGGGCGGCGGCGGCCGCGGGATCGAGGGCCCCGGTGAGGCGACGTACGACGACCAGGCGTGTACCGCCCGCCGCCAGTACGGCCGGGGCAGTCTCCTCGGACATCCCGCCGGTGACGAACCATGGCCGGTCCGTGCCCGCCGTAGCCGCATGGCGCACCGGGTTCAGACCCACCCCTGATCGCCCCGCCTTCGTGGGTGTGGCGTGCACCGGGCCGACGGCCAAGTAGTCGCAGTCCTCCTCCAGCCCGCGGTCGAACTCCTCGGTGCTGTGGGTGGAGCGTCCGATCAGCAGGTCTGGGCCGACGACCGCGCGCGCCTGGTCAGGGTCAGGGTCGTCCTGGCCGACGTGCACCCCGTCGGCCCCGCAGGCCAAGGCCAGCGCGGGATCGTCATTGAGAATGAACAGCGCACCGTGCTGGTCGGCGAGCGCGCGGAACACCGGCGCGGCGGCGCGCACCTCGTCAGGGGTCGCCTCCTTGTCGCGCAACTGCACCAGATCGACACCCGCGGCGAGCACCGCGGCGAGGAACGCGGCGAGACGGCCGGGGTCCGCGCGGCGATCGGTACACAGGTACAGCGGCGCATCCGCCAGGCGTGCCCGGCGCCAGGCACCGTCGGGCATCAGTCGTCGTCCGGCGGGCGGCGCGGCATCAGGCCGACGTCATCGGCCGCCAGGCGCTCACCACGTCGCTGTGCCGATCCTGCTCCCCGCAGGGCATGGACGGCCACGCCGATCATCGCGAGCAGGAGCAACCCGATCACCGCCGCGCCGGCCCAGCGCAGCATCACGGCGAACGACAGCCCGTTCAGCATGCCGTCGATGACGATCGCGATCAGGGCGCCGACGAGCACCGCACCTGCGACCGCTCGCATCCAGGCCGCCAGGGGCGGGAACGCGAGGAGCCGTGAGGCCGGCTCGCGGGGAGTTTGATTCGGCACAGGCTTATCGTACCGAGCGTGGCTGTCCGCCGGCAGTGGTTCACGCCGACCAGCACGGCCGGATCCCGGTCCAGCTGCGTCGACCTGATGGAGGCGCCTGCGAGGAACGGACAGCCTCCGATGGCATGATGCAGGCCCCCTGGCTGTCTGGTTTTGAGGAGCACTTCATGAAAAGGCGGCTGACCACCTTCGCGGTGCTCGGCTTCGTGGTCTACTTCTTACTGACGTCGCCGGTCGAGGCGGCGAGCTTCGTCAGGGGGGCCATCGAGATGGCAGGGACGCTGATCGGCGGTGCTGCCGAGTCGCTGTCAACATTTCTCCGGGCGCTCGTCTGATGCAGTTCCCGCGGTTACTCCCCGGAGACGACCGCTACCTGTCTGTAAACGAGCGGACGGTTCTCGTCACTCGCCATCACATCATCGTGCTGGTTGGGCCGGCGGTGCAGACCATCACCGCCCTGATCGCCGTCGGCCTGATCAGTCCGATCGCGGAGAACGCCCGGATCGCGAACGTGCTGACCTTCATCGCGCTGGGGCTCCTGGCCCGCCTCGCGTGGAAGGTGCTCGACTGGTACAACGCGCAGATCATCATCACCGACAAGCGCATCTTCAAGATGTCGGGGCTGGTCACGCGCACCGTCGCCACCATGCCGCTACGCATGATGACGGACATGACGTACAACCGTACACCGGCTGGACGGCTCTGGGGCTACGGCACCCTGATCGTGGAGTCCGCCGGTCAGGATCAGGCGCTGAGCCACATCGACTACCTGCCCCAACCCGACGAGATGTACCGCACGATCACCGGGTTGATCTTCAAGTAACCACTACAGGGCTGGATCGGCGAGATCCAGGCCGTTCAGCCGCTGCTCCAGGCGTTGCACCTCGATCGCGACCGACTCGATGTCCCGGGCGATCTCCACGTCGAACTGCGGATACAGGATCTGGAAGCTGGTTTCCGCCGCGCCGATCTGCCAGCCGGCGTACTCGCAGAACTCCCCCAGATCGAACTCCCATGTGAACAGGGCCTTCTCGCCGTCGTCGTGGAGCCACTCGGTCAGGTATCGGTTGGGCCTGCGGGCATACTGCACCACCCCCCGCCGGTCCTTCTGCATCGGCACGAACCCCAGCGCATCGAGTTCCTCGCGGAACTGCCGCCCGTCGCTCATGGGGGTCAGGATAACCCTTCCTACCCGATCGTCCGGGTAGGAAGGGGGTGCGCGGGGGTGCACGCTCAGGCACGTAGACTCCGGCTCTGGCGTGCTCTCGGGCCCGCATTCCCCGACCTCCAGGAGGAGCCGGCGAAGCCGGCGTCACTGATTCAGTGTGAACCAGGGCTTCGACCAGCGCGTCGCCGGCAACGGCGCGGCCCCCGTGGGCACGATCGGCATCGGGGCCGTGCTCGCCGGGCGCTACCGCCTGATCTCCCGCGTCGGGGCTGGCGGGATGGCCACGATCTTCCGCGCCCACGACGACACCCTCGACCGGGACGTGGCCGTGAAAGTCCTCCACGACCACCTTGCCGACGACCCCTCCCTGCTGCTGCGCTTCCGCACCGAGGCCCGCCACGCGGCCTCGCTCATGCACCCCCACATCGTCAACGTGTTCGACCAGGGGGTCGCGGAACTGCCGTACATCGTCATGGAGTTCGTCGACGGACTGTCGCTGCGCGAGGTGCTGCGGGACCGGGAGCGCCTCTCACCCGGCGAGACGCTGGCCGTGATCGACCCGGTGTGCGCCGGGTTGACCCGCGCCCATGCCGACGGCGTGATCCACCGCGATGTCAAACCGGAGAACGTCCTGATCGCGGCCCGCGACGGCACCGTCAAGGTGGCCGATTTCGGCATCGCCCGGGCGCTCGCCTCCAGCGGTCTGACCACAACCGGCACGCTGATCGGCAGCGTCCACTACCTCGCGCCTGAAATCGTGGACGGGCGCGAGGCCACCCCCGCCAGCGACCAATACGCCGTCGGGGTCGTGATCTTCGAGTTGCTGACGGGCCGCAAGCCCCTGCCCGCGGACAGCCCGATGGCGGTCGCGCTGCGCCACGCGCGCGAGCCGATCCCGCCGCCCAGCCAGTCCGCCGAGGTTCCCGCAGCGGTCGACGAGGTCGTCGCCCGGGCCACCGCCCCCGACCCCTCCCAGCGCTACCCCGATGTCGCGGGCCTGGCCGCGGCCCTGCGCGCGGCGGTCCCCGGTGGCCCGGTGCCGGTGATCATCCAGGCCAGCGACGACCGGGATGGCACGCTGATCATCCCGTCGGGAACGGAAGCCACGGCCTTCGCCGGCGCGGCCGACGCCCTGCGGTTTCGCCGCCAACCCGGTGGCAGCGCGTGGCGCTGGCTGCGGGGCGTGCTCGCCCAGGCCGCGCCGCGGCTGCGACTGGGCGGCCTGGTCCTGCTGGCGCTGATCCTGCTCGGGATGGGCGGTTGGCTGACCTATGACCGTGTCATCGCTCCGGTGCGCGCCGTCCCGGCCCTGGAGGGCTCCACCCAGGAAGAGGCGGAGGCCAGCCTGGCCGAGTTCGGTCTGGCGGCGGAGATCGGCGACCCGGTCTCCTCCCTGGAGGTCCCTGCGGGGGGCGTGGTCGCCCAGGATCCCGAGGCGGGAACGGCCCTGCGCAGCGGCGGCACGGTGACGCTCAACCTCTCGAGCGGGCCACAGAGCGTGATCATGCCCTCGGTGCTCGGCCGCACGCGCGACGAGGCGCTGGCCATCCTGCACGACGACCCCTACCGCTTCACCGTGCGGGTCGACGAGGAGTTCTCCGACACCGTCCCCGCGGGTCAGGTGCAGGCCCAAGCGCCCGACGCCGGCGAGGAACTGGAACAGGGTGCCGAGTCGGGGGTTGTCATCAACGTCTCGCTCGGCGTGGAGCAGGTGACGGTGCCCGACCTCTCAGGCCGGGAGCGGGATGAGGCCGCGCAACTCCTCCAGGAGCGCGGGCTGGCGGGCTCGTTCAGCGAGGACTTCAACGACGAGCAGCGCGCGGGCCGCGTGGTCCAGCAGTCACCCGCCCCCGACAGCAGGGTCGACAAGGGCTCCACCGTCGAGGTTGTGGTGTCGCGCGGCAGCGCATCCGTCGAGGTGCCCGACGTGCTCGGCCAGCGTGTCGAGCGGGCCCAGGAGGAACTCGCCGAGGTGGGACTGGAAGCCGAGGTCACCGTCCAACCGGTGCCCCGTCTGGGACCGATCCGCCTGCGGGGGTCGGGACGGGTCGCCCAGCAGGATCCCGAGGGCGGGGCCACGGCGCAGCGAGGTGATTCCGTGCGATTGCTGGTCTTTGAGGAGGAGGACAACCGCGGCCGCAATGGCGGCGATGACGACTGATTCCCTCAGCGCATGCGCAGCAGGGTCGCGTACAGCGTGAGGCCCGGCCCGAAGGCCATCGCCACGGCGAGATCGCCCGCTCGCAGGTCGCCGCCGGCAAGCAGTCGCTCCAGGATAAGAAGGATGGTCGCCGAGGAGCAGTTGCCGTGCTCGCGCAGAACGGCGCGCGACGCCTCGACCTGATCGTCGGCCAGGCCCAGGCGCTCGGCGACCACGTCCACGATCTCCGGGCCGCCCGGGTGGATCGCCCAGCCGGCGACATCGCCCGGGACCAGCCCATTGGCTCCGAGCAACTCCACCATCACGCCGACCACGTGCTCTCGCAGGATCTTGGGCACCCGCGAGGACAGCCCCATGCGGAAGCCCAGGTCGGTGACGTCCCAGGTCATCATGGCCGCGTGGTCGGTGTCGGTGCGTGCGACCACGTCCAGCACCTCCAGACCTGAGCGCCCCGGCGCCAGCGCCACGGCGGCGGCCGCATCGCTGAACAGTGCGTGCGCCACCATCTGCTCGCGATCGTCCGTCGGAGGCTGGATGTGCAGGCTGGTCAACTCCAGGCACAGCAGCAGCGCGGTCTTGCTTCGGGCCGCCACGGCGTCGGCAACGGTGGCCAGGGCGGGGATGGCCGCGTAACAGCCCATGTGCCCGATGTGGAGACGCTGGACGTCCGCGGGCATGCCGAGGTCACGGGCCAGCAGGATGTCCAGTCCGGGGGTGGCGTACCCGGTGCAGGAGACCACCGTGAGCTGGCCGACATCGTGGGCGGCGAGGCCCGCACTGGCCAGACAGGTGCTCAGCGCCTCCTTGCCCAGGGGCAGCGCCTCGGCAACGAAGCGGCGCATGCGCTCGCCCGTGCTCCAGTCCGACAGGTCCTCCACCCGTGGGTCGGCGACGCCGTGCCGGGTCCGCACGCCCGAGCGGCGCCACACCTGCTCGGCCAAGCGGCTGTGCCGGTACTGGCCGGCGAAGAACCCGGTCCACAGGTCCTCCTGCGGCATCTCGCCGGGAACCGCCGAACCAGCTCCGATCACGGTCGCGGGGAGCACCGGATCACCCTTCACGTGCGTTTCCTTCCGATCCCCTGATACACGGCGGCGAGCGAGCGGATCGGCAGCATCCGGACGGATCGGCGACGGCGCATGAGGAACCGCAGATAGTCGGGCACGCTGAAGCGCAACCCCTGAAACTCCAGGGGGATCCCCCGGCGGGTGAACAGCGCCTGCAGGCGCTCCGGCGGGACGAACAGCGCAGGGTCGTGGCAGTGCCGCGGCGGCCCTCCGGGCAGACGCTCGCCGACGGTCACCAGCGAGAAGCGTGACCACCACGTCGCGTTGATCGTGTCGAGCGCGAGCGTGCCACCCGGGCGCAGCACCCGCGCCAACTCCGCGACGGTGGCCTCCAGATCGTCGACATGCTCCAGGATCTCCCCGGCGACGACCACGTCGGCGCAGGCATCCGCCAGCGGCAGCGCGGTCACGTCGCCGCGCACCGCCGCCACCCCTTCACGGGCGGCCAACGCCAGCGATGGCGCGCTCAGATCCACGCCGACGTGGTGGTAGCCGGCCGGCAGGTGCGGGGCCAGGAGGCCGCCCCCGCAGCCCGCATCCAGCAGGACCGCGCCTCCTCGCGGCGGTGGAGGCACGAGTGCCCCGCGCGCCTCGGCCAGCCAGTGGAGCGCGGCGAACTCGCCGTCCCGGCGCCACCAGTGGTCGACAAGCGCGTCGTACAGGGCCGGGTCGTTGCGCCTGGATCCTGGTCGATCGGGCGCGAGGCGTGGCGTGCGCGGCGGCGACATGGCCCGGCACCCTACCCATCTGGCCAGGCTTCGCCTAACCCGCATGTAGGAGATCTGTCAAAGGCGATGACACCTCACCTGGCCTGCGCGGCGCTGTCATCCCGTCGGGGTAGCGTGCCCGGTCTCACCCCCGCAGCCGACTCTGTGGCTGAATGGTCGGTGAGGAAAGGGGGTGATATGGACGTCGAGGTGGTGCGCAGCCCGCGGCGGCGCAAGACCGTGGAAGCACGGCAGGTCGGGGACGTGCTGCGGGTGTCGATCCCTGCCACGATGACGCCCGAGGAGGAAGCGCACTGGGTCGAGCGCATGCGGCGCCGCTTCGAGCGCCGGCGGCGTTCGACCGATATCGAACTGCCGGCCCGCGCGCGATCGCTCGCCGAACGGCTGGGCCTGCCCTACCCGGAGATGATCCGCTGGGTGGAAAACCAGCGACGGCGCTGGGGCTCGTGCACGCCCACGACCGGCACCATCCGCCTTTCGACCCGGCTCGCCGAGTACCCGCAGTGGGTCGTGGACTACGTGATCGTTCATGAGCTGGCGCACCTGGTGGAGCCGTACCACGACGCGGCCTTCTGGTCGCTTGTCTCCCGCTATCCCCGCACTGAACGGGCCCGCGGATTCCTGATCGCCAAGGGTCTGGAGCCCGACGAATAGGCGGCGGCAAGGCGCCAGAGCACCGCGGGCCCCCGCGCCGGGCGTGGTCACCCGCCGGGTGGAGGAGCCGGAGACGCCGGTAGGGCCGCGAGCACACGAGTGAGGACGGCGGCCGCCCGCTCGGCGTCGTCGCCGGACACGTCGGGGTGGGTCACCATGCGGACGGTGCGGGGGTCCATGGCGCCGGCCAGCACGCCCTCCTGCCGAAGCGCGGCGACCACGGCGGCGGCGTCCACCCCCTCCAGCATCACGATGTTGGTCTCGACCCGATCCGCATCGACGATTCCGGCGCGGACCTCGGCCGCGGCGCTGGCCAGTAGGTGGGCGTGGGCATGGTCCTCGGCGAGTCGCTCCACCATCTGCTCCAGTGCCACCAGTCCGGCGGCCGCCACGACACCGGCCTGGCGCATCGCCCCGCCGTACCGGCTCCGCCAGACGCGCGCCTCCGCGATGGCGTCAGCCTCCCCGACCATCAGGCTGCCGACCGGCGCCCCGAGGGCCTTGGACACACAGAACATCAGGCCGTCGACCAGCGCCGCGTAGGCGGCCGGGTCGGTGCCGGTCGCCACCGCCGCGTTGAAGACGCGCGCCCCGTCGCAGTACAGGGGCACACCCGCGTTCGCCGTGACCTTGCGGATCGCCTCCAGCCGGTCGAGCTCGTAGACGGAACCGCCGCCCCGGTTCGCGGTCTGCTCGATGCACACCAGCGAGGTCGGGGTGATCGGGAACCGGTCGGGACGGATCGCCGCGGCGACGTCGCCAGGCGCCAGCAACCCTCGCTCCCCCGTCACGGTGCGGAACTGCACCCCGCCGAGCAGCGCTCCGGCCCCACCCTCGTAGTTCACCAGATGCGCGTCGGCCTCGACCACGACCTCCGTGCCGGGCCGAGCCAGCACCCGCAGCCACAACTGGTTGCACATGGTCCCTGACGGGCAGAGCAGGGCCGCCGGCCGGCCGAGACGCGCGGCGGCCTCCTCCTCCAGTCGGATGACGGTCGGATCCTCGCCGTAGACGTCGTCGCCGACGTCGGCCTCAGCCATCGCCCGGCGCATGGGCGGGGTCGGGCGGGTCACCGTATCGCTGCGCAGGTCGATCATGGGCTGCTCCTGGGAGTCGGCGCGATCAGCCGAAGAAGGTCCGGGCCACGTCGTAGACCGAGGACGGCACCTGCTTGCGCTCGGCGGTCGCCTTGCCCAGGGGCACAGGACGCACCGAGGTGCCGCGCATCCCGACCATCATCCCCCAGTCACCCTTGGCGGCCATGTCGACGGCGGCCGAGCCCATGGTGGTGCCCAGCACACGGTCGAAGGCGTTGGGCGTGCCACCGCGCTGCACGTGGCCGAGGATCGTCACTCTTGTCGGGAACCCGGTGCGCTCCTCGATGATCGGACCGAGGTGGCTGGCCAGACCACCCAGTCGCGGGCGCCCGTACTCGTCCCGCTCGTGATCGGGCAGTTCCAGGGTGCCCTTGGCGGGCACGGCCCCCTCGGCGACCACAACGATGGAGAAGGTGCGACCGGTGCCATGGCGGCGCTTGAGGTGGCGGACCACCTCGTTGATGTCGAAAGGACGCTCGGGGATCAGGATGGCATCCGCACCGCCGGCCATGCCCGCGTACACCGCGATCCAGCCGGCATGCCGTCCCATGACCTCCAGCAGCATGACGCGGTTGTGGCTCTCCGCGGTGGAGTGCAGACGGTCGACCGCCTCGGTGGCGATGTCCAGCGCGGTGGAGAAGCCGATGGTGAACGAGGTGCCTTCCAGGTCGTTGTCGATCGTCTTGGGGATGCCGACGACCGGGATGCCGTACTCCTCGGACAGCGTGGTCGAGGCGGACAGCGTCCCTTCACCCCCGATGACGATCAGCCCATCAATCTCGTAGATCTCAAGGACCTCGCGGAGCCGGTCCACCCCGCCCTCGGCCTTCACCGGGTCCGTGCGGCTGGTCCCGAGCACCGTCCCCCCGCGGTGGAGGATTCCCCGCGTCGAGTCCAGGGTCATCAACGCCGACTGACCTTCCAGCACGCCCTGCCAGCCATTGTGGAAGCCGAACACCCGCATGTTGTGCTCGTTGATGCCGCGGCGCACGATCGCCCGGATCGCCGCGTTGAGACCTGGGCAGTCCCCGCCGCCGGTCAGCACTCCGATCTGTCTCACCATCTGCTGGGTCTCCGCCGTCGCGCCAGGCTGCTTCCACCAGCGCCAACCCTAATGCCAAACAAAGGAAGCGGCGGAGTCGCTCAGGCGGAAGCGCTCACCGCCCCCATGCGCACATCGGGGGCACCCAGGCGCGCGGCGTCGGCCGTGACATCGTCATGCTGGAGTTGTGACTCACGCTCGGCGGCCACCCGAGACTGGTAGTGCTCCACCTCGCGCTTGCAGGTCTCATCATCCCAGCCCAGCACCTCACTCATCAGGTTCGCCACGTGCTCGGCGGAGTCCGCCCCCCGGTCGAAGGTCTCGATGGAGATCCGGGTGCGCCGGGTCAGCACGTCGTCGAGGTGCAGCGCGCCCTCGTGCGAGGCCGCGTAGAGGACCTCGACCGCCAGGTAGTCGTCGGCGTGGGCCAGTGGCCTGAGCAGCTCAGGCCGCCCCTCGGCCAGGTCGAGCACCTCGAACATCCCGGTGCCGTAGCGGTTGAGTAGGTGCTCCACGCGGACCACGTGCAGCCCCCGTTCCTCGGCGATGCGGTGCCGCCGGTTCCACGCGACCCCGTAGCCGTCCGCACCGATCAGCGGGGTGTGGGCCGTTGCCGAGGCAGGCACCGCACGGTCGAGGCCGCGGGCGGCGGCGTCGACCGCGTCCTCGGCCATCACCCGGTAGGTCGTGTACTTGCCGCCGGCCACCGTCACCATGCCCGAGATCGCGGGGGACACCGCGTGCTCCCGGCTGAGCTTGCTGGTGGACTCGGACTCGCCGCTCAGCAGCGGCCGCAGCCCGGCGTACACGCCCTCGACGTCTTCGCGGGACAGCGGCGTGGTGAGCACCGCGTTCACATGCTCCAGCAGGTAGTCGATGTCCTTCTGGTTGGCCGCAGGGTGCGCCAGATCGAGGTCCCAGTCGGTGTCGGTGGTGCCGAGGATCCAGTGCCGGCCCCACGGGATGACGAACAGCACGCTCTTCTCGGTGCGCAGGATCAGCCCCGAGTCGGCGTGGATGCGGTCGCGCGGGACGACCAGGTGGATGCCCTTGGAGGCACGCACGTGCACCCGGCCGCGCCCGGCGAACTCCTGCACTTCGTCGGTCCACACCCCCGTGGCGTTGACCACCATGCGACCACGCACGTCGATGTCCTGGCCGTCGCCCTCGAGGTCGCGGGCCCGCACGCCGGCGACGCGTTCGCCCTCGCGCAACAGCCCGACGGCGCGCGTGCTGGTGGCCAGGACCGCGCCGTAGTGGGCCGCGGTGCGGGCCACCATCATGGTGTGCCGCGCGTCGTCCACCTGCGCGTCGTGGTACTGGATGCCCCCGATCAGCGTGTCCGGTTTCAACGACGGGAACAGCTCGAGGACTTTGCGCCTGGTCAGGTGCTTGGCGCCGGGCAGCGCCCGGGCGCCGCCCATCCGGTCGTACAGGAGGACGCCGGTACCGACGTAGAAGCGCTCCCAGACGCGGTGAGTCAGCGGGTAGATGAACGGCACGGGCTTGACCAGATGGGGGCACAGGGTGGTGAGCAGCAGCCCCCGTTCCCGCAGCGCCTCACGGACGAGCGAGAAGTTCAACTGCTCCAGGTAGCGCAGACCGCCGTGGATCAGCTTGCTGGAGCGGCTCGACGTCCCCGCCGCCCAGTCGCGCGCCTCCACGAGCGCCACGGTCAGGCCGCGCGAGGCGGCGTCCAGAGCCGCGCCGGCGCCGGTGACACCGCCGCCGATCACCACGATGTCGAAGACCTCGTCCTTCATCCGCTGGAGCGCTTCGCGTCGCTCGCCTGGACCCAGCTGAGCGCCTGACATGGCCATTCCCTCCTCGCTCTCGCCGGTTGGGTCCCATGCGTTTTTTAGGGTCCTACCCTACTCGTGGGCGGGTTCCCGGTTGGGCCGTCGGCGCAGCTCCGGCGGCGCCACGGCGGCCGCTGCGAAGGCCTCCGCAGTGGCTCGGGTGGTCGCTCGGATCATGGCTTTCACGGCCGGGATGGACCTGGGCGCCATGCTCAGCTCGGTGACACCCAGGCCGATCAGGAGCCGGGCCAGTTCCCTGTCCCCAGCGATCTCGCCGCAGACACCCACCCAGCGGCCGGTGGCGGCCGCCGCCCGGCAGGTCATCGCGACCAGCCGCAGCAGCGCGGGGTGGCGCGGATCGCGCAACGCCGAGACCTCGGCGAGGGTGCGGTCGGCCGCCATGACGTACTGCAGCAGGTCATTGCTGCCGATGCTGAAGAAATCGGCCTCCGGGGCAAGGTGGTCGGCGGCCAGCGCCGCGGCGGGCACCTCGACCATGATCCCGACCTGCTCGATCTCGCCGAACCCCAGACCGTCGGCCTCCAGCGACGCCCGTGCCTCAGCCAGCCGCCGCTTCGCCCCCCGCACCTCCGTCACCGTGCTGACGAGGGGGAACATCAGGCGGACGCGGTGGCCGCGCGCGGCCCGCAGGATCGCCCGGAGCTGGGTGTGGAACAGCTCGGGCCACGCCAGGCTGAGCCGCAGCCCGCGCTGCCCGAGGAAGCCGTTGCGCACCGGGTCCAGGCCGAGAGCCGGCGCGGGCTTGTCCCCGCCCACGTCCAGGGTGCGCACGATGACGGGGCGGGGATGCAGCGTCTCCAGGATCCCGGTCAGCGCCTCGACCTGCTCGTCCTCGCCCGGCAGTCCCTCGCGGTCCAGGAACGTCAGTTCGGTGCGCAGCAGGCCGACCTCGTCGGCGCCCTCCTCGACGGCCGCGCGCGCCTCCGCCAGGCTGGCGACGTTCGCGGCCACCGTGATCGCCGTCCCGTCTGGGGTGACCGCCGGGGCGGCCGCCTCGGCCCGCGCCTGCTCGTGCGCCGCGCGCGCCTCCCGCTGGGCCCGCTGCGCCGCCCGGACGACCTCCTCGGCGGGGTCCAACAGCAGCAGGCCCCGGCCGCCGTCGAGCAGCGCCGGGGTGCCCTCGGCCACCGTGTCCAGGGCGGCGCCCAGCCCGACGACCAGCGGCAGGCCGAGACCCCTGGCCAGGACGGCTGCATGGGAGGTGGCCGAGGAGCCACCCAGCGCCAGGCCGGCCGCCCGGGCGTCGCGCAGCGCCGGCACGAGCGAGGGGACGACATCGTCGGCGGCCACGATCGCGCCGGCGGCGACCTGGGGCTGCTGCCGCACGCCGAGCAGCGCGGCCAGGACCTGGCGGCCGACATCGGCCACATCGGTGGCGCGCTGCGCGAACACCTCGCCGGGGAGCGCCGCCAGGCGCTTCCGCTGCACCTCGATCGCGTCACTCCACGCCCGCGCCGCGCTGCGGCCCGCGGTGAGACCAGGCTCGATCCCGGCGTCCAACTCCGGGTCCTCCAGCAGTTCGAGGTGGGCCGCAAGGATCCCCGCCTGCGGATCCGCGGCGGCACCTGGCGAGCGGCCACGCTTCAGCGTGGCGGCGACCTCACGGCGGGCCTCGGCGAGCCGGCCGCGCTCCTGCCCGGCGTCACCGCCCGGCTCGTCGGGGACGGCGATCGGCTGAAGCTGAAGCCGGGCCAGCGGCCCCACGCCGACCCCGGGTGCCCCGGGCTGCCCCGCCAAGGCGCCCTCGGGCGTCGCGGGCTGCGCGCCGTCCCGCGACGCGCGGGCGGGACCCGCCGCCGTGGCCGGCCCCTCCTCCATCTCGCCGAACCCGTCGGTGATCAGGCGCATGACGGCAGCCGCCGCGTGGCCGGCGTCGGGGCCACCGGCGCTGACCGCCACTTCGGTGCCGCCGTCCGCGGCCAGCCCGACCAGCCCGAGGATGCTGCGCCCGCTCGCCGCGGCGCCGCTGTCG
>WHTC01000475.1 GCA_009379795.1 Nitriliruptorales bacterium | reverse complement strand
GCGAGCAGCCGCGGATCGATGCTGACGCTGCTGGCGGCACGGACGATCGCGGAGCCGAACTGCTGGCCCGCGGGCGGGAGGCGGTAGACCCACTCCCCCATCCCGAGACCGATACCGGCCTCCAACTGGGCGGCCACGCCCTGGGTTCGAGCCTCGAGCCGGCGGATCAGCGCGGCGCGGGCGGACTGGTCGTCCTCTAACTGCGCGAGCAGGGCGCCACGCTCTTGCTGCGCCCGCTGGGCCGCCGCCAATGCCTCCTTCTGCTCGGCAACCAGCGCCAGGGCCTGTTCGCCGGCCTGTACGGCCTCCCGCTCCGCCCGCTCGGCGCCGGCCTCCGCGTCGAGCAGCCGCTGCCGCGCGCCGCGCTCAGCATGCACCGCCGCCTGGCTGCTCTCCAGCAGCTGTATGTCGCGGGCGCCGAGGACCTCCAGGTAGGCCATGCGCTCGATCGCCTGGTCGCCCGCCGAGCCGACGAGGCCGTTCAGCCAGCCGACGCCCCGAGTCGCCGCGGCGCGGCCGGTGTAGACGCGCACGGCGTGCGCTTCCATCAACCTGGCATGCTCCGCCAACTGCGCCTGGGCCTCGTCGAGGTTCGACCGCGCCCCGGCTCGCCGCTGGCGCGCCACTTCGCTGCGATGCCTGGCGCGCGCCTCCGCGGCGCGGGCCTCCTCAACCCCGGACATGAGCTGGCCGAGCTGCTCCTCCAGCCGGGTCAACTCCTCCTCGCCCGCGACCAGCTCCTCGTCGAGATCGCGCAGGCGGTCGTCTCCCGCCGCCTGCTCGGCGGTCGCCCCTTCCAGCTCACGCTGGGCATCCTCAAGCGACGGTACGGCGGCGTCCGCTGGCCCGAGCGTGAGCAACGGGGCTGCGGTCAGCACCACCAGCAGCGTGCGACACCGTCCCCGATCGCCTGCCCGCCTCCGTCCGCAGGAATGGATCGCTGAAGACACCGTCCTCCTCGCCGTATTTCACCCGCGATCGACGACTCGCGACACCTGCGTCAGCCCGCCGCTGACGCGTTGCCGTCCATCTCGTCGGCGCAGGCTATGCAGACTGCCCGCTGTCTGTCCCGCTGGCTGGGCACCCGATCGGCCAATGCCTCAGGCTTCATCCGAATATTGGTTGGTGTATCTAGCCCTCGGCCCCCAGGACAGCGAGCCGCTCGCCACGCTCGTGCGAGGGTTGAGCCCGCCCAGCGTTGCGGAAGGAGGCGGACCGACATGCCGGTCGCGGTCCGCGGCTGGAGGATGGGGTTCCCAGTCGACGAGCACG
>WHTC01000458.1 GCA_009379795.1 Nitriliruptorales bacterium | reverse complement strand
GGGCGCGGGTGACCTAGGCCCGCCCTGATGGCGGCCCGGATCCAGCGCATCCATGGAGCGTCCCGCGAGGGATGCCGCTGCGCTGTGTCTGTTCATCGCTACCAGCGAGGTTGTATGCACGCTCAGTACCAAGCACCTGCGGTGATGCCTGCAGTCAGCAAGCAGAACCGAGTTCCGCTTGCCCGTACGATCCTGACCGCGACGACTGCTGTGCTCGTGCTGGGAGCCATGGCCGCTCCCGGTGTCGCGATCGCGGAGACGTCGGTGACGAAGGAGGCTTCGGCCACGGAGTACACCGTCGTCGCCGGCGACTCCCTGACGAAGATCGCCAGGGAACACGACATGCCCGGGCCGTCGGACTGGCGGCGCCTGTTTGACGCGAACCCCGAGATCGAGATTCCGGACCTGATCCACCTGGGCCAGGAACTTGTGATCCCGGGTGCGGACGACGAGTTCCCGGTCCGTCCGCTGCCCGCACCGCCTCCTCCGCCCGCGCCCGAGCCCCGTGCGCAGGCCCCCGCTCGCTCGTCAGGAGGTGACTCCTCACCGTCGGCTGCTCGCTCGGAGCCGGCGCCGGCTCCTCAAAGCCAGGAGTCTGCTCCCGCCCCGGCGGCGTCCAGTGGTGGGAGTGGCGTGTGGGACCAGATCGCGCAGTGCGAGTCTGGTGGGAGCTGGTCGACCAACACCGGCAACGGGTATTACGGCGGGCTGCAGTTCTCGCAGTCGTCGTGGGAGGCCGTGGGGGGCAGTGGGCGCGCCGACCAGGCCAGCCGCGAGGAGCAGATCGCCCGCGCGGAGCAACTCAAGGCCCAGCAGGGTTGGGGCGCCTGGCCGTCCTGCAGCAGCAAGCTCGGGCTGCGCTGACGTCGTTCGTTTCGCTCTTCGAGGAGGAGCCCGTTCGCGGGCTCCTCCTCGATCTCTGCTCGCCGTTCGATCTGGCCGTTCTTGTCCGTTCGTACAGCGTGGCGGCTTGCCTTCCTCGCCAGCGGCGCTAGCGTCCTCGGACGTGATTGCCAGATCGCTGGATCGAAGCGGGAGGCGGCGGCTGCGCGGGCATCCGCTTCGCGCTCAGTCAGGACCGCACGGATTCGTGGCTCCCGGTACGGCTACGGGAGACCGGCTCGGCGGCACGTAGAGGCTCGAGCACACCGATCGCGCCGGGGAAGGGCGCGCTCGGGCAAGTCCATCCCAATGGGTGGACTTGACTCGTGCCTGGGACGCCCGCAGGTGGGCTCCGGTGCCGTGTCAGCTCTGCCGAGACCCCGCGAGGACTCATGCCAGTCAACGATCAGGACCCGACCGAACCCCTGCATCCACAGAGGGTGCGGTCGCAGCGGAACGGTGGATCCCATCGGCCGGCCCGGCAGCGGACGACCGAACGG
>WHTC01000264.1 GCA_009379795.1 Nitriliruptorales bacterium | reverse complement strand
TAGCCCTAGCCTGTCCGCCTCCTCGAGCAGATCGGGGTTGTTGGCGACGTTCTCAAAAGCGGTGCGAAGGACTTCAAGTCGGTCCTCCGGAACGCCTGGCGGCGCGATGAAGGGCCGACCGAACTCGGTCAGTTCCAGATGGGCCAGCGCGATGGTCTCTTGTTCACCCTCGAGGCCGAGTTCGAGGATCGTGGGGACCTCGGGTAAGTCCTCGTGGCGTTCTGCGCCGAGCAGGACCAGCGCGCGATGCTCACCCTCCTGGATCAGCTGCAGACGGCTGTCCACGGTCGCCACCATGCTGTCGACATCCTCGCCAGTGATCGCGAGCGCCACTTCCTCGCCACCCTCGAAGCCAGTGATGATCTCCGCGTCGATGCCTGTGGCGGCGAGCAGTAGCTGGGCGTCGACGTACGTCGACGCCCCGGGGCCGGTCGCGCCAATGCGCAGCCCGCCCGGGTCTGCGACAAGATCCTCGATCGTCTCCCAGGGTGTGTGCGAACCGACAACCCACACCTTCGGCTCCCCTGCGATACGGGCGAGATAGCTCAACTCCTCCAACTCGAATTGGACGCCCTCCGCCTCACCGAGTGCTGAGCCCCCGATGCCCGGACCGTTGGCGATGGCGATGGTCAGCCCGTCGGGCTCCGCCACGGCGAGGTTGTTGATCGCCAGGAGCCCGCCTGCGCCGGTTTCGTTCTGGACGACAACGTCGGCGCCGAGCTCCTCTTCGAGGTACGGAGCGATCATGCGCGCGTAGCTGTCGTACCCGCCCCGGGGCTGAACGGCACGACCAGGGTCACCAGCTCACCTTCGAAGGCCGCCGCCGCCTCATCGGATTGAGCGTCAGCGTCGTCCGCGGGTTCCTCCGCCGCTTCCTCATCGGCGGCGCTGTCAGGCTCGGCCTCGTCATCCGCGCAGGCGACGACCACGAGCGACAGAACGAGCAGGGAAAGAAGGAAACGGGAGAAGCGGATTCCTTGGCTCAGCACTGGCTCACCCTTCCACAGGAGCGATCCGTCGCATCCTTGCGCCACCGCAGCCAGTGGGTGACGCAACCGGGCTCACCATGCGAGACACATAGTCCGCCAGTGCGGCTCAGCTGGCGGGCTCATGCTGGGGCACCTGGTAGTCGCGGATGCGCCGGCCGGCGGTGGCCACACCCGCCGCGGCCAGGATGGGGACCACCCCGCCGAGGCTCAGCGCCATCACCGGTCCGATGACCCCGCCGAGGGCGCCGATATTGAGGTCGCCGAGGGCGGGGCCACCCCGAGAGGCGATCTGGTACGTCGATGTGACCCTGCCGCGCATGCTGTCCGGCGCCTCGAGCTGGACGGCCGCATGCCGGATCGTGGTGTGCATGGCGTCGAAGGCGCCGAGACCCAGCGCGCCGAGCATGGCGAACAGGAACATCGGCGCCTGGGCCAGCACGATCGCCGCCGCACCGTAGGCTGCGGTCGCGCCCAGGATGATGTAACCGGACCGAGCCGTTTTGGTGAGGCGGAACACCACGGCGGATCCGACCAGGGCCCCGGCCGACGGCGCCGCGGCCAGGAGACCGTATCCCGAAGGGCCGACACCGAGGACGTCGGTGGCCAGCGCCGGCAGCACCGCCCGGTAGGCGCCGAAGAGATTGCAGGACAGGTCAAGACCGATGAGCTGGAGGATCAGCGGGCGGTGCCGCAGCCAGGCGAAGCCTTCCTTGATGTTCGCCCACACGGTGACCTGCTTCGCCTCGCTGGGCGGGACGGGGATGCGCAGGAATTGCAGCGCGACCACCATCGCGGCGAAGCTGCCCACATCGACCAGGTACACGGCCTGCGGACCGAAGCCCGCGATCAGGAAGCCAGCCATCGCCGGACCGATGAGGATCGAGATCTCTCGCGACGGGTTGAGCAGGGCGAAGGCCTGGACCAGGTCCCGCTTGGGGACCAGCGCCGGGATGAGGGCTTGCCGGGCGGGACGGTCGAACGATTCGGCCGCGGTATTGAGCAGTACCGAGACCAGGATCTGCCAGGGCTGGATGATCCCGGCGATGGTGAGCACCGCCAGCGCGAGGCTGACCAGCAGCGAGAAGGCCTGTGTCACCTGCAGCAGCTTGCGACGCTCCAACCGGTCGGCGAACGCGCCGCCGATCGGGGACAGGAACACGAGCGCGAGCGCCTGGAACGCTCCCACGAGTCCCGTCTGCAGCGTCGAGTTCGTGAGCTGATAGATATGGAACAGGTTGGCGGCGAACGTGCCGCGGCTGCCGATCTCGGACAGCACGACGCCCGACCAGTACAGGTCGAAGTCCCGGTTTCGCAACAGGCCGGGGACTCGCATCAGCTGTTTCCTCTCCAGCGGACGTCCTGACGGCCGGTCATCAGCGCCTGCATCACGCGCCTCCGGTCTGCGGGACCACGTTGACGTGGATCGCGGCGGGGTCGGTCCGCTCGCCGACCACCCGCAGTGCCCGGTCGGCCTCCTCGAGCGGGAACGTGTTCGTCACCACCTCGTCGAGTGGGTAGCGTCCAGATGCGATCAGGCGCAATGCCGGTTCGACGGATCGATGATCGTGACCACGCACACCCCGCAGCACGAGCTCCTTGCGAACAACGTCGTCGTGCGCGAACCGGCTGACCGGCCGTCCATGCTTCCCCCCCGCCAGCACCACGACCCCACGCTTGGCAGCGCAGGCGATCGCGGTCTCCACGGTCTCGGTCGCCCCGGGAGTCACGTCGACGACCATGTCCACGCCCAGCCCGTCGGTGACCTCCATGACGGCCGCTTCGACATCCTCGCCGTCCGCCCGGATGAGGTGATCAGCGCCCAGATGGCCCGCGACCTCCAGCCGCGCATCGTCGGCGGACAGCCCGCTCACGACGATCGGGCCCAGGCCCGCCTCGCGAGCGGCCACCACGCAGCCCAGGCCGTGCTGGCCGGGCCCCTGGATGAGGATCGACTGTCCGAGCTCGCCACCACCTTCGTGCAGCACCCAGCGGATCCCGTTGCCGATCGGCACGAACAGCGCGGCGAGGTCAGGGGAGACACCGTCGGGCACGCGATACACGATCGTGTGCGGGTGCAGGTACAGGTACTGGCTGAACCCACCCCACAACCCGGGAGGCCGATCGACGGGGGTAGCGCCGTAGCGAAGGAAGGGACCGGGCCGGCGCGAGTCGGTCGCCTCACAGATCCGGTAGTGGCCCGAGCGGCACAGACGGCAGGTGCCGCACGGCAGGAACTCCTCGACCGCCACCCGGTCACCGGCAGCGACGCCCCAGCGGTCCGCGGCCGCATCACCGACCGCGTCGAGGCGGCCGACGTTCTCGTGCCCGAGGATGAGCGGCCCGAGGTCGCCACCAAGACTCCGCCGGTACAACCCCCAGTCGGTGCCGCAGACCCCCGAGGCCTCCATCTCGACCAGTCCCTCGTCCGGGCCGATATCGGGGACCGGGAAGTCCCACAGCTCAGTGTGCAGCGCCTCGACGGCGACCGCTGCTCTGGCGGTGGCCGTCATACCTGGTCAGGGTCGGGCTCGCGAATGGCGCTCCCCTCTCTGAGGCTTCATTCTCGCGTCCTCCGAGGCCTGTCGGAGATTTGGCTTGCCATCGAGGCGGTCGAATGGTAAGACCATACCGTCGGGCGCTTGGAACTGTCAACGGGACCGCCTACCCGAGCGGGAGGAAGGAGCGCAGGTCCATGCCGACACCACCGTCTACCACCGTGCTGAAGGCGTTCGAGCTGCTGGGTCTCTTCTCCGAGCGACCACTGCTCGGG
>WHTC01000430.1 GCA_009379795.1 Nitriliruptorales bacterium | reverse complement strand
TCACCCAAACCGGCGAGGTCGCCCGCCGCGGCCGCACCTACGTCTCCGACGACGACACCCGCGACCTCGACCTGGCCGCAGGCGACCGGGTCCGGCTCGGCCGCAACGACAGCCGCCTGCGCCAACCCGACGGCACCACCGCCCTGGTGCGCAACGGCATGACCGGCACCATTACCCGCACCACCAGACGGCACGTCGTCGTCGAGCTGGACCCGGACCATTGCGTCCCGGGTGGGGCCGCCCAGGTGGTGCTGCCCGCCGGGTACGCCGGCGCCGACCTGGACTACGGCTACGCCACCACCGCCGACAAGGCCCAGGCCGCCACCGTCGACCACAGCCTGTTCGCCCCCTCACCCGCCACCTCCGCCGAACGCGCCTACGTCGCGCTCTCCAGGGGCCGGCATTCCAACCGGATCTACGCCGTCGCGGACAGCGGCTGGGAAGAAGCGATCGCCACCAGCCGCGCTCACACGTTGGCCAGCGACCAGCAGCCCGACTGGGCCCGCCCCGAGGGCGAGGAGCTGCAGCCCGAGGCGGGTCGGCAGCCGCTCACCACGGCACGGTGCCATACCGCCCACCCCTACGGCGTCGGGGCCGCCGAGCGTCTGTCACAGCGGCGTAGTCACGCCCATGAGACCCGGATCGGCCGTGCCGCGAGGGAAGCGGTGCGCCAGCCTGTCCGGCCCAGCAGCGAGCCGCTCAACGCGTTCCTGCAGGACCCCCACCCTTCCCCCGAGAACCCAGGCGTCGAGCCTCCGCCCGCTCCGGAGCGCCCCGGCATCGACCTCGCCCTGTAACACCGAGGAGGCACACCATGACCCAGCCCACCCCCGCCCAAGCCGCCCAGCTGTACGCCCGGGCCGGCTGGCCCGTCATCCCTCTCCACCAGCCGTGCAACGGCGGCTACACGTGGCACCGCTCGCGGCGCCGGCTCACCCCGTTCCGCGGCTGGATCGTTCAGGCCCTCGAACGGCAACGCCAGCGCCAGACCGAACAACAGACCCCCGACCAGGTCCGGCAAGCCATGCGTCGAGCCCGACCCGCCACATCACGGTGCTACCGCTATGGCCAAGTCGCCCTCGCCGGCGAAGTCGTCCGCGTCGCCAACGCCCCCAACGGTGACCGGAACAGCACGCTCAACACCGCCGCCTACCGCCTCGGTCGTCTTATTGTCGAAGCAGCAGCAACCGAATTCGGTAACCAGCACCGGCTTGCCGGCCGACCGCCCCCGGTGTAAGCCTGTGCGCACGGGATATACTCTGAGCCGTCTCGGGCTAGTCTCTCTGTCCCTTCCGGTGACGCCTTGCAGGCGTAAGAATGAAGGTTGGGGTCGCCACTCACCCTGGGCTATTTTCGGCGCTCCTGAAGTAGTTGTGGGTTGGGGAAGCCTCGGCGACGGCTGCGCCCAACACTTCATAGCGGAAGGGATGGGTATGGGTACACCAGAACGGCTGCATCAGAATCAGCAAGGTGTCCAGTTGTCTACCGTTGAGTGGTTGCTCGATCATTTCCAGGCCAAGGAGGAGGACCGGCGGCAGATGGTCGATGAGCTCGACGTCGGTCCGACCGATCATATCCTCGACTCCGGATGTGGCCCTGGCCTGTGGACCAGGCTCTTCGCCGAGAAGGTAGCAGCGGGCGGTAAGACGACCGGACTCGATTTC
>WHTC01000019.1 GCA_009379795.1 Nitriliruptorales bacterium | reverse complement strand
GGCGACCCGCGCCTACGGGGAGCCGCTGGTGGCGGCCTGCCGCGAGATGGGCGAGCGCTGGTACGAGGCGGAGACCTTGCGGACACTCGCGCTGACGTCCCTGATCGAGGGCAACGCCCAGCAGGCCGAGGACGAACTCGGACAGGCTCTCGACCTCGCCGCGGAGGCCGGCGACCGAGGTGGCATGGCCATGGACCTCGACCGCCTGGGCCAAGCAGCGGTGGCGCGCGGGAAGCCCGAACGCGGCGTGGTCCTGGCGGGCGCAGCCTCCCGGTTGCGCGACGAGTTGGGCGGCGGCCTGACCGTGCAGGCGTTCCGGTGGGAGACCGAGCCCCCTCGGGAAGCGGCTCGGCGGTCGTTGTCCGAGATCGAGATCGAGACGGCGTGGGCCCGAGGGCGGATCATGAGCCTGCCGGAGGTGATCGCCTACGCACACGCCACCTGATCCGAGCGGACGTAGACGCGCACCTCCCCCTCAGGTTGCGGAACCCATCGCCCAGCCGATCGCTATGGGCACCGGGAACCGTCGGGACGGTTCCAACGTCGCTGTATCGGCGGTTGCGGCCCGTCGGGCTATCGAACGCGAGCTCGCGAGACCACGGATGGCGCTGAGGTCCGGCAGCGTCGCTTGTTGACGGACCGATGGCCGTCGGGAGGATCGTTCCCATGCCCCAGGAGCCACGAACCCTGTCGCTGCGCTGGGCGACACGAGATCAGGCACCCGACGGGCTACCCGGTATCCCGACACTCCAGGTATGGCCCGAGTACAACACCCACGGAGAGACGGTGGGCGCACTGTGGGACCGGCTGTTCGACCTGCCCGACTACCAGTCGGTCTGCTGGGACGAGGAGACCGGAGCGGTGCTCGCCGAAGCGTTCGTTGTCCCATGCTGGTGGGACGGTACGGAAGCCGGGCTCGGTCCCGGTATCGACGCGACCATGCGTGACGCCCTGGAGCGGATCGACCGTGGGGACGAGTTGAACTCTCTCTGTGCGTTGTCAGCGGAGGTCGCACCCGAGTCGCGGGGTCGCGGCATGGCGGCCGACGCGCTCCAGCAGATGAAGCGGGTCGCTCACCGGCACGGGCTGGGAGCGCTCATCGCACCGGTCCGTCCTTCGTGGAAAGACCGCTACCCGATCACGCCGATCGAGCACTACGTGACGTGGAGGCGAGCCGACGGAACGCTGTTCGATCCCTGGATGCGGGTGCACGAACGGCTCGGCGCGAGCATGGGCCCCCCACTGCCGCGGTCGCTGCACATAACCGCAACGGTCGCCGAGTGGGAATCGTGGGTCGATCTACAGTTCCCAGCCACCGGCACCTACACATTCCCCCGTGGGCTGGCTCCGCTGGACGCCGACCGCCAGGCCGACCGCGCCGAGTACTGGGAGCCCAACGTCTGGTTCGTCCACGACGTCGGGTAGTTCATCCACCTCCCCGCGATCACCGTGCGGCACGGTCGTCACGTCGCGGGCTTGCCGCGCCTCGCTGGGCTCGCGGAACCTTCCACGAAGCGCCCGCTCACGGCTGCCTCTCCAGTCGGACCGTTCGTATGCATCCGAGGCAGAGAATCTTCCGTCTCGTACTCGCATTCAGCAGGTAGGAGCTGCCGTCCCGCCCCTTCGGCTTGAGCGGCTTGAGCGGCGTGAGTGGCTACGAGCGGCGTTCGGCGAGCAGGATGGCGAGGTCGTCCTGCAGGTCGCCGGCCACATGCTCGAGGAGTCGCTCGAGCAGAGCGTCGACCGAATGTTGGAGTTCGGGCAGCGTCAGGGCGTCGATGTGCTGCTCGGCGGCGAAGAACGCGCCCTGGCGATCGCGGGCTTCGGTCATCCCGTCGGTAGAAAGGAGAATTCGGTCGCGAGCCTCGAGGTCGAAATGCTCGATCTGGGGATCGGGACCGAGTCCCAGCGGCAGCGTCGGCTCAGCCGGCTCCAACGCGGTCGCCTGGCCGTCGCGCAGGCGCAGCGGCGGATGATGGCCACAGTTCACCAGTGACACCCCGCCGTTTTCGGGAAACTCCACCAGGACCGCGGTCACGAAGTCTTCCTCGGACGTCTCCCTGGAGAGTCGCTTGTCGATCGTCCGGGCGAGGTCGGCAAGATCACGATCCCACACGGTCTCTCGGAACGTCGCCAGGACGTTGGCGGCCAGGCGGATCCCTTCGAGTCCCTTGCCGCGCACGTCACCGATGACGATCCGCACCCCATAGGGGGTGAAGGCGGTCTCGTACAGGTCACCACCGACGCGCGCCTCGTCGCTGGCCGATACGTAACGGGCGGCCAGGCCGACGTGCCCCAGCACCCTGGGAGGCGGGCGCAACATCACCTGTTGGGCCATCTCGGCGACGCTGGCGAGGCGGCGCATCGCGCCCAGGCGCTGCTCGCGCTGGGCCGCAACGTAGACACAGAGTGCGCCGCCTATGGCCACCAGTCCGAGGGGGACGAGATGCGGCTCGCGCAGGAAGATGCCATCGGGGATTCCCAACAGCAGCGCCGTCGTCCAGGCGAACACCCCCACCACAGCGGTCTGTCGCCATGTGGATCCCAGCGAGGCCAGCAGCGGCCCCAGCACGGTCAGCGACTTGAGGACCGCGCTGGGAGGGGTGAGCACATCGAGCGCCGCGGCCCCCACCACCGCCGCAACCGCCACGACGGTGCTCCACGCCGGCTTCGGGCCGGACCCCTCCATGGCGATGCGTCGCAGAACGGTGATCGGTGCGACATCCCGCCGCTTGGGCATGCGACCTCCAGCCGCGACCGCGCGTGAGACCTCCTAAGAGTTCTGGGTCTCGACCGCGCTCCCGTGTCCTCCGGGACTCCCTTGAGTGAACCAGCCTAACCGGCGGCGGCAGCGAAGGACCAAGCTGGAAGCTGGTGCGCCCTCCGCAGCATCACTGTCGGTGACGCCATCGGGTCCGGGACCCACAGGCCCTTGATCCGTCACGCTGCCTTCTGGCGCCGTCAGGATCTTGACCATCGAGCGGTCACGGACGGGCGGCGGCGCGGTTCCCACTGCCACGGGCCTCCGAGCACCACCTCGAGGGGCCCGCGCCGGAACAACGCCCGCCAGATCGTCGCGAGCAGCGCAGCGCCGAGCGTGAACCCGGACACCAATACGACCGCGCCGCTGACGCGCTCGGACGTCAACGTGGCCGGCCAGGCGTGGAGCGCGAGCAGGTGTGCGACGTAGATCGTGAGCGCGAGCTGGCCGACGGCGACGAGCGGCCACGTCAGGCGCACTGCGGCGTCGGCGAGCACCAGCGACCCCCCGAGCACGAAGGCGGCGGACCCGGTCGCCCCGATGAGCCACAGTGGCATCTGGCTGTGGGGGCTCTGAACGATGAGCTGGTCCCAGCCGACGGGTTCGACGGGCCTGCCGATCCACGCGACGAGCACCAGCGAGGTCACGATCGCGACAGCGGCCACGGTGCCGCCCGCCAGCAGCAGGCCGGCACGGACCCGCGACGACCCCAGGTCGCGGCGCCCAAGCCAGATGCCGAACAGGAAGGGGGCCGCCCAGGTGATCAGCGGGTACGGACCCGACAGGACCAGCCCGCGGAGGATCTCCCCCAGCGAGTCGGTCAGCGCCACCGCCTCCCGCGTGAAGGCGTGCGGCGCGGCGATCGTTCCCCACAGGTAGCCGAGCGGGCCGAATGCGGCGGCCGCGCCGGCCAGGGCGAGCAGCCACCGGTCGTCGAGGCCCAGCACGCCGATGGCCAGCACGAACAGCACCGCGTAGTTCTGCAGGATGACGGACGCGCCGTGGTCGAGGAGCTGCAGGGTCAGGCCGATCGGCAGCAGCACGAAGGCGCGCCACAGCAGCTTGCGGCGCGCCACCGACAGCGAGGCCGTCCCCGAGCGGGCGAGCAGCGATACGCCCACGCCAGCGACGACAGCGAACAGGATCGACGCCCGGCCGTGCGGCGCCGCGTAGAGGCGTCCGGCCGCCCCCTCGGCGCCGGTGGGGCCGACGTGCACGGACACCATCCCGAGGATGGCGAACGCCCGGGCGAGGTCGACCCCAGTGATGCGCGGGGACACCGCGTCATCCGCCGACCGCGCCGGCGTCTCGCTGGGCAAGAGGCACTCGCTCAGGTCGGCTCCACCATCCTGCAACGCCCGCCACCGCGGTCGCGGGCCGCCCGTCCCGTTAGGGTTCCAACGTACCCGCCCCCGGAAAGGGATGACTGGGCCAACCTGGACAGTCCGGACGGCCGACGTCGCGGGCGCACGCTACGGTCGGGCAGGTGCGGCCTGGTCGGGCAGGTGCGTTTCTGGAGGAGCGGATGAGCAACACCTGTGGCTTCGCGCGGCTGGGCCTCGCTGCCGCACTCGCGGCACTCGCCGTCGCAAGTTGCGAGCCTGCCCCCCAAATCGACGACACGGCCGAGAGCACGCCGACCGAGTCGCGCGAGACCACCCGGCCCACGCCCGAGCCGACGCCGTCGCCGCTCCCGCCGGACCCACCTGAGGACGAAGAACCGGAGTCCGTCACCGCGTACGGGGTCAGCGCCGGGCACTCCGATGCGGTCGATGCGGGCATGGGGATCCTCGCCGACGGCGGCAACGCGGTCGACGCGGCCATCGCCACCGCCTATGCCGTCAGTGTCGTCGAGCCGTTCGCCTCGGGGATCGGCGGCGGGGGTGCCGCGATCGTGGCCGAGCTCGGCGAGGATCCGGTGGCCTACGACTACCGCGAGGTTGTCCCCAACAGCGGCCAGATCCCGGCGAGCGAGACGGGCATCCCCGGCTTCGTCGCCGGCATGGAGGAACTTCACGCCGCGCACGGCACCGGCGACCTCGCCGACCTGATCGCTCCGGCGATCGCCCTCGCCGCTGATGGCGTCGCAACGTCCGGGCTTGTCGCCGACCAGCTGCGCAGCGCCGCGCATCGCCTGCCGGTGGGCGGGCTTGCGCACCTCTACCCCGGTGGCGGTGCGCTCAGTGCTGGCGCACCGTTGGTTCAGGAGGAGCTCGCGGGCACGCTGGAGGCGATCGCCGCGGGGGCGCGGCCGAGTTCTACGAGGGCGAGCTCGCCGACGAGCTCGCGGGCGGCGTCGACGGCATCGACACCGACTCGCTGGCCGCCTACGAGGTGGCGCGCCACGAGCCGGCCAGGGGCGCGTTCGCCGACTACGAGATCGTCGGCCCCGCGCCGCCGCTGCCTGGTGCGTCGCTCGTACAGCTGCTCCAGGTCGCCGAGGCTCTCGGCATCGAGGATCACCAACCCGGCTCGGCGGACTTCGTGCACAGCGTGGCGATGGCGTGGCGGCTCGCCGAGCAGTTCCTCATCTGGGAGCTCGGTGACCCCTCGTTCGTGGACGTGTCGATCGACGACCTCACTGACCCCGACCGCAACGCCGCCCTGGCTGAGCGCATCCCGATGGACTCGCTGCTCGCCATCGACCCGGGCGCGCCCCCCGAGGGCTTGGAGGGCAACACGACGCACCTCACCGTCGTGGACGCCGACGGCATGGTCGTATCGATGACGAACACGCTGACGAACTTCTGGGGCTCAGGCCAGTACGCGCGCGGGTTCTTCGTCAACGACCAGCTCTCGAGGTTCGCCGTGGGCCAGGGCCCGGCCAACCAGCCTGAAGCGGGGAAACGATCCGTGAGCTGGACCTTGCCCACGCTCATTATCGACGGGGAGGGCAGGCCGGTCCTCGGGCTCGGGACACCCGGCGGTCGGCGGATCCCGACCGGCCTTGCGCAGGTGCTGCTCCGCTGGGCTTTCCAGGGCGAGCCGCTTGCCGATGCGGTCGAGGCCCCGCGCTTCCACATCGAGGGCACCGAACTCCAATTCGAACAGCTCCCACCAGCCGAGGTGGCCGACGACCTGCGCCGGCGCGGCTACACCTCGTTGACCGTGCCCACGTTCCCGTACTACTTCGGGTCGATCCAGGCTCTGGAGATCGACTACGAGGGCGACCAACTGCTGGGGGCGACCGACCCTCGCCGCGAGGCCGACTGGCGCGTCGACACACCCTGAACGGCAGCCTCATCGGGTTGGATCGCGCGGGTGCACGCCTCCAGAACCTGTCCGCGTCCAGCGACACGCGTGTGTGCGCAGGTCGTCGACCGGGTCGGCGAAGGACCACCCTGCTTCGTGGCGCCGGACCGCCCAGGTGGCGCCGCTCGTGCCGGACACCGAGACCTGGACGACGGTGCCGACCGTGGCGCTGGCATCTCGCAGGGTGAAGGGCAGAGCCCGCATCAACTCATCTATGACAGGCGCCACGAACTCGGGGCTCGTGAGCCCATCGGACCCGGTCGACGAACTACGGAAGAGCCTCGCCCTGATCGGGTTGGGACACCTTCGCTGTCCCGGGTCCTGGCGAGGCGCCCGAGGTCGTCTCCGAGAATGTGTGCCGCCACATCGTGGACGCTTCAGCCGGGGCAGGCGATCGGGGCCGCCCAGCCGGGAGGGTCGAGGAACTCGAGCGTTCGAGCAGCGCCCCACGCTCCTTCGAGAAGAGCTCCCGGACCTCGACCGAGAAACCGAACCGGGCCGAAGGGCTCCGCACCGCCTCCAGGACCAACGGCGTTGACGACAGGTGACCCGTTACGGCCCCAGCAGCGCTGCTGGCACCACGGCGATGCCGTCACCGCGCCGGTAGGCCTCCGGGCCGGTGGTCACCACCACCGCGTCGAGCAGGTTGTCCCCGAGCCGCTCACGTAGCCATCGCAGGTGACGGACGTCCGCGTCGTCGATGGTGCGGGCCAGCTTCACCTCGAGGGCCATCACGCGGTGATCATCGCGCTCTACGATCAGGTCGATCTCACGCCTCCCGCCCTTGGTGCGCAGGTGCTTGACTGTGGCCTCTGCTGCCTGCGCGTACACGCGAACGCACAGGGTCACCAGCGACTCGAACAGCTGGCCGAGCAGTGTCCCGTCCCGAGGGACAGCCGGGCCGACCCGGCGGGCGTTCAGCAGCGCGTCCACACCCGCCCCGAGCAGCTGGGCCGCCAGAGCGGGGTCCGCCAGGTGGTGCTTAGGGGGTGCGGCCAGCTCCGTGATGCGGTTGCGGGTGGCCAGCCAGGCTGGCACCGAATCGATGATCCACAGCCGCTCCAGCACGTCCCGGTACGGCTGGGTCGTGGTCTTCGCAGGCTTGTCACCCTGGCCGCCGGTCGCCGCGTCCCGGATCGTCTCGTACGACGCGGTGGTCGACGTGGCCGCTGCGTAGGCCGCCATCCACCGACGCAGCGTCGAGGGATTGCGGACCCGATGCCCCATGTCGTCGAAGTCGCAATTCACGATCCGCTGTAGGTAACCGTCCAGCTGCGCACGCAGCGGCCGGCCTGACAGGTGCCGCAACCCGGGGAATCCCGACGCCACGATCTCGCGGGTGTAGTCCTCCAGGGTCACGTCGGTGTGTCCGGATACCGGCCGCAGCCCGCCGGCCAGCAGATACTGCAAGCTCACGCCCGGGGCACCCACACCTCGCTCCGCCAGCGTCAGGGGACGCATCCTAAGCGTGACGATCCGCCCTGCCCCCGAGTGCGTCGGGGGCACATCGGGCGAAGTCGACCCCGTCAGCAGGTACTGCCCCGGGCTGGAGTCGCCGTCCACGGCCCGCCGCACCACGTCCCAAGACTCGGGGAACCGCTGCCACTCGTCGATCAGGACCGGCCGGTCCCCGGTGACCAGCCGCGACGGATCGGCCTCGACAACGGCGCGCTGCGCCCCGTCGTCGAGTCGGTAGACGGTCGCTGCCCGCCGCAGCGCGGTCTCGGTCTTGCCGACCCCCTTGGGGCCCTCCACCGCCAGGGCAGGTAGGCCCGGCAGCAGCTCGTCGAGCTCGTCGTCCACCACCCGGCGCACGTAATCCATCTTGCCCCCCGCCACGCTCATGTCGTCGCCGGACCGTCGAAACCGTCCAAGTACGCTACCGGCGGTGACCGTATAACGCTACCATTAGTGATGGGTAGACGCTACCATCGGTGGTCCGCCTGTGGCGGTCGGGCAGCCGATCGTTGGTGAGGAAGATCAGCCGCGCCTCCTTCCGCTGTTGGCGGTCAAGGGGACTCCAGACGGCCGTCGACCATCCGGGGGAGGCTCCACGGGTTGCCGTCCTGTAACGCCGGCGGGAGGAGTTCCGAGGGCATGTTCTGGTAGGTCACCGGGCGGAGGAAACGGCGGATCGCAGCCGACCCCACTGAAGTGTGGGCGGGCTCGGTTGTCGACGGGTACGGCCCCCCGTGGTGCATCGCATGGGTGACGACAACGCCGGTGGGGAACTGGTTGAAGATCATCCGGCCGCACTTCTCCCGGAGCGCGTCCCGCAGGTCGGCGCGGTCGCGTCGGAGGCCTCGGCGTGCAGCGTCGCGGTGAGCGACCCGCCGAGTTGGTCGGCCACGGCCACCATGTCCTCGGCGGACGAGCAGCGCACGAGCACCGACACGGGGCCGAAGTGCTCCTGCGTCAATTGCGGGGTGCGCCGGAACGCGTCCGAGGTCGTGGCGACCACGATGGGTGCACAGACGAACCCGGTGCCCTCGACGGAAGGCCCGCGGGCCACGACCTCCACCTCGTCGAGTCGCGTCGTCTCGTCAAGCTGGGCGAGCAGGCCCTCGCGGATCTGGGCGTTCAGCAGGATGCCGCCGCGGTGCTCGGAGACCTCTCGCGCGATCTGGGCCTCGAACCGCTGGCTGGCCTCGGTGTCCGGCAGGAACACCAGACCCGGCTTGGTGCAGAATTGCCCGGTGCCCATGGTCATGGACTGCATGAACCCCGAGGCGATCGCGGGTCCCCGCGCGGTCAGGGCCGCCTCGGTGACGAAGACCGGGTTGAGGCTCCCCATCTCCGCGTACACCGGAACAGGCTCGGGACGAGCCGCACCGAGATCGAACAGCGCGCGACCGGCGGCGTGCGAGCCGGTGAAGCCCACCGCCTTGATCTGCGGCGCCTGGACCAGCGCCTGGCCGACCTCGATGCCGCGGCCGTGCACTAGCGAGAACATCCCTGCTGGTAGGCCCGTGGCTGCGACCGCATCGGCGATGACCTGTGCGCACTGCTCCGACGTCGCCGGATGGGAGGGATGGGCCTTCGCCACGACCGGGCACGCGGCCGCGAGCGCAGAGGCGGTATCGCCCCCGGGGACGCTGAACGCCAGCGGAAAGTTGCTCGCGCCGAACACCGCCACCGGACCCAGCGGCACCTGCATCCGGCGCAGGTCCGGCTTCGGCGGCTGCAGCGAAGGGTCCGCGTGGTCGATGCGCACGTCGAGATACCCGCCGTCAAGGACGACGTCGGCGAATGCCCGCAACTGCCCGCAGGTTCGCGCGCGCTCGCTGGTCAGCCGCTGGGGCCCAAGTGCGGTCTCCGCATCCGCGGCGTCGATCAGCGCCGCGCCGAGGCCCTCCAGGCCGTCGGCGACCGCCCGCAGCAGGTCCGCCACGACGTCCAAGCGCAGGCCGCGGCTGGTCCGGAAGGCCGCCTCGGAGGCCTCAACAGCGGCGGCGATCTCCTCCTGGGTGGCGTCGTGGAACTCCGGGCCGATCTCCTGGCCGGTTCTGGGGTCGATCGAGCGGTAGCGCTGATCGCCGCGTCGGCTGGGGACACCGGCGATGAGGTTCGCTCCGGTCAGTTGGTCCATCGAGGTGCTCATCGTCATCCTTTCGCGCCCGGTCATCGTGCCATCCCGAGCCGGCCTCAAGGATGGCGATAGTCGCTTCCGGCCGACGCCACCTCCTGCAGGGTGACGGGGCTGAGGATTGGCCGGGTTGACAGGCCGGCCGGGTCGGCAGGCCGGCTCCCGGTGAGCCGGGCGACGCCGGCACCGCACATCCGGGCCTGGCAGTAGCCCATCCCGCAGCGGGTCGTGAGCTTGACCGATCGCAGGTCCGAGGCCCCGAGGTCGCAGACCGCCGAGCGGATCCGCCCGTAGGGCACCTCCTCGCAGCGGCAGACGACGATGCCGTCCTCAAGCCATGACGTCCAGCCATCCTGCACCTTGAAGAGCCCCGGCGAGAACCTGGGCGAACCTTCGCTCGCGGCCGCGCCGGTAGTGGCGAGCGGCCGCGGAGGATCCCTTGTCCACCCGCCCGGCCGTTGCGGCGGCTGAGGCGCTCGCGCGTGTGGACGGGCTGGCGATCGTGTGCGCGCAGGCCGGCAACGTGAGCACCGGTGGTTTCGACCTCCTGCGGGAGATCAGCGAGGCCGCACGGGGGCGAGCAGCGCGGGTTCACGTGGATGGAGCATTGGACTGTGGGCAGCCGCGAGCCGTCGACTGCGCCACCTCTCACCGACGGGTCGGCACTCGCCGACTCCTGGGCCAGCAGAGGCGCTCCTGCGCGCAGCAGGCACGACGCGCTCATGATTGCTTGAGGCTGTCCGTCCCCGGCGCAGCTACCCTTTTTCGTCTCATAACGGTAAGGCATCCTTCGTATTCCCGGTGGTAACCGTTGGCCGGCTGGTCACCCCGCCGCCCTAGCGTGCCTGCGGCTCGTCGTACGGACGGCGGGCTCGGATCCTTCACAGACCAGTCACGAGGAGACTCGGGTGACCACGAAACTGAACCGGCGATCCTTCCTGCGCGGCGGTGCGGTCGCGCTCGGCACCGTCTCCGCCGCTGGCGGCCTGACCGGGCTCATGGCCCGGGCCGCCGAGGCGAAACCCTACGGCAAGAACCCCGATCTGCAGGCCCCCAACAATGGCGGTTACGGCCCCCTCCAGCCCGATCCAGCGGGCGTGCTGGCCCTCCCGGCGGGGTTCTCCTACATTCGCTTCGGCGAGACCGGCGAGCCCCTGACCGACGGCACGCCGACCCCCGCCGCGCACGACGGCATGGCCGCGTTCCCCGGTCCCGATAGCGACACGGTCAGGCTGGTGCGCAATCACGAGCGGGGCTTCGCCACTCCCTTCGCCACACCCGCCTACGACGCGACCGCCGGGGGCGGCACCACCAACCTCGTCTTCGACATCCGACGCGGCGAGCTCGTAGCTCACCATCCGAGCATCGCGGGGACGATCCGCAACTGCGCCGGCGGCCCCACGCCCTGGGGCTCATGGCTCACGTGCGAGGAGACGTTCGACGTGGGCTCGCAGCCTCACGGCTACATCTTCGAGGTGCCGTCCACCGCCACCGGCGCAGTCGAGCCCGTGCCCCTGACCGACATGGGGCGCTTCGTCCACGAGGCTGTGGCCGTCGATCCGAAGACCGGCATCATCTACGAAACCGAGGATCGCGGCTCGTCGGGATTCTACCGGTTCCTGCCCAATCAGCCGGGCGAACTCGCTGCCGGCGGCCAGCTGCAGATGCTGGCCATCCGGGGCAACCCAGGCTATGACACCCGCACCGGCCAGACCGTGGGGGACATCCTGCACGTCGAGTGGGTGGACATCGACGAGCCGAACCCGACCGGTCCAGGAGCCGACACGCTGGACGTCTTCAACCAGGGGCGCGCGCAGGGTGGCGCCGCCTTCGCCCGGCTCGAGGGCGCGTGGCACGGCAACGGCAGCGTCTTCATCAACGCCACCAGCGGCGGCGACGCGTCGCTCGGCCAGGTGTGGGAGTACAAGCCCACCGGACGGGCTGGGGGTCAGCTCATCCTCATGTTCGAATCACCGAGCCAGGACCTGCTCCAGGCCCCGGACAACATCTGCGTGTCGCCGGGCGGCTCGTTGGTCGTGTGCGAGGACGGCGGCGACACCGACTTCATCCGGGGCGTCACGAGGAAGGGGCAGATCTTCGACTTCGGCCGCAACGACCTGAACGGGTCGGAGTTCGCCGGAGCCACGTTCAGCCCCGACGGGTCGACCTTGTTCATCAACATCCAGTCACCGGGGATCACGTTCGCGATCACCGGCCCGTTCGACCGCGGCGCCCTGTAGCGCAGCGGGACCGAGGGCGCAGCAGCTCTTGGTCGGCCGCGGCCAGCTCGGCCAGCCGGCGGTCGAGCTGGCCGACCGGCACGTTCGGCATAGGAACCGTCCCGCCAACCACGTCATGAGTCGGGTCGTCAGGTGATCGCTGTCGTCGCCGACTTCTTCGGCATCCGCGCAACCTCAGCCACCGCCTGCTCTCAGAGAGGCCAGCCGCGGGAGGCGAGGGCGGTCAGGCCGGCGACGAGCAGGACGACCCCGAGGGCGAGTCTGGTAACCGCCGGCGCGACGGCGGTCTTGGCCGGATGACCCTCGTCGTCGGCTGCCTGCTGGCCAGGGAACGCTCCCGTGCGCCGGTAGGTCCACAGTGCCGCGCCGGTGCCGAGCGCCAGCGCAGCCCCCACGGCGGCAACCAGATAGAAGGCGATCTCCAGCAGGGTCATGTGGTGGCGTGGGCTCCGACTCGGGATGAGCTTGCGTGGCCACCGTACCTACAGGGGGCCGCCGCCGGTCGGTACTGGGGAGGATGGCATGGCTCGAGCCATGCTGGCGAAGCGGGAGTGGTTGCCCAGGAAGGCCAGGCGCACGGTCTTGATCGGGCCATTGCGGTGCTTGGCGACGATGAGCTCCGCCTCACCCTTCGCAGAGGACTCCTCGTTGTAGACTTCATCGCGGTAGATAAATGCAACAACATCCGCATCCTGTTCGATAGAACCGCTTTCGCGAAGATCTGCCAATTGCGGTCGCCGGTCGGTGCGGTCCTCGGGCTTGCGGGACAGCTGCGACAGGGCGATTACCGGCACGTCGAGTTCCTTGGCCAGGACCTTCAGGCCGCGGCTGAGCTCACTGACCTCCTGGACCCGGTTCTCCGCACGGCGGTGACCTTGCATCAACTGCAGGTAGTCGACGATCACGAGGTCCAGACCGTGACGCTGCTTCAGCCGGCGGCACTTGGAACGGATCTCCATGAGGTTGATCGCCGAGTTGTCGTCCAGAAACAGCGGCGCCTCGGCGATACGGCCCATGGCCTGGGACAGCTTCGGCCAGTCGCTCTCCTGCAGGGTGCCGGTCTTCAGGCGCTTGGAATCTACCCGAGCCTCAGCGGAGAGCACCCGCTGGACGAGCTCCATCGTGCTCATCTCGAGCGAGAACATGATCGCCGGCTGGCGCAGCTCCACCGCCACATGCGCGGCGATGTTGGTCACCAGGGTGGACTTCCCCATGGCGGGACGGGCGGCGAGCACGACCAGGTTGCCCGGCTGCAACCCGGCCGTCAGCTCGTCGAAGTCGTGGAAGCCGGTCTCCAGACCGGTGATGGAGGAGTTGCTCTCGTGGAGCTTCTCGATCAACTCGAAGCTCTCGCGTAACAACTCCTTCATGGAGGTGAACTCGCCGGAGCCCCGGCCGTGCTGGGCGACCTGGAACACCAGCGACTCCGCGGTGTCGACCGCCTCGGCAACGCCGGTCGTCGGTTCGTAGCCCAGCCGCGTGATCCGCGTCCCGGCCTCGATCAGGCGCCGGCGCAGCGCCTGGTCGGCGACGATCCGGCTGTAGTACAGGACGTTGGCCGCCGTGGGGACGCGAGAGACCAGATCCATGATCCCCACCGCGCCGCCGACGCCGTCCAACTGTCCCTTCTGCTCGAGCATGTCGGCCAACGTGATGGCGTCCACCGGCTCCCCGCGGTCGTAGAGATCGCGGATCGTCTCGAACATCGTGCGGTGTGCGCCGCGGTAGAAGTCTTCGGCCCCCACCAACTCCACCACCTCGGCGATGGCGTCCTTGGACAGCAGCATGCCGCCGAGGACGCTGACTTCAGCATCGAGGTTGTGGGGTGGGACGCGGTCGTAGGAACCGGCGGCGGGATCAGCCGGCGCGGTCCGCAGGGGTCTGACGGCGGGGGAAGGATCGCCGGAGTCACGCGGCACGTTGGCCATGGGCTCCTCGTTGCTCGGGCCCGCCTGCGCGGGCCTTCGAGGTGTCAAGCTGAGCGGGCCGGCTGGGCCGGCGGCTTCCACCCAGCGGCTTACTCCCCGCGCACCACCTCCACGTGTAGCGTCGCAGTCAGCTCCGGATGGACGCGGACGACCACGTCATGCCCGCCGAGTGACTTGAGCGGCCGCTCCAGCGGCACCCGGCGGCGGTCAAGCCGGAGGCCGAGTTGGGTGCGGAGCGCTTCAACGATCGCGGTGTTGCCGACCGAGCCGTAGAGCGTGCCGTCTTCCCCCGCCTTGGCGGGAATGCGCAAGGGCACGGCCTCGAGGGTGGCCTTCAACTCGCGCGCCTCGCCCAGCGTCTGCGCTTCGCGCTTCAGTCGCGCCTGGCGCATGGCCTCAGCATCGCGCAGGGCACCCCTCGAGGCGCGCATGGCCAGGCCACGAGGCATCAAATAGTTGTTCCCGTAGCCGTCGGCCACGTCCACGACGTCGCCTACCTCGCCGAGGTTCTCGACGTTCTGCTTCAGAATGACCTTCACTGGGCCGCTCCTAGCGGGTGCTGTAGGGCAGCAGCGCCATCTCGCGAGCGTTCTTGATCGCTTCGGCGAGCAGTCGCTGGTACTGAGGGGACGTCCCGGTCACCCGCGCCGAGCGGATCTTCCCGCGGTCACTGATGAACTTCCGCAGCAGCGCGACGTCCTTGTAGTCGATGTACTCAACCTTGTTCTTGCCGAAGTAGTCTTCCTTGCGCTTCGGCTTGCGTTCGGTCCGATCGCGGGCCATGGCCCCTCCCCGGTGCTGGTGTTCTAGAACGGAACGTCGTCGGTCGCGGGTGCGGTCGGCGCGGGCACGTCGTTGTTGCTCCCGCCGTCGCCGGATCCGCGGCCATTGCCGTCGCGGCGGTTGATCTTGGTCACCTGGGCCGTCGCCCAGCGGAGGCTCGGGCAGATCTCGTCAGCCTCGATCTCGGTGACCCAGCGGGTCTGGCCTTCCTTGTCCTGGTAGGACCGGGAGATCAGCCGTCCGGTCACCAGGACGCGCGTACCCCGACGCAGCGACTCCGCCACGTTCTCCGCGTAGTCGCGCCAGACGTTCACGGTGAAATAGCCGTCCAGGCGGTCCTCCCACTCATTGGTCTGGGAGTTGCGTATCCGGCGGTTCACCGCCACCCGGACGTTGGCGACGGCCACGCCGTTGGGAGTGAATCGGAGTTCGGGGTCGTCGGTCAGGTTGCCGACGATGGTGATCATGTTGTCGGTCGCCATGAGTGCTCCTGCCCTCCTGATGCGGAGCTCGATGTTCCCTTCGTAGGCAGCCGGGCCGCCGAAGCAGGCCGCTCACACGGCCGCTCAGTGGGGAAGTGATGGAGCTACGACACCTTTTTCATACGCGCGGCGGGGCGGACCACCTTGTGGCGCACGATCTCGTCAGCGAGGCGCAACTGGCGCTCAAGTTCACGCAGGCCGTCACTGGAGACCTCGAAGTCGACGACCGTGTAATAGCCCTCGGCCATGTGGTCGATCTCGTAGGCGAACTGGCGCTTGCCCCAGTGGTCGACCCGCTGAACCTCGCCACCCAGATCGCCGATAAGCTTGGCGAAGCGCTGGACCGTGCTGGTGACCGTGGGCTCGTCGAGGGAGCCCTTGGTGATCGTCATGAGTTCGTACGTGCGCATGAAACCATCCTCTGGTCTTGAGCGGCCGCGGCAGTCGGGCCTGGTCGGCCCCGCCGTGACAGGACGGTGGAACCAGGTCACCGTACCACGGACTGCATGCACCCTAGCGCGAGGGTATGACGCAGCAGCGGCCTGGGGATAGCGCAGGCGCGGTCAGCCGCCCCCCTGGGGCGGAGCCTCCACCGCTTCGATCTCCATTGCGGCGGTGGGACCCGCGACCATCCCCGGCTGATAGGCCCGCACGGCGGCGAGCGCCTCGTCCACGTCGTGCGCCACCTCCCACAGCGTCAACAGACGCGCGTCGGCCATGCGCTGATCGACCATGCGCTGCAACTGCACGAGCAGCGGATCCCAGTAGCCGTCCGCGTCGATCACCACGATGGCCCGGTCGTGGAAGCCCAACTGCTTGAGCGTGACGATCTCGACCAGTTCCTCCATCGTGCCGATGCCGCCGGGCAGGACGACGAAGGCGTCGCTGCGCGCGTCCATCAGCGCCTTGCGCTCACGCATGGTGTCGGTCCGGATGAGCTCGCTCACGCTGTCCAGCGCGATCTCCCGCCCGGCGAGACGGTGGGGGATGATGCCGGTCACTCGGGCACCCCCGCGCAGCGCCGCTCGCGCCACGTCGCCCATGAGCCCGATGGAGCCACCGCCGTAGACCAACTCCCAGCCCTCGCCCGCGATGGCGGTCCCCAACTCCAAAGCCACCAGACGGTAGCGCTGATCGACGCGCTCACTCGAGGCGCAATAGACACAGAGGCGCACCGGCTGGGAAGACACGGGGGGATGCTAGCGAGCGGAGCGTGGCGGGCAGCCGAACAGCGGCGGTGTGCTCATCGCGGGCCGGGCGCTGACCCGACGCGCTCGAACGCTGCCTTGCGGGCTGGCGAGTCGCGGATGGTGCTGGGCACCAGGCCAACCACGGCGCGCAGCGAGCGCCCGGTCAGCAAGGCGGCGAGGTCTGTCCCCGGATGCGCCGTCAGAGTGAACGGCAACCCGTACATGGCGCGGGCCCAGCGGGGAAGGAGCCCGAAGGCGACGCAGGCGATCGTTGCCCAGCCTGGCCGGGCCGGCAGCGGCATCGGCGGCCACAGGATGAACCACAGCGCCCTGCGGGCCTCCTGGGTGACCCGCAACTCAGGCTGCATGCGCTGCTCGTAGTCCCGCAACTCGGCGACCGTGGCCGGCACGGTCGCGGGCTCGAGGCCGACCAACTCGGCGGCGACCATCTGCTCGGACACGTAGGCGTCCGCCTCGTCACGCGTGAGCCGCCCGCCGCACCGCTGATAGGCGGTCAGGAAGCTGCCGACCTCCGCACAGTGCACCCAGCGCAGCAGATGAGGGTCGGACACCTGGTAGGCGATGCCGGACTCCGCCTCCACGCCCGACAGCCGCGCGTGTACGGCGCGCACGCGCGACCCGGCTTCACGCGCTTCCTGAGTGGTGCCGTAGGTCACCCGGGCGATGTACTCGGCGGTGCGGAACAGGCGTCCCCAGGGGTCCTCGCGGTAGTTGGAGAACTTGGCCACCGCCGCCATCGCCAGCGGGTGCAACGCCTGGAAGACCAGCGCTCGCAGGCCCCCGAGCACCATCGACGGGTCACCGTGGATACGCCAGGTGATGCTGTCTGGACCGAACAAACCGGGATCCGGCTCGGATGGTGGAGCGAGCGGGAACGGGGGGTCGGGAACCGTCACAGGGTCCAGGATGCCCGTACCGCCTGTGCATCTCATCTGCGTGGAAGCCGCCGTACTGGGGACCCGCCATCTTACGCCGGCACCGGCTGCCTCTGCCCGCTCAGCCGCCCCGCGCGGAGTTGCGGGCGGCGCCACCCCGCCGTGACACTATGACCTCGTCCCCGCCCGCACCGACCGGTTGATCACGCAACCAGTCCAGGACCTCCTGGCGGAAGTACCGAAAAGTGCGTCCGCCCGGAAGCTTGTGCGCCGGAAGGACACCCTCGCGCGAGAGCTTGCGCACGTAGTCGATGTTCAACTGCAGCAATCGCGCCACCTGCGCAGCATCGAGTACCGGGGGGTAGTCCCTGTCCGGCCCGCCCCTGTCGTTCACAACCCCTCCCTCGACACGCGGTGGCGCGACTCTACCTGAGGTCCGATGTTCTGCCAGGAGGCTCCACGGTCCCGCCATCCGGCCGGCCGGCGCCCCGAGTCAGCTACGCTCCCGACGTTCCCGTGAGCGCAGCCAAGGAGCGAGACAAGCATGGCCGGAGTCGAAGGACGAGTCGCCGTGGTCACTGGCGCGGGCGGTGGTCTTGGTCGGCAGCACGCGCTGCTGCTTGCCGAGCGCGGCGCCAAGGTGGTCGTCAACGACCTGGGCGGCGCACGCGACGGCACCGGGGCCAGCAGCGCCGCGGCGGACAAGGTGGCGAAGGAGATCACTGACGCGGGTGGCGAGGCGACCGCCAGCTACGACAATGTGGCCACGCACGGGGGCGGCGCCGCCATCGTGCGGGCCGCGATCGATGTCTTCGGCAAGATCGACATCGTGGTGAACAACGCCGGAATCCTGCGCGACGTCACCTTCGCCAAGATGACCGACGAGCAGTGGGACGCGGTCCTCAAGGTGCACCTGTATGGCACCTACTCCGTGACCAGCGCGGCGTGGCCGCACCTGCGCGAGCAGGCCTATGGCCGGGTGATCGTCACCACCTCGACCTCCGGCCTGTACGGCAACTTCGGCCAGTCGAACTACGGCACGGCCAAGCTGGGCGTGGTCGGACTGATCAATACCCTCGCCCTGGAGGGGAGCAGGTACAACATCACGGCGAACGCGATCGCCCCCGTCGCGGCCACCCGCATGACCGAGGACGTGCTGCCGCCCGAGACGCTGGCCGCACTCGACCCGGCGTTCGCCTCCCCGGCGGTCGTGTACCTGGCCTCCGAGGAGTGCACGGCCACCGCCGAGGTGATCCTGGCCGGCGGAGGGCGCTACGCCCGCGTACGCCTGATGCAGGCGAAGGGGGCGCACTTCGACGAGGTCCCGACCGTCGAGGACCTGGCGGCACGGTGGAGTCAGATCATGGATCTGGAGGGAGCGGAACCAGGGCACAATCCGGTCCGCTGACCGGCGGCCCGATTGTCTAGCATCCAATCGCATGACCACTGAACTGCTCTATGCGACGGACGCCTATCTGCGGACCTTCGAAGCTCCCGTGCTTGAAGTGGACCGAGCCGAGGCGCGGATCGCCCTCCGTCGGACCGCCTTCTACCCGGGCGGCGGCGGACAGCCTCACGACGTCGGCACCCTGCGCTGGGACGCCGGCGAGGCGACCGTCAGCCGGGTCATGCGAGAGGGGGGCATGGTGTGGCACCACCTTGATCTGGATCCGGAAGCGCTTCCCGACCCCGGCGCCGAGGTGGAGGGTCGTCTGGACTGGGATCGCCGCCATCTGCTGATGCGCACGCACACCGCCCTGCACGTGTTGTGCGGTGTGATCTGGGCGGACTTCGGCGTCGCCGTGACCGGCGGCAACATGCAGCCCGGCAGCGGCCGGCTCGACTTCGAGCTCGACGCGATGTCCGCTGAGCTCGGCGCCCGGGCGGAACGCCGCATCAACGAGGAGATCGCTTGCGGCCGGGAAATCCTCGTGGACTTCCTGGACCGCTCGACGGCGGATCAGGATCCAGCCCTGGTGCGGACCAAGGCCAGCCTCATCCCGGCCTCAGTCAACCCCCTCCGCGTGATCGACATCGTGGGACTGGACCGGCAGGCCGACGGGGGCACGCACGTCGCCTCAACCGCCGAGGTCGGCCGCGTCGCGGTCACCAAGACCGAGTCCAAGGGCAAGGCGAACAAGCGCATCCGCCTCGAGATTCAGGACGGTGAGAGCTCGAGCGCGTAGCCCTGCAGCCGGACCCCTGGGGCCGGCTCGTGATCCAGGTCCGGCGTCCGCACGAAGCCCATACGCTCGGTGAGATCGCGCGCGATCTCCATCTCCTGGGTCACGGTGAGCACCACACGGCGCTTGCCGTCTCCTCGCGCGATGACGATGCAGTGCTCCATCAACGCCCGTCCGATCCCGGATCCCCGGTGCTCAGGAGGCACCGCGAGCAACCGGACGCCGGCCGAGTCCTCCTGCGCACCCCGCCAGTTGCGGAACAGTGTCACGCTGCCGACAAGCCAACCGTCCCGCTCGGCCACCAGGAGCTGCCCCTCCCCGACGCGGGCACGGACGTTCGCGATGTCGTGCGCGAACACCGACCAGGCGTCGGGGGACATCGCCGCCGCGTATTCCGCGTAGGCATCGACCGTCAGGGACGCGATGATGTTCAACTCGTCGTCTCGTGCCGGTCGGATCACGACCTTCTCGCCCACTCCGAACCCCTCTCCTCTTCGGTCAGGCGAGGTCATGATGGCACGCGATGAGACAAACGCCATTGGGCCCGGGAGGAGATTCCCGGGCCCAATGGTCGGTGATGCGGGTCAGCGGTCGCCGCGGGTGAACTTGTCGGCCACCTCGCGAGCCTTGCCTTTGGCCTTGTCGACGGCGTCCTTTGCCGACCCGCTCGCGCGGTCCAGCTTGCCTTCACGCTTCATCCGCTCGTTGCCGGTCAGGTCGCCGGCGGCTTCCTTGGCGCGGCCCTTGGCGTCATCGGTGTTGCTCATGACATGCTCCTCACGTCCGATTGTGCATGCCGTGATGTCCAGAGTCGACGCAGAGCAAACGGGAGGCGGTGTCAGCGGAAGACGCAGGTGGTAGACCCGCTTCGCCTGGGACTTCACGCACGGATGCCGGGTCAGAAGGGTTCGCGAATGAGGCAGGCGGTATCGCTCGAAACCCGCAGCGCACTGTTCGGCTGGAGTGTTCTGGCCATCGCGACCTGCGCACTGATCGCGCTGGGCGAGCGTGACACCGGCGCGCAGGCGGCGACCGGCATTCAGAGCGAGGAGCGGGGCGCCCTGCTGTACTCCCAGCACTGCGCCCGGTGCCACGGGGCGAGCGGGAACGGCGGACCGATGGAGTCCTACGAAGGGCGGGCGCCCGCACTGCGACCCGAGGTCAACCCCGACATCACCGTAGCCTACCTGGACCTGGTCATGGCCACCGGCCGCATGCCACCAGCGGCTTCGCCGTATGACAACCGCACGCGCAACGTCATCTTCGACGAACAGGAACGGGCGGAGATCATCGCCTGGATGGGAGCGGAATTCGGCGTCGAGGGTGGGTTGCCTGACGCTGCGGAAGGAAACGCCGCGCATGGCCAGGAGGTGTGGAACGCGAACTGCGCGCACTGCCACGGCGCGACGGGCGCGGGCGGGGTGGCCGGTGCCGGGGCTTGGACCCCGTCGGTGAGAGCGCAACCGGCTGAGATCATCGCCGAGGCCATCCGCGTTGGGCCGTTCCAGATGCCGCAGTTCCGCGACACGCAGATCAGCGACGAGGAGATCAGCGACGTCGTCGCGTTCCTGGACGAGGTCGGCGAAGAGCCGCGTACCCCGATCCTGGGGCTTGTCGAACTGAACCCCGTGTACGCCTCGGCGTACGTGGCCGGGCTGGCTCTGCTCGTGGTGGTCTCGCTGGTATGGATCGGCGGCCGGCCGGCCTGGTTCCCCGACCCGGAGCAGCCGGAGACGCCTGAGGTGCCTGCGGGCGCGAAGCCCAAAGGCGCCGATCCCCAGGAGGCTTCATGAGCACCAACCCCGGAGGCCAGCCGAAGGTTGGGGCTCCCACCAGGGACGGCAGCCCGGCCGGGGAACTGGAGATCATCTCCTCCGAGGTCCCACCGGCCAGCCACGTCAACGACTCGCTGGTCATCGGGCTCTCGATCGTGGCAGCGGTCTGCGGGCTGGTGTTCGGCGTCACGATCACCCTCGGCGGGCCGCTGCCCCTGTACGGCGGAGCGCTGGCGATCGGGCTGCTGGCGCTGGCCTACGCGGTGCGCCGGTTCTTCACCGACCGATACCCCGAGATCGAGGCGATCGAGCCACGGCTGCAGTTCACTGACATGGGCATGACCGACGAGGAGTCAGGCGACCTCGCCGAGATCCACCCGGTCGGTCGGCGCTCACTGGTGCGCCGCATGCTGATCGCCGCCGCCGCAGTCTTCGGCGCCGGTCTGCTGGCACCGGTTTCGACCCTGGGCCCCAGAGTCGGAAACCGGTTACGGCAGACCGCTTGGGCGCAGGGCAAGCGCTTGGTCACCACGGAGGGGAACCCGCTGCGGCCAGACGATCTGCCTCCCGGCGGCGTCTCGACGGTGTGGCCCGAGGGCGCGATCGCCAACGAGTTCGCATCCACGCTGCTGCTGCGGCTTGCGACGGAACCCGAGCCCCCCACCAACCTCGACTGGGTGGTGGACGGCAGCGTGCTGGCCTACTCCAAGGTCTGCACGCATGCCGGGTGTCCAGTGGCGCTGTTCCGGGAACGCGACGGGGCGCTGTTCTGCCCCTGTCATCAGTCGACCTTCGACGTCGTCCGGGGGGCGCAACCGACCTTCGGGCCGGCCGCCCGGGCGCTGCCGCAGCTTCCGCTGGGTCTGGATGACGAGGGTTACCTGGTCGCGCTCGGCGACTACACCGATCAGATCGGTCCCGCTTATGGCTGACCTTCGCGCGGTGAGATTCCGATGACGCCGCTGTTCGCGCTGCTGTTCGACTCCGTCGATCAGCGCCTCCGCCTGCGCAAGCCGGCCAGGAAGACCCTCAACAAGGTCTTCCCCCACCACTGGTCGTTCCTGCTGGGCGAGGTGGCGGTCTTCAGCTTCGTCATCCTGGTGCTCACGGGAACGTACCTGACGTTCTTCTACCGGGCGTCCACCGACCCGGTCATCTACACCGGCTCATCGTCCCTCTACGACGGGGTCAGGCTTCCCGCCGCCTACGAGTCGGTCATCCGCCTCTCCAACGACGTGCCTGGTGGGCTGCTGTTCCGCCGACTGCATCGGGGGGCCTCACATCTGTTCATCGCCTCGACCGTGCTGCACATGCTGCGCATCCTGCTCACCGGGGCGTTCCGCCAGCCTCGGGAGCCGAACTACCTGCTCGGCATCGTGTTGTTCATGATCACGCTCGGCTCGGGCTTCACCGGCTACTCGCTGCTGTACGACTCGCTGGCCGGGACCGGCATCCGCATCGCCTACTCCTCGTTGCTGGCCTTCCCGTTCATCGGCGACCAGTTGGCGTTCTGGGTGTTCGGCGGGGAGTTCCCCACGGGCGACGTCATCCCGCGCTTCTTTGTCCTGCATGTGATGCTGCTGCCGGGGCTGCTGATCGGCTTGGTCGGCCTGCACCTGGCGATCCTCGTGCGCCAGCGGCACACCCAGTTCCCCCGGCGTGGCGTGGACGGGCACCAGTTCATCCTGGGCAAGCCGCTGTGGCCCTCGCAGGTTGCTGAGTCCGCAACCCTGGTGCTGTGGATCGGCGGTCTTCTGGCGGTGGCCGCGGTGCTGGTCCCCTGGTCGGACGTGTCGCTGCTCGGTCCGTACGTCCCTGGTGAGGTCGGCAACAACGCCCAGCCGGACTGGTTCATGTTCTGGCTGGACGGCATGTTGCGGATGTTCCCCGCCTTCGAGTGGTCCCTGCCGGGAGTGACCATCAACGGGGTGTTCGTTGCCGGCATCCTGTTGCCGGGGCTGGTATTCGGTGCGCTGATCCTGTACCCGTTCCTGGAGAAACGCGTCTACAGGCTCGAGGGCGACTGGCACGTGCTCCAGAACCCGCTGGACATCCCGCTGCGCGCGGGCTTCGGGCTCGGCACCTTCAGCGCCATCCTGTTCATGAGCGCCGCGGCTACCAGTGACCAGTTGTCACGGATCACCGGCGTGCCGATCGAAGGGGTCCTGTGGTTCTGGCGGATTATGACCCTGTTCGCGCCGCCGCTGCTTGCCTTGGCGATCTACCGATACTCCCGGCGGCGTCTCGCCCGCCGGGACCTCGAGGTCGCCCCCGGGGAGTCCGCGGAATCCCAGGATCTGGCGGGAGCCTCCCCGGCGCACGACTGAGGGCGATGCGAATGTCCGGCGCCTGCTGCAGAATGGCATACAGCGCCTCGCCCACCGGGGGAGAGTAGCCGCGGGCCCGCCGGGACGGCGCGCCCGGTGATGGTCCGTCAGCACGGCGGTCACCGAGACCGCCCGGGCCAACACGATTCCGGTCGGCCCGGGATCCGTGCGAGACCTTCGGACCCCACCAGCGTGGCTGGCATGCCCGGCCCCGCCCGAAACCGTGGAGTCCGCCTGTGCTCGCTGATCCGATCCTGTACGCCGGTTTTGCTGCAGTCATAACGGTACTCCTGGCCATCGATCTCCTCGTGGTGCATCGCGACACCCACGAGGTCTCCATCAAGGAAGCGGCAACCTGGTCAGCCATCTGGATCGGCGTCGCGCTCCTGTTCGGCGCCTTCATCCCGCGCCTGCACGAAGGTGGGGGCGGGAGTTCGACGATCGATTACTTCACCGGCTACGTGATCGAGAAGTCGCTGTCGGTGGACAACGTGTTCCTGTTCGTCCTGATCTTCAAGGCGCTGAGCGTCCCCAGGATCTACCAGCACCGGGTGCTGTTCTACGGCGTGCTGGGCGCGATCGTCATGCGCACGATCCTGATCTTCACCGGTGCGGCGATCATTGAGCGCTTCGAGTGGGTGCTGATCGTGTTCGGAGTGTTCCTGCTCTACACGGCCTACCGCACCTGGATACAGCGCGATGAGCACCCGGATGTCGCGGACTCCAAGCTGCTGAGGCGGGTGCGGCGGGTGCTCCCCGCGACGTCGGAGTACCGGGGCGAGCGCTTCGTGGTGCGTGAGAACGGCCGATTGCTGGCGACCCCGCTGCTCCTGGTGCTCATCCTGGTCGAGTTCACCGATCTGATCTTCGCGATGGACTCGATCCCGGCAATTTTCGCGGTCACCCAGGATCCGTTCATCGTCCTGACGTCGAACATCTTCGCCATCCTGGGCCTGCGGGCGCTGTACTTCCTGCTCGCGGGGGTGGCCGACCGGCTGCGCTACCTGAAGGCGGGCCTGGCGCTGATCCTGGGCTACGTCGGGGTGAAGATCATCATCGAGCACGTCGAGGCGGTCCCGCACCCCAGCCCGCTGCTCAGCCTGGGGGTGGTGATAGGCATCCTGACGATCACCGTGATCCTCAGCCTACGGGCGGATCGCGTCGCGGGTGAGCGGGTCCCTCCGGCGGGCATCGGCGGCCTTTTCCAGCGCCGCCGCGAGGAGGAGCCGCAGAACAATGCAG
>WHTC01000158.1 GCA_009379795.1 Nitriliruptorales bacterium | reverse complement strand
GCGTGCGCGCAACGGCGTCAGCCGACCGGCTGCCGCATGGTCGTCACGATGCCGGAGGGTCCCCATGACCACTGAGGATTCCGTACTTCCCGCCCCGGTCGCCGCCGACTCCCCGCCCAGGCCGAGCCGTCAGGTCGCTGTCCCTGCGACCCCGCAGGTGGTGCTGGTCAGCCTTCTCGGGGGAGTCGTGTTCGACCTGGCGGTCCGCTCCGGGATCGTCGGTGTGGGCGGTGCGCTCGCCGTGGTGATCATGGCAGCCGGGCTGGTGGTCGCCGGACGCCCCGCCAACCGGCAGGCGTGGGCGCTGTCGGCCGCTGCGCCGCTGTTCGGCGTGTGGCTGGCGGTGCGGACCAGCCCGTGGCTGGTGCCACTGGACATCATGGCGGCGCTCGGCCTGCTGCTGCTGGCGAGCTCGCTCGCCCGCGGGGGCAGCGTGACCGACCTGGGGTTCGGCCAGGCATTCGCCCGCGGGAGCCATGCGGCGTGGCATCTGGCCGCGGGTCCGGCGTATCTGCGAGGAGTGGCCGGCGGCCGGGATCGCTCGGTCCTGATCGGCCTGGCGCTGGCGGTACCGGTGGTCACGACGCTCGGCCTGCTCCTCGGTTCCGCGGACGTGGTGTTCGCCAGCTTCGTCGATTCGACCAGCGTGCCGACGCACGCTCTGCTGCTGGCCGCGGGCATCTGGGGCGCAGCAGGGCTGCTGCGTCTGGCCCGGGCGAAGCCCGCCGATCAGCCGGGTTCCCCCAGGAGGTGGCTGGGTGGTATCGAGGGTCTCATCCTGCTGGGGGCGGTCAGCGCGGTTCTGGTGGCTTTCGCCGCAGCGCAACTCATCGCCCTGTCCGAGGGCGGTCAGCGGGTCATCGAGACCGCTGGGCTGACCTACGCCGAGTACGCCCGGTCCGGGTTCTTCCAGCTTCTGGCCGTCGCCGCGCTGAACGTCGCGCTGCTGCTGGCCGTCCGCGCCTGGGTCCGGCCGGAGACCGACACGATGAGCCGGTGGGTGCTGATCTCCAGCGAGGTCACCGTCATGCTCACCCTCTCGCTCGTGGTGGTGGCGTTCCGCCGGCTGAGCCTGTACATCGAGGCGTTCGACCTGACCATGCTGCGGCTGTTCGTCGGGTTCTTTACGGTCTGGATCGGAGTGGTGCTGCTGCTGATCGCCGGATACCTGGCGGGTCTGTGGCGTGGACGGGCGTGGTTCGGCCCCGCCTGCGGAGCCTCAGGGTTGCTCATCCTGCTGGCTCTCAACGTGATGAACCCGGAGGCAGTCGTCGCGCGCTACAACCTCGACCGCCTGGACGCACGCACCGCTGAGCGTCCCACCACGCGCACCCCACACTTCGACCTCCTCTACACCGCACAGTTGACCGACGACGCCGTCCCGGCGATCGCCGAGACGCTCGCCGATCTGCCCGAGGCCTCAACCGAACGCCAGGCGCTCGTCTCCCACCTCTGCGAACCGCGGACCGATCCACCGTTCCACGGATGGGCGGCCTTCAACCTGGCACGATCCCGTGCCCGGCAGGCGCTGGCAACCGTCTGCTACGGGTAGCGCCCTTTCCCACAACACCTGCCAATTGTGGGTCAGCGCGGCGTGGAGTCGGGCGTCAGAGCGCGAGATGCAAGCGAAGTGCCTCGTCGAGGTTCGCCATGAGGGAAGGCGGGACGCGGCCGATTGGTTCGCCGACGCGCTCGAAGGCCACTGCCCGCACTTGTTCGGCCTGTGCCTTCGACGCGGACCGCAAGCCACACTCCTCGGCGGGCAGCAGCACCTGGAACGGGTACACACGCCGCGTGTTGGACGTGACCGGAACGACGGTCACCACGCCTCGCGCCAGTCGCGTCGCGGTCGTGTTGGCACCGTCGTTGCTGACGAGGACGGCGGGCCGCCGCTTGTCAGCCTCCGACCCGCGGACCGGATCGAGATCGACCATGCGGATCTCTCCGCGACGCATCAGGCGGTCGATGGCAGGCCGTCGGCGACGGTGGACTCCCACACGTCGCTGTCGTCGCTCTCGGCCCACTCATCCCACGCCTGTGCGTAGTCGGAGGCGAGTCCGCTCGCCCGGAGCAGGCGCACGGCCTCGTGAATAACGGCGGAGCGCGACGTCACGCCCTGCTCACGCGCGTACGCGTCGAGGAACTCGACGTACTCATCCGGGAGGCTCACGCTCAATTTCATACCGGCAATGCTACCCGTTTACTACCGGGTGTGGGCAGGCTCGCCACAACCAGGCAGTCGGGTGGCACCTGGTCTTGCCAGGCAGACGCTTGACACCGACCCGTGGTTCGCCGCGCCGCAGATCGGCGACCAGCCCACGGCTGTCACCTTTCCCCAGTGGGCGAGGCCATTGTGGATCTTCCGGCAGCGGACCGGTAGCCCACGGCCGTATGCACCCGTGGAGATACTGCGATGACCAGCGCAGCCGGCGCGATCACTCAGGAGGGGGGGTGTCCCAGTCGGTGACGTCGCGCCCGGCTTCGCGCGCGAGGATGTCCAGCGCCGCGGTGGCGCCCGCACCGGCGGAGATGACCGCCTGGCTGCGGTTGGGCCGGGCGACCCGCCCGACGGCGTAAAGCCCGTGCACGTCGGTGCGGTACTCGGTATCGATCACCACGGTGCCGTCGCGGCGCTGCGCGCCGAGCTCCTCGGCGAGACGCTGCGCGGCCTTGCCTCCGGCGAGGACAAGGTAGTCGCCGCGCTCCTCGGCGCCGCCCGCCTCGACGGCGAAGCCATCGCCCTCGCGGCGCACTGCAGTCACCTCCTCGTCCCGCAGGGCGACGCCTGCCGCGCTCACCTGGTCGCGCGCGATGCGCTGGAACTCGGTGCCGCCGATCTCGGGGATGCCGAGATAGTTGTGCAGCAGCGCGTAGTGCATCGCGGTGTCGTCCTCCCCGAACACGACGACCTGGTGGCCGCCGCGGGCCAGGAACAGTGCCGCGGACAGCCCCGCAGGTCCATCCCCCACGATGATGACCTGTGCCATAAGATCTCGCTCCTTCGTCGCGGTAGGCCCGGATCATCGCACCACCGGCAGGAGAGCGGCCGGAAGCGGTCTGAGTGTGTTCGTCACGGCCGGCTGGCGGTCGGGCTGATCCAGCCGCGGCGGCGGGCCTTATTCGATGCCGGTCGTGCTGGTGGCGAGCGAGCGGGGGTCACGCGGCGCCCAGCGGCCGGCGTCGACGGCCGCGAGGAAATCCGCGACGAGCGCGTTGAAGGCGGCGGGCTCCTCGAGGTTGATCGTGTGCCCGGTCCGAGGCAGCACCGCCAGGCCGGCGGTTGGGATGGTCCGCTTCAGCCACAGCGAGGGCTCCAGGCTGGCCTCGTCCTCGTCGCCGGCGACGATGACCGCCGGCACCCGCACCGCCCGCCAGTCGTCGGCGAAATCGTACAGCGACGGCCGCTCGCGCTGGAAGCCGCGCATCGTGCGCGCGGCGCCGCCCTGGTTGTGCTCGGCCAGCTGCGCGGCGAACTCCGCATGCCCCAGCGGGTCCTTGTTCTCGAACTGCACACGCGCGGGCCCGACGGCGTAGCGCGCGGCGAACGCCGGCACCCCATCGGTGTCGATGGCGTCGGCGATCGCGTCGCACTCGCGCCGGAAGCCCGCGGTGGTCTCCGGCCGCGCGCCGTAGCCCACGCCGGCTGCCACGATCGACCGGCAGCGGTCGGGGTGCCGGCGCGCCAGGTGCAGCGCGACGAACCCGCCCATCGACAGCCCGACGATGTGAGCCCGGCCGATGCCCAACCCGTCGAGCACCGCCACGGCGTCATCAACGGCGTGGTCCTGGGAGTAGGCGGCGAGGTCGCCGGGGACGTCCGACGGCGGGTAGCCACGAGCCGCGTAGGCGATCGCGCGGTAGCGGCGGGCGAACCAGCGCAGCTGCGGCCGCCAGCTGCGATGGTCGCCGGCGAACTCGTGCACGAACAGCACCGGAACCCCGTCACCGGCCTCCTCCACGTGCAGGCCAACCCCGTCCTGGGTCGTCACCATGTGCTCCCTCCTCGTCGTCATGCCTTGATGTCGGTGATAAGCGCGCGCGCCCGCTCGGGCGTGAGCGGCAGTTGACGGATGCACGCCGGGTCACCCAGCGCGGCGGCGACCGCGTTGGCGACTGCGGCGCCGCAGCCGGTCACGCCGCCCTCACCCGCGCCGCGCGCGCCAAGCGGGTTGTCAGGGCTGGGTGCGTCCTGCGGCACCACGAGCTGCACCGGAGGCATCTCGGCCGCTGTGGGCGTGAGGTAGTCCATGAACGTCGTCGCCAGCGGCTGGCCGTCGGCATCGTAGCGGAGCTCCTCGAGCAGCGCACCGCCGATCCCCTGGGCGACACCGCCGATCAGCTACCGTCCAACAGCCCGGGATGGCGCTCGATGTCGCGGTGGCGGGTCAGTGCCCCGATACGCAGGGCGTCGCCGTCCTCCAGCACATAGGACAAACCGGGGATGCCGAGCACATCGACGAGCGCGGTCGGCCGCACGAGACGGAGGTTCATCATCGCCGCAAGGCTCTGCCCGCCCGCGATCACCTTCGCCTCGTCGCCGAGCTCGGCGAGCAGGCAGACGGCTTCCTGCGGAGACGTCGCACGGTGGTACGCGAAGGGCGCGGGATTCACGGACGCCCGCCGCAGCACATGTCCCTCAAGATGGTGACACATGATATATCATCGTTCGACGAGAACAAGCCTCCGCCCGATTGAACGCACCCGGGGAGCCGTCGGATGGACTATCGAAGCAAGAGCGACGTGGTTGCCGACGCCATCAAGGACCTGATCCGCAGCGGTGACCTGGCACCGGGAGCCACGCTGCGCCAGAGGGATCTCGCGAAACGCTTCGGGGTGAGCCCGACACCGGTGCGGGAGGCGCTGCGACGCCTGGAGGCGGAGGGGTTCGTGGCCACCCAGCTGCACCGGGGCGCCACGGTCGTGCGCCACGAGGGGTCCCGGCTGGAGGAGAACTTCCGGATCCGCGCAGCCCTGGAGTCCCTCGGGGCGCAGATGGCCGCCGAGCGCGCGAGCGCGGACGACCTGGAGGAGCTCGCAAAGCTGCACGAAGTCATCGCCGCGTGCCACCCGCAGGATCCCGCCGTCAACGAGCTGAACCGCAGCTTCCACTTCCGCATCTACGAGTGCGCTCGCTCCCCCGTGCTGTCCGCCCTGCTGAACCTGCTGTGGCAGGCGCTGAACGGCGGCCCGCAGGTGTGGCGCAACCACGAAGACTCGGTGCGTCAGCACAGGGCGATCCTCGAGGCGCTGCGCGCCGGCGACGGCGCAGCGGCCGCGGCCGAGACGCGCCACCACATCGCCGAGGTCCTCGAGATCCTCACCGACAAGCTCGGGGAGCACCCGGAACCGTGACCGGCAGTCACCGAGCCCGAGACCGGCTACGCTTGACTCGCATCGAGTTTACATCTAATGTAAGCTCCATGCGTCGAGGTCTGCGAGTGCTGTACGACACGGCCGCACCCCAGGCCGGCCACTTCACCCGGGCGCAGGCGCACGAGCGGCAGGTATCCGACCGGATGCTGTCGCACTATACGGCCGCTGGGGATCTGACCCGCCCCGCTCGCGGGGTATACCGGCTGGCCCATTGGCCTGCCCAGCCGTGGGAGGACGCCTTGGTGGCGTGTCTGTGGATCGGCCCAGACGCCGCTGCCAGCCACGGAACCGCGCTGGCCGTTCACGGCCTCGGCGACGCCATGCCGGCGGTGCTGCACGTGACCGTGCCGCGGGCGTTCCGGGGTCAACGGTCCGGCGTCCTCGTCCATCACGCGCCGCTGCCTGACGACGACGTCACCAGCCGCGACGGCGTGCCGGTCACTACGGTCTGGCGCACCCTGGTGGACGTCAGCGAGCTCGTCGACGCCGACGAGTTCGCCCGGCTGGTCTCCGAGGCCCTCGACCGTGGGCTGTTGTCCCGCGCACGCGTGCGCCAGCTGGCTGACCATCAGCCGCGGCTGGCTGTTGCTCTTGCGCAGGCGGGGGTCGGGTAGCCGTGGGCTACGCCGACGCCTTCGCGCTGCGTCAGGCGCTCGAGGAGCGCCTCCGGGGCGAAGCCCGACAGATGGGCGTGCCCGTGGACCGTCTCCGCAAGGAAGTCGCGTTCCAGCGCTTCCTTGCCCGGCTGGGCCAGGTCACACCGCGGGAGGCGTGGGCGCTCAAAGGGGGTATGGGGCTCATCGCCCGGCTCGGCCAGCATGCGCGCGGCACGAGGGACATCGACACGAACTGGCGCGCCGAACGGCAGGCCTCCACGAGGCCCTGAACGCCGTCCTCGAATGCGGCATCGAGGACGGGTTTGCCTTCCAGATCGGCGCTGGCCGGCGGTTGCTTGGCGAGGGAGAGCAGGGTGCGCTGCGTTTCCGCATCGTGGCCCTGATGGCCGGCCGGGAGTTCGAGCGCTTTCATTTCGACGTCAATCTCGTGCGTGGTGATGACCGTGCGATCGAGCGCGTCCGACTCGCGCGCAACCCGCTGGCGTTCGCAGGCGAACCACCGCTGGTGCTGCCGATGATCCCGCCCGCCCAGCAGCTCGCCGAGAAGCTGCACGCCTACACCCGTTCCTACGGAGGCCAGACCACCACCAGGGCGAGGGACCTGTTCGACATGCTGGTGATCCCTGAGCGCGTCGCGCTCCCAGACGCGGTTGAGCTTGCCGCGGTCTGCCAGGACACCTTCGTGAGGTGCCGCACGAGCTGGCCTCCGACGATCGACACCCCGCCCATCGACTGGCAGGAGAGGTGGGCTGCGCTGTTGGCCGAGCACCACCTGAGGTGGGTAACCCTCCGGGAGGCCGGCGAGGCCCTGCGCGGGTTCTGGGCACTGCCCATCTCCGGCCAGCATGCAGGCCAGCAGCGATGGGATCCGTCCGCGTGGGAGTGGGTCGTCGATCAAGCCTCTCGCAGAGCGGGTTGAGCGCGGACCAGGTTCGTCAACCCGGAGGCGCCCGGTCAGCCGAAGCCCAGCTGGCGCGACCGCGCGCTGGGGTCTGCCCGGGCCTCCTCACCCGTCGTCTCGTGGGTGATCGCGCCGCGCTCCCTGCACCCGGTCCGCGACGTCGAGTGCGAACTTGACTTTCTGCTCGACCAGGAGCACAGCCGTGCCGGGGTCGCGCAACTCGTCGATGATGCCCCCCACGATCTCGACCCGCCGGGAGTCGAGGCCCTCGGCCGGCTCGTCCATGAGCACGATCTGGCCGTTGGTGGTGCGCTACCGCATCCCGCGGTGCTGGCCTACAGGTCCATGAGCCCCTTGCGCTGGGCCCCGTCGATGGGCACGTGGGCGCCGTTGACGAAGCTTGCCCGGTCCGAGGACAGGAACGCGACGACGGACGCGATCTCCTCGGGCGCCGGGATGCGGCCCAGCGGGATCGAGCCCAGGGCGAGCTCGTGCGCCCGCTGCTGCGACACGCCCTTGTCCTTGGCGAACTGCTTCTCGAGGCCGTCCCACCGGTCGGTGTTGACCGGCCCGGGGTTGACGGTGTTGACCCGCACGCCGTAGCGGCCGTACTGCTCGGCGAGCGACGAGGCGACGTTGATATCGGCGGCGTTGGCCGCACCGGCGGTGAGCTCCCAGTACGACGGCTTCAGCCCGTCGTTGCCCACGACCAGGACCACGCTGCCCGATCCGCGTTCGCGCATGTGCGGCAGCACGGCCCGGCACGCGCGGATGTAGCCCATGAACTTGAGGTGGAGGCTGCTCATCCACTGGTCCTCGGTGAGGTCCTCCATGAGACCGCCGGGAGAGCTGCCGGCACAGGTGACGAGTACGTCGATATTGCTGAAGCGTCTGAG
>WHTC01000068.1 GCA_009379795.1 Nitriliruptorales bacterium | reverse complement strand
GGCCCCCGGCCCACCGGACCCGGCACCGGCTGATGCTCGCCGGCTGAGAAGTAGCAGGGAGAAGGAAAGCACATGGCTCCGTCGAAGGCGGAAACCGAGAAGGCCAGGGCGACGGCGCGGTACGTTCGCGTGGCGCCGGCCAAGGTGCGGCAGGTGGTCGTACACATCCGAGGCCTGCCGATCGAGGAGGCGAGGCGCTGCCTTGCGCTCTCGCCCAAGGGAGCGGCCCTGCCGGTCCTCAAGACGCTCAACTCCGCGGTCGCCAACGCCGAGAACAACACCGACCCGCCCTACGACGCCGACGAGCTCGTCGTGACCTCGGCCGTCGTCGATGAAGGGCCGACGCTCAAGCGGTTCCAGCCGCGCGCCATGGGTCGCGCCTATCGCATCCGCAAACGCACCAGCCACATCACGATAACGGTCGGCACGCCGTCGGACCCCACCCGGCTCTCACGCCGCCACCGCGGAAGTCAAGCCGCCCAAACCAGGACGCAGGAGTAGCACGTGGGCCAGAAGATCCACCCCTACGGATTCCGTCTCGGGGTCATCGCTGAGCACAAGTCGAAGTGGTTCGCCGGCGACGAGTACGCCGGCTACGTAATTGAGGATGACCGCATTCGTGCGTTCATCCGCGAGCGGGTCCGGCACTCGGGCGTGAGCCGCATCGACATCGAGCGGACGCGTGACCGCGTGCACGTCCAGGTGCACACCGCCCGGCCCGGCATCGTCATCGGCCGGCGCGGTGCAGAGGCCGACGCGATTCGCAGCCATCTCGAGAAGATGACGGGCAAGCAGGTCAAGCTCGACATCATCGAAATCAAGCTGCCTGAGCTCGATGCCCAGGTGACCGCTCACAACGTGGCGGAGCAGTTGCGGGGCCGGGTGAGCTTCCGTCGCGCCATGCGCCGCGCCACCCAGAACGCGATGAAGGCAGGCGCGAAGGGCATCCGCGTCCAGTGCTCTGGGCGTCTTGGCGGTGCGGAGATGAGCCGTACCGAGTGGTACCGCGAGGGCCAGGTGCCGCTGCATACCCTGCGCGCCAACATCGATTACGGCCTTGACGAAGCCCGCACCACCTACGGGCGGATCGGCGTCAAGGTCTGGATCTACACCGGGGAGGTTCTGCCGTCCGGGGAGCAGCGCGACCAGCGTGAGCAGCGCGGGCAGCAGCAGCGACCGCGCGGCCGCGGCAGGCGCGGCGATCGCCAGGCGCCGCAGCCGCAAGTGCTGGAGCCTGCTTCCCCCCCGACCGTCGGGATGGGCGACGCCGCCGACGAGCGTGAGGCAGTTCCCTCTGCCACGGACACCGAGCGGGTCGACGCGACCCCGAATGGTCAGCCCGCCAATGTGGCCCCCGGTAACGTGCCGCCCGACTCGCCGGCCCAGGCTGAGACCCGGGCGCCCGATGCGCCTGCCGGCTCCGATGAACCCGACGCTGGTCCCGCCACAGCCACCGACAACCCGAACCAGGAGGCGTGAGCACCATGCTGTCCCCCAAGCGGGTCAGGTACCGCAAGCAGCACCGCGGCAGGATGCGCGGGCTTGCCAAGGGTGGCTACGACGTCGCTTTCGGTGAGTACGGCCTGCAGGCCATCACCCACGGGTGGATTACGAACCGGCAGATCGAAGCCGCTCGTATTGCCATGACGCGCTACATCAAGCGTGGCGGGAAAGTCTGGATCAATATCTTTCCGCACAAGTCCTATACGAAGAAGCCGGCCGAAACCCGGATGGGCTCCGGGAAGGGCGCACCCGAAGGCTGGGTCGCCGTCGTGAAGCCCGGCCGGGTGATGTTCGAGCTGTCGGGAGTTCCCGAGGACGTCGCCCGCGAGGCGATGCGCCTGGCCGCCCACAAGCTCCCCGTCAAGTGTCGGTTCGTCACCCGGGAGGACGACTGATGAAGGCCGCCGAGCTTCGCGAGCTCAGCGACACCGAGCTCGAAGAAAAGCACGACCAGTTCAAGCAGGAGCTGTTCGACCTGCGCTTCGCGCTGGTGACCGGACAGCTTGACAACCCCACGCGGCTGCGCCAGGTCCGCCAGGACATCGCGCGCGTGCTCACCGTGCAGCGCGAGCGCGAACTGGCCGCAGCACAGCCCGTCAGCAGGGAGGCTGAGTCCCAGTGAGCACGACCGAACCAGGAGTCAGCCAGGGCAAGCCCGCGCGCGGCGAGAGGAAGGTCCGGCAGGGCGTCGTCGTCAGTGACAAGATGGACAAGACGGTCGTCGTCCGCGTCGAGCGCCGCACCACGCATCCGCTGTATCGCAAGACGGTGACGCAGTCGGAGAAGCTGCATGCGCACGATGAGACCAACGGTGTCAACGTGGGCGACCTCGTCCGCATCGCCGAGACCCGACCACTATCGAAGAACAAGCGGTGGCGGGTCCTGGAGGTTGTTGAGCGCGCCAAGTAACGGCCCAAGGCGGGGGCCCGGTGGTCCTCCGGGGGCGGAAACCCTCTTAGCCCCGCTCCGGACCACCGGGCCCCCGCCTACGGCGGGAACTGGGGACGCTCCCCAACCTCCAAGACCTTAGAGAAGCTGAGAGCAGAAGCGAGACAGTGAGATGATTCAGCAGGAGTCGCGGTTGCGCGTGGCGGATAACACCGGCGCGCGTGAGGTGTTGTGCATCCGCGTGCTCGGCGGATCCGGCCGGCGCTATGCGTCGATCGGCGACGTCATCGTGGGGACCGTGAAGAACGCGATCCCCGCGTCCAACGTGCGCAAGGGCGAGGTCGTCAAGGCGGTCATCGTGCGGGTGAGCAAAGAGAAGCGCCGTCCCGACGGCACCTACATCCGCTTCGACGACAACGCCTGCGTGCTCATCAACGAGCAGCGCAATCCCCGTGGTACCCGCATCTTCGGACCCGTGGGCCGCGAATTGCGCGACAAGCGGTTCATGAAGATCGTCTCGCTCGCCCCGGAGGTGCTGTAGCCATGCAGCGCGTGAAGCGTAACGACACGGTGAAGGTCATCAGCGGCAAGGACGCCGGCAAGCAGGGACGCGTGGTGCACGTCTACCCCCGCGAGAACCGCGTGATGGTCGAGGGGATCAACCGTGTCACCAAGCATGATCGCGTGCGCACGACACGCCGGGGTGGCCAGGAGGGCGGCATCACCAAGATGGAGGCGCCCATCCATCTGTCCAATGTGATGCCGATCTGCGAATCCTGCGGCGAGCCCACACGCGTGGGCTCCCGCATCGTGGCCGGCAAGCGCGCCCGCTACTGCCGCAAGTGCGACGCGGAGTTCTAAGACGATGACCACAACCACTGACCAGACCTACGTGCCACGTCTGAAGCGGCGCTATCGCGAGGAGATCCTTTCCCAGTTGCAGCAGCAGTTGGGGCTGGACAACGTGATGCAGGTACCGCGCCTTGAGAAGATCGTGGTCAATATGGGCGTGGGCGATGCGGTCGCCGACGCCAAGGCCATCGATGGGGCGGTGCGCGACCTGGCCACGATCAGCGGCCAGAAGCCCCGCGTGAACCGCGCGCGCAAGTCGGTCGCGGGGTTCAAGTTGCGCCAGGGCATGGCCGTCGGGACCAAGGTGACCATTCGCGGGGACCGCATGTGGGAGTTCTTCGACCGACTCCTGTCGGTCGCGCTGCCACGCATCCGAGACTTCCGCGGCCTGTCGGCTGACAGCTTCGACGGCCGCGGCAACTACACCTTTGGGGTCAACGAACAGCTCATCTTCCCGGAGATCGACTATGACGACATCGACCGCATCCGGGGGATGGACATCACGATCGCGACCACCGCCGACAACGATGAGCAGGGGCGCGCGCTGCTGGCCGCCTACGGGTTCCCGTTCCGTACGAGCGCCAGCGCATAGGGGAAGAACATGGCGAAAAAGTCGATGATCGCGAAGGCGAACCGGAAGCAGAAGTTCGCCGTCCGCGAGTACACCCGCTGCAACCGCTGTGGTCGGCCGCGCGCGGTCTACCGCAGGTTCGGGTTGTGCCGCATCTGCCTGCGTGAACTGGCGCATCGCGGCGAACTGCCGGGCGTGCGCAAGAGTTCCTGGTAGGCCGGCCACACGCTTTCGAACAGGGAAGTGCTGGCCGGCGTTACACAGGCGCTGGCTGCGTAACCCCACAGGAGACTGAACGACCATGACGATGACCGATCCCGTTGCGGACATGCTCACGCGGGTGCGGAACGCCAACGTCGCCTTCAAGGAGGAGATCGATATGCCTTCCTCCAAGCTGAAGGCGTCGATCGCGGACATCCTCAAGCGTGAGGGCTACATCCGCGACTTCCTGGTGGAGCCGACCAAGCCGCAGGCGACCCTGCGGCTGGCGCTCAAGTACACGCGGCAGCGCGAGCGCGCGCTGTCAGGCGTGCGCCGGATCTCCAAGCCGGGCTTGCGGGTATACGCCAAGCGCGATGAGATTCCCCGCGTCCTCGGTGGGTTGGGCGTCGCCATCATCTCGACGTCGCAGGGACTGATGACTGACCGCGAGGCCCGCAAGACCGGTGTGGGCGGCGAAGTCCTCGCCTACGTGTGGTAGGAGGACGACATGAGCCGTATTGGCAAGGAGCCCGTCACGATCCCCGACGGGGTGGAGGCCTCCCTCGAGGGGCGCATCCTCACCGTCACAGGGTCCAGGGGCACGCTGACCCAGGAGATCCACCCCGACATCCGCGTCGAGGTGGCTGATGGCGCGATCACCGTGCGCCGGCCCGACGACGAGCGCGAACACCGCGCCCTTCACGGGCTGTTTCGCTCGCTGATCGCCAATATGGTGACCGGCGTGTCACAGGGTTATCGTCGTGAGCTGGAGATCGTCGGAGTCGGCTACCGGGCCGCGGCCCGGGGCAAGGGCCTGACCCTGCAGGTGGGGTACAGCCACTCCGTCGAGGTCGAGGCGCCCGAAGGCATCGCCTTCGAGGTCCCCACCCCAACGCGCATCGCGGTCACGGGCTCAGACAAGCAGCTCGTCGGCCAGGTAGCCGCCGACATTCGCGCGATCCGGCGCCCCGAGCCCTACAAGGGCAAAGGCATCCGGTACGCCGGTGAGCAGATCCGCCGCAAGGCCGGCAAGACTGCCGGCTAGCGGCGGTGCGCACTGCGCCCGCACTCCCGGTCCGCATCCCAGACAAGCGCCCGCCTCACGCTCAACCCCAGGAGAGCACCGACAAATGAACACAGCGAAGGTCAAGCGCGGGGCGCGGAAGCGTCGTCACGCCCGGGTGCGCAAGCGCATCCGGGGTACGCCCGAGCGCCCACGCCTGGCGGTCTACCGCTCCAACACCGGTATCTACGCCCAGGTGATCGACGATTCGCAGGGCCGCACACTGGCCGCTGCCTCCAGTCTGGATAAGGGCCTGGACATCCCCGAAGGTGAGGGCAAGACCGCCGCCGCCAGTGCCGTCGGCGCGCTGCTCGCGCAGCGTGCCCGCGAGGCAGGCATCGATGCGGTGGTCTTCGACCGCGGCGGCAACCGTTATACCGGTCGCATCCAGGCGCTGGCCGATGCCGCCCGCGAGGGCGGTCTGAAGTTCTAGCGACGCCGGCCGGCATGTGGCTGGCCGGGCGTCTACGAATGCAACGAGAGAAGGACAGGACATGGTAGGCCCCGGAGGAGGCGGTCAGGAGCGCGGCGGCCGCGGCCGTGGCGGCCGCGATCGGCGTGGCGGTCGCGAGGAGGAGCGCAGCCCGTACGAGGAGAAGGTCGTCGCGATCAATCGCGTCGCCAAGGTCGTCAAAGGCGGCCGTCGTTTCTCCTTCACGGCGCTGGTCGTCGTCGGCGACGGCAACGGCACCGTCGGTGTCGGCTACGGCAAGGCCAAGGAAGTTCCCGCAGCGATCCAGAAGGGCGTCGAGGAGGCCAAGAAGAGCTTCTTCAAGGTCCCGATGATCCAGAAGACGATCGTGTACCCCGTGCAGGGCGAAGCCGGCGCCGGCATCGTGCTGCTGAAGCCCGCAGCCCCCGGAACCGGGGTGATCGCCGGAGGGCCGGTGCGTGCCGTGCTGGAATGCGCCGGCGTCTCCGACGTCCTGGCCAAGTCGCTGGGAACCTCCAACCCCATCAACGTCGTTCATGCGACAGTGGTCGCGCTTCAGCAGCTACGGGAGCCCGAGGCGGTGGCACGCCTCCGGGACCTCGAGCTCGAGGAGATGCTGCCGAAGAAGATGCTTGACAACATGCGGGTCAGTGGCTGATGGCGCAGTCGTTGGAGATCACGCAGGCCCGCAGTCTGATCGGGGCCAAGCCCGCGCAACGCGCGACGGTGCGCTCTCTGGGACTGCGGCGCATCCGGCATACGGTCGTCCAGCCGGACCGGCCCGAGATCCGTGGGATGCTGGCCAGGGTCGCGCACCTGGTGACCGTCCGCTACGTGGGTGCCGACGAGCCCATCGACCTTGAGCCCGGCCAGGAGCCCAAGGACCCGGACGCCCCGCCGGTCGGCGCGGGCGCGGCCGCAGAAGACGAGGACCAGCCGTGAAGATCCATCATCTGAAACCTGCGCCAGGCGCACATAAGAGGCGCACCCGCAAGGGACGCGGCGAGGCGGCCGGGAAGGGCAAGACCGCCGGCCGGGGCACCAAGGGCACCGGTGCGCGCAGGAAGATGCCCGCCGGGTTCGAAGGGGGGCAGATGCCCCTGCAGCGACGCCTGCCCAAGCTGCCGGGTTTCACCCAGCGCAACCGGGTGGAGTACACGACGGTGAACGTCGCCCGTCTCGAGGACGTGTTCGCGGACGGCGATGAGGTCACGCCCGAACTCCTGCGGGAGCGGGGCCTGGTGCGCCGTGGCTCCGCGCCGGTGAAGGTCCTGGGCGACGGCGACCTCACCAAGCGCCTGGCCGTCTCCGCACACGCCTTCTCCGCCTCGGCCCAGGACAAGATCACCTCGGGTGGTGGAGCGGCGGAGGTTCTGCCGCATCCTGAGGTGCAGCGCCGCGCTCGCCGTCGTGGCACCGACACCGGCTCGCGCTGAGCGCAGAAACGAGACCCGCGATGCTGCGCGCGTTCACCAACGCCTTCAAGATCCCGGACTTGCGAGGCAAGATCCTCTTCACACTGCTGATCGTCGCGGTGTACCGCTTCGGCTCGTACGTGCCGATTCCCGGTATCGACTACCAGGTGTTGCAGGGCGCGCGGGAACAGGCCGAGATCGGCGGCGCGGCGGCCCTCATCAACCTGTTCTCCGGCGGAGCGCTGACCCAGTTGGCGGTGTTCGCGCTCGGGATCATGCCTTACATCACGTCGAGCATCATCATGCAGTTGCTCAGGGTGGTGATCCCCAAGCTGGAGGAGTGGCAGAAGGAGGGCGAGAGCGGGACCAAGAAGATCACCCAGTGGACGCGCTACCTGACGGTGATGCTCGCCGTCCTGCAATCCACCACCTTGCTGGTGCTGGTGGGCAACGCGCCCGAGCAGTTGTTCGGCATCCCCCTTCCAGGATTGATCCCGGACGATTCGATCCTGATCACCCTGCTGCAGATCCTTACCCTGACGGCCGGCACGGCTTTCATCATGTGGCTGGGTGAACTCGTCACGCAGCGCGGCATCGGTAACGGTATGTCGCTGATGATCTTCGCCTCGATCATCTCCCAGTTGCCGTTCCAGGGGAACCAGATCCTGCAGTCCGACCGTGGGGAGTTCCTCTTCCCGATCGCGATGGCGGTGGGGTTGCTGCTGATCGTCGGCGTGGTGTTCGTGGAGCAGGGCCAGCGGCGCATCCCGGTGCAGTACGCGAAGCGGCAGGTGGGCCGGCGCATGTACGGCGGCACGTCCACCTACATCCCCCTGAAGGTCAACCAGTCGGGCGTGATTCCGATCATCTTCGCCTCCAGCCTGCTCTACCTGCCGGCCATGGCGTCAACGATGGTCGGCAACGCCGGCTTCACCGCCTTTGTGGACCGGTACTTCACCGGCGTCGACGCGAACCCGGTCTACGTCTCGATCTACTTCCTGCTGGTAGTGTTCTTCGCCTACTTCTACACCGCGATTACGTTCAACCCGGTCAACGTCGCGGACAACATGAAGAAGTACGGCGGCTTCATCCCCGGCATCCGTCCGGGTCGGCCCACCGCCGAGTACCTCGACAAGGTGTTGACCCGGATCACCTTGCCGGGCTCGCTCTACCTGGCGACGCTGGCGATCCTGCCACTGATCGTGCTGGGGGTGGCGGGGGTTCCCTTCCCCTTCGGTGGGGCGACGCTGCTGATCGTGGTGGGGGTCGCGCTGGAGACCATGAAGCAGTTGGAGTCCCAACTGATGCAGCGCCACTACGAGGGTTTCCTCAAGACCTGAGCTCGCGGACCATGGAACAGGAGAAGGCATGCGACTCGTGCTCCTCGGCCCGCCCGGGGCGGGCAAGGGGACCCAGGCGAAGCACATCGTGTCCGAGTACGGCATCGCGCACGTCTCCACCGGCGACATCTTCCGTGACAACGTCCGCCGGGCCACCGCGCTGGGAACCGAGGCCAAGAACTACATGGATCGGGGCGAGCTCGCGCCCGACGACGTGGTCATCAAGATGGTCGGCGATCGGCTCGCGCAGGATGACTGCGTCCGGGGGTTCGTGCTCGACGGCTTCCCGCGCACCGTACCGCAGGCGCTTGCCCTGGAGGACGAGTTGGCCAGCCAGCAGCGCCCCCTGCACGGTGTCCTGCGGTTGGTGGTCGACGACGAGCAGGCCGTCCAGCGGTTGCTGGGACGGCGTGAGGCCGAGGGCCGCGCGGACGACGCCGAGGACGTGATTCGCCACCGACTGCACGAGTACCACACGAAGACGGAGCCTCTCGAGTTCTTCTACGCCGAGCGAGGGTTGCTGCGCGACGTCGACGGCATCGGCGAGATCGGCGAGGTGACCGACCGGGCCCTAAGCGTCCTCAAGGGCCTTGGAGAGGAGGACGCGTGATCGTCCGCAAGTCGCCGGAAGAGATCGAGCTCATGGCCAGAGCCGGCCGGGTCGTGGCCAGGCTCCACGAGGTGCTGCGCGACGCCATCCGGCCGGGGATATCCACGCTCGACCTCGACGAGATCGCCGAGCGGGAGGTCCGCAGTCACGACGCCGTCCCCTCGTTCAAGGGGTACCGCGGCTTCCCCGCCACGCTGTGCACCTCGGTCAACCAGCAGATTGTGCACGGGATCCCCGCTCATGATGTTGTCCTGCGCGAGGGTGATCTCATCAAGATCGACGCGGGCGCGATCGTCGGTGGTTACCACGGCGACTCCGCGGTCACCTGGATCGTCGGCGGTCCGGACACCGTCGCCCCCGACGTGCGTGGTCTGGTCGAGCGCACCCGTGCCGGGCTGTGGGCAGGGCTCTGCGCCGCCGCACCCGGTCGTCGCCTGTCTGACATCTCGGCGGCCGTGGAGGCGCACGCCCTGCCGCACGGTTACGGCGTGGTACGCGAGTACGTGGGGCACGGCATCGGCCGCGCGCTGCACGAGGACCCGCACGTGCCGAACTATGGCCGCCCCGGCCGAGGGCCCAAACTCGTGCCCGGCCTGGTGCTGGCCGTCGAGCCGATGTTCAACCTGGGCACTGCCGACACCGAGGTGCTGGACGACGACTGGACCGTGGTGACGGCCGACGGCCAGCTGTCCAGCCACTGGGAGCACACTGTGGCCATCACGAACGACGGCCCGTGGGTGCTGACGGCGCGAGACGACGAGCCGGCCTGGCCACTCAGGGAGGCCGAGAGGGTACCAGGAGGGACGGTGGACGTCCGTGAGGCGGGGTGATAGCTTTGGTGAGTGACCTCGTGATGACGGGGTCCTTCTTCGTTCGTCCTTTCGGCCCCCGCTCCGGCGCTCACATCCGGCCTGCCTCGGTAAGGTCGTCGGCTGGTCTTCCACGGGATGGGCGAACCCTGACGGCCACACGAGCAGAGAGCATTCGAGGATGAAGGTCCAGCCCAGCGTCAAGAAGATCTGCGAGAAGTGCAAGATCATCCGCCGGCACGGGCGCGTCATGGTCATCTGCTCGAACCCGCGACACAAGCAGCGCCAGGGCTAGGGCGGCTCGCGCCGTCCCCGGCGGCAGCATCGAGAGGAGCTCAGGACACATGGCACGGATCTCGGGTGTCGACCTCCCCCGTGAGAAGCGGGTGGAGATCGGTCTCACCTACATCTACGGCATCGGGCGCACCCGCTCGCGCCAGGCGCTGGCCGCGACTCAGGTGAGCCCGTCGGCGCGCGTCCGCGACCTGTCCGACGACGACGTGCGGCGGCTGCGGGACTTCATCGAGGGCAGCTTCAAGGTCGAGGGTGACCTCCGCCGAGAGGTCCAGCAAAACATCAAGCGCAAGGTCGAGATCGGTTCCTACCAGGGCATCCGCCACCGCCGTGGCCTGCCGGTCCGGGGCCAGCGCACGCACACCAACGCCCGCACCCGCAAGGGACCCAAGCGGACGGTTGGTGGGCTCCGGAAGAAGATTCGGAAGTGACGGGAGTCCCGTCACTTCCGCGATAGGGCGAGGAACGGATGGCACAGCAGCGCAAGCAGACCACGGCCAAGGCAAAGAGCCGGCAGCGGAAGAAGGAGCGTCGGCGCGTCGACTACGGCCAGGCGCACATCAAGAGTTCGTTCAACAACACCGTCATCACCATTACGGATCAGCAGGGCAACGTGCTGTCCTGGGCCTCGGCAGGGAATGTCGGGTTCAAGGGCAGCCGGAAGTCCACGCCTTTCGCCGCGCAAATGGCCGCGGAGAAGGCGGCTCGGGCCGCTGCGGATTTCGGTGTGCGCCGGGTTGATGTCTTCGTGAAGGGCCCCGGCTCGGGTCGCGAGACGGCCATCCGGTCGCTGCAGGCCAACGGGCTGGAGGTCGCGGCCATCAAGGATGTCACCCCGATACCCCACAATGGCTGCCGTCCGCCGAAGCGCCGGCGCGTCTGACCACGCCTCCCGCGCAAGGAGATCACGCATCGCATGGCTCGTTACACCGGACCCACCTGCAAGCAATGTCGCCGCGAGCGCCAGCGCATCTGCGAGAAGCGGCACTGCGCGACGGAGAAGCGCCCGTATCCACCGGGCGAGCACGGGCGTGGCCGCATCCGTGAGACCGAGTACCTCCTGCAGCTTCGTGAAAAGCAGAAGGCTCGGCGCATCTACGGCGTGCTGGAACGGCAGTTCCGCAATTACTACAAGAAGGCTTCCCGCCAGCGCGGCCTGACCGGCGAGAACCTGCTGATCCTGCTCGAGACCCGCCTGGACAACGCGGTGTTCCGGGGCGGGCTCGCGCTTACCCGCCCGCAGGCTCGCCAACTGGTCAGCCATCGTCACATCCAGGTCAATGGCCGGACCGTCAACATCTCGTCCTACCGGGTCGAGGTCGGCGATGTCATTACGGTCAAGGAGCGCAGCCGCAGCATCGTCCCCGTGCTGGGGGCGATGGAACTCGCCGGCAGTCGGCAGATCCCCGGCTGGGTGTCGTTGGACCAGGAGCGGCGCCAGGTCACGGTGACCAGCATCCCTACCCGCCAGCAGATCGGCGTCCCGGTCTCCGAGCAGCTCATCGTCGAGCTCTACTCCAAGTAAGGGGGCGCGTGGGGCCGTCGACTCGTCGGGGCGGGAAGAACCTTTTAGCCCGCTCCGAGCCGACAGCCCCACGCGTAGCAGCGAAACCCCAAAAACCAAGAGCAGTAAACTGAGTCGCCGAGGAGGCGAACGCCCACGTGCTGATCGTTCAGCGTCCCAGCATCACCGAGAACGTCCTCGTCGAGGGTAGCCGCTCGACGTTCTCCATCGAACCGCTCGAGCCGGGCTTCGGCTACACCCTTGGCGCGAGCCTCCGCCGGACTCTGATCTCGTCCATCCCCGGCGCCGCCGTCACCAGCGTGCGCATCGAGGGCGTGCTGCACGAGTTCAGTTCAATCGAGGGCGTCAAGGAGGATGTCACCGATATCATCCTGAACCTCAAGGATCTGGTGCTGCGCTCCCACTCCGACGAGCCGGTGGAGATCTTCCTGGGCGGTGAAGGTCCTGGCGAGATCACCGCGGACTTCATCACCGCGCCCAGCGAGGTGGAGATCCTCAACCGCGATCTGCACATCGCGACGCTCAACCGCCGAGGGCGTGTCGAGATGTACCTGACCGTCGAACGCGGTCGCGGCTACGCCTCCGCCGAGCGCAACAAGCGCCAGGACCAGCCGATCGGCGTCATCCCAATCGACTCGATCTACTCGCCGGTGCGCCGTGTCGCCTACCGCGTCGAAGACACCAGAGTCGAGCAGATGACCAACTACGACCGGCTGATCCTGGACGTGGAGACCGATGGCTCAGTGCGGCCCAGCGAATCGCTCGCGTCGGCCGGCGAGACCCTGAGGGATCTCTTCGGCCTGTTCGCCGAATTCGAGGAGTCCGGCCCCGGCGGACTGTCGATCGGCCCCGACGGCGCCGCGCTCGGCCCGGCGTCGCCGAACCTCACCATGCCGATCGAGGACATGGACCTGTCGGTCCGCTCGTACAACTGCCTGAAGCGCGAAGGGGTCTCCACAGTCGGGGAGCTCGTGCAGAAGAGCGAGCAGGACCTGCTGGACATCCGCAACTTCGGCCAGAAATCCATCGACGAGGTGCGGGCGAAGCTCGCCGAGATGGGGCTGTCGCTCGCTGACTACGGCGGCGGCTACAGCGCCTGACGCGGCCCGCGCCAATTTGCCTAAAGGATCGACCAGTCATGCCGCAGCCGAAGAAGGCCGCACGGTTCGGCGGAAGCCCCGCCCATCACAACATGATCCTCGCCAACCTCGCGACGGAGTTGTTCCGCCACGGGCGGATCCGCACGACGCAGGCCAAGGCCAAGACCGTCCAGCCGCTCGCCGAGCGCATGGTCACCTTCGCAAAGCGTGGTGACCTGCACGCTCGCCGCCAGGTGCTGCGGGTCATCCGTGACCGTGATGTCGTGCACAAGCTGTTCGCCGATGTCGGTCCCGTGTTCGCCGACCGCGATGGCGGCTACACCCGCGTGCTGAAGCTCGGCCCGCGCAAGGGTGACGCCGCCCCGATGGCGTTGATCGAGTTGGTCGAGGGCATCGGTGCCGAGGGGGATGGCGCCGGCGACCTGAGCGAGGCGCCGCGTCGGCGCTGGAGCCTGCGACGCCGGCGCGGGACGATGTCCATCGGGGCACGGGAACGCGAAGAGCACATCGCGGCCGCAGCCGACCGCGGCGAAGAGCTTGAACCGTTCGAGGGCGTCGACGAGGCACCCGAGTCCGACGAGACCGAGACCGCCGCGGAGCGCGAGGACGACGGCGTGCAGGCCGACCCGGCCGAGGTCGAGGCCCGCCTGGCCGCCGAGGAAGAGGCCGCGGAGGCCGCCGAGGAACCCTCTGGCGAGTCCGATGACGGCGAGGACCAGCCGCCCCGGGAGCGCCCCAGCGCCGAGTGACGGCTGATCCCGGCGAGGCGGTCCGGTTGCGGGTCGACCTCGCCTACGACGGCTCAGGCTTCCACGGCTTCGCCCGCCAGCGCGGCGTGCGCACCGTCCAGGGGGTCCTGGAGGAGGCGCTGGAGCGCCTGGCGGGCGTTGCTGTGACGACGACCGGAGCGGGGCGGACCGATGCGGGCGTCCACGCGCTTGCCCAGGTTGTCACCTGCGACGTACCCGCTGGGTCGCGGTTGCGGCTGGGTGACCCTGAGCGGCTGCGCCGGGCGTTGGACCATCTGTGCGGCCCCGAGATCGCCGTCTGGTCGGTGCGGGCAGTCACGTCCGGCTTTGATGCGCGCTTCTCCGCCCAGCGCCGCCACTACCGCTACCGCCTCTACGACGCTGAGGCGATGAACCCGCTTTGGCGGCACGACACGTGGCACCTCGGCCCCCCGTCCCTGGACACGGCCGCCATGGGCGCCGGCGGCCGGCACCTTGTCGGTGAACACGACTTCTCGTCTTTCTGCCGCCGCGCCGGTGACAAGCCTCTGGTCCGCCGGGTCGAGCGACTGGAGGTGCGCCGCGACCATGCCGGTCTGGTGATCGCCGAAGTCGTCGGGGCGGCGTTCTGCCACCAGATGGTTCGCTCGATCGTCGGCTGCCTCGTCCCTGTTGGGCAAGGTCGGCGCCGCGCCGATCAGGTGCGCGACATCCGTGACGCCCGCGACCGCCAGATGGTCGGTGCCATCGCCCCGCCCCACGGATTGACGCTCATCGCCGTCGACTACCCCTGACCCGCCCCTCACCTCCCATGAAGGTGACCGGGCTTGCGGCGCACGTTCGCCTTCACGGGGAGGTGACCGGCAAGGTGCCGCTCGGCTGCACGTGAACCCGATCGGACCGCTGGTGTCAGTTGATCATCACGTGAAGGTGACCGGCGCGGCCGCGTTGACGCGGGCGGACCTGGCCCGGTGGCCGGGTCAAAGGCTCCCGCCTATCCGCCATGGCTGCGTCCCAAGCGCACAGCGGCCAGTTCT
>WHTC01000208.1 GCA_009379795.1 Nitriliruptorales bacterium | reverse complement strand
TTTTCTCGCGCTGATGCTCATGCTGCAGACCGGGATGGCGGGGACGTTCATCGCCTTCGACCTGATCCTGTTCTTCATCTTCTGGGAACTGGTACTGGTCCCGATGTACTTCCTCATCGGCGTCTGGGGCGGCCCGCGGCGGGAGTACGCGGCGATCAAGTTCTTCCTCTACACCTTGTTCGGCTCGGTGTTCATGCTGGTCGCGTTCCTGGCGATCTACTTCCGCTCGGGAGCGGACACCTTCGACATCCAGGCACTGACCCAGATCGCGCAGACCGGAGCCTTCGGTGGAGGCTTCGGCACTCTGGCCTTCCTGGCCATCGGGCTGTCCTTCGCGATCAAAGCTCCGTTGTGGCCGTTCCACACCTGGTTGCCGGACGCGCACACCGAGGCGCCGACGATCGGGTCGGTGCTGCTGGCTGGCATCCTGCTGAAGATGGGGACCTACGGCTTCGTCCGGATCGCGCTGCCGGTCCTGCCGGAGGGCGCCGTCACCTTCGCCCCGGTCCTTGCCGTTCTTGCGGTGATCGCGATCCTCTACGGTGCCCTGTGCTGCCTGGCCCAGACCGATTTGAAGCGGCTGATCGCCTTCAGTTCTGTGGGGCACATGGGCTTCGTGATGCTCGGGATCGCGACCCTGACGCCGATCGGCATCAACGCCGCCATCTTTGGCATGGTCGCCCACGGCATCATCACCGGGATGCTGTTCTTCCTCGCCGGCAGCGTGAAGGAGCGCTACCACACCCGCGAGATCGCGGAGATGGGTGGGGGCCTGAACCAGACCATGCCGCGCATGGGCGGACTGGTGATGTTCGTCGCGATCGCCAGCCTCGGCCTGCCCGGCCTCGCGGGCTTCTGGGGCGAGGTGCTGGCGCTGCTCGCCGCCTTCAATCCCGCACCTGTGCTGGTTGAGGGCGGCTATCTGGCGCTGTACCGCACGCTCATGGTCTTGGGCACCTTCGGCACCCTGCTGACCGCGGGCTACTTCCTGTACATGATCCAGCGAGTCAACCAGGGCGTCTCTCCCGAACGCTGGCGCACGGCAAACCTCACGGACGTGACGCCCCTGGAGTGGGGGGCGTGGCTGCCGCTGCTCATCCTGATCCCGGTGCTCGGCGTCCTGCCCTTCCTGGTGCTCGGCATCACCAACGAATCCGTGACGACCCTCCTGGCGGCGATTTTCGGCTGACGCGACGCCAAGGCACTGATCGAGGACCCCGCATATGCCCCTGGACGTCACCACCTACGATCTGTTCGCCCTCGCTCCGGAGCTTGCGCTTCTGGCGACGGCGCTGCTCGTGCTCCTCGTCGAACTGTTCCTGCATGGTGAACGCAAGCGGTTGGTCAACCCGCTCGCGTTCATCGGTGTCGGGGCCTCGCTGGCGCTGGTCATCGCGCTGGCCATCGACGGCACCACGCGCTCGTCGTTCGGCAACATGTTCGTCGTCGACTCCTACGCTCTGCTGTTCAAGGGTTTCTTCCTGGCGACGGCGCTGTTCGTGCTGTTCCTGTCCTACCGCTACTTCTCGGAGATCCGCACCTACCAGGGCGAGTACTACTTCCTGCTGCTCAGCGCCTTCCTCGGGATGCTGTTGATGCCCAGCGCCCGAGACCTGGTGATGCTGTTCATCGCCCTGGAGTTGGTCAGCGTCCCCGGCTTCGTGATGGCAGGTCTGCGCAAGTTCGACCTGCGCTCCAACGAGGGCGCGATGAAGTTCTTCCTCATCGGCGTGCTCAGCGTCGCGGTCCTGCTGTTCGGGCTGTCGATCGTGTACGGCTTCACCGGCACGACCGATCTCGCCGGCGTGGGGGTCGCGCTCGCCGAGATCGACCGCGAGCCCCTGCTGCTGGGCTCGGTGCTGTTCGTGATCGTCGGCTTCGGGTTCAAGGTGTCCGCCGTGCCGTTTCACTTCTGGGCCCCCGACACCTACGAGGGCTCGCCGCTGCCGGTGACCGCCTTCCTGTCGGTCGCCTCCAAAGCGGCCGGTTTCGCGGGCCTGCTGCAGATCTGCTTCGTGGCCTTCGAGCCCCTGGCCGACGTCTACGCGCCCATCCTCGGCGTGATCGCGGTGCTGACCATGACCCTGGGCAACCTCACCGCCCTGCAGCAGAGCAACGTGGTGCGGTTGTTCGCGTACTCCTCGGTGGCGCACGCCGGCAACATCCTGGTGCCCTTCGCCCTGGTGGTGCCGGGCGAGGCGGCGCTGAACAGCTCGGCCTTCAGCGCCGTACTGGTCTACATCCTGGCCTACGGCATGATGAACATCGGGGCGTTCGCCGTGGTCACTGCGGTCGCCCGCCAGCAGCCCGACCGGCAGTTGTCCGGCTACGCTGGGCTCGGCCAGCGCGCCCCGGCCCTGAGCGTGGGCCTGACGCTGTTCCTGGTGTCGCTCGGCGGGATCCTGCCGATCGTCGTCGGCTTCTGGGCCAAGCTCTACATCCTCCAGGCGACCATGCTGCAGCCGACCGGCGGAACGCTCCTCCTGGCCGCGGCGGTGGTGGTCAACTCGGTGATCGGCGCCTATTACTATCTCCGCATCGCGCGGACGGTCTGGATGGATGCCCCCGTCATCGACGGACCGCTCCAACCTGGCTTCGCCTTGAACTTCGCGGTTGTCGCGCTCGCCGTGGCCGTCCTGGCGGTCGGGGTCTACCCTCAGGCGTTCGGTGGGCTGGCCGAACTCTCCACCCTGGCCGCCGCGGCGCCGTAAGACACCGGCTTTGCCAGGACTTTGCCCGCGGACCGCTGCGCACCCCAACGATTGCGTGACGACCGCAGGTACCCTTGAGCGTGTCGGAGGCACATCGCCTCCTCACGATGAAGAGGTGAACACGCAGCGATGTTCAAGTCGTTCAAGACTGTTATCCTGCTGGCGACCCTGTCGGGGTTGCTGCTGCTCGCCGGTCAGTACCTCGGGGGTCAGCAGGGGCTGTGGCTCGCCCTGGGCATCGCGCTGGCGCTGAACGTCGGGACCTACTGGTTCAGCGACAAGCTGGCGATCAAGATGGCCCGGGCCCGGGAGGCCACAGAGGCCGACCATCCCTGGTACCACCAGATGGTCCATGACCTGTCCACCAAGGCCAGCGCGCCGATGCCGCGGCTCTACATATCGCCCTCCCCACAGCCCAACGCGTTCGCGACCGGCCGCAACCCGCGCCACGCGGCGGTCTGCGTGAACCAGGGGCTGATCGACATCCTCGATCGAGATGAGATGGAGGGGGTCCTCGCCCATGAGTTGTCGCACGTGTACAACCGCGACATCCTGATCGGCACCGTCGCCGCGACGATCGCGACCGCGATCACGTTCCTGGCGCGCTTCGCGCTCTTCTTCGGTGGTGGCCGGGACAGCAACAACAACAACCCGATTGCTCAGATCGCGATGCTCCTCCTCGCGCCGATCGCGGCGATGCTGATCCAGTTCGCGGTCACGCGGAGCCGTGAGACCCAGGCCGACGCCACGGGTGCGCAGTTGTCAGGGAAGCCGCTCGCGCTGGCGAGCGCGCTGCAGAAGCTCGAGGCCGGCGGCAGGGCGCGCGCCAGGATGGGGGCGACGCCCGCGGAAACCTCGTCGGCGTTCAGTTCGCTGTACATTGCGGCGCCCTTCGGCGGGGCCAAGGTGGCGCGCGGGGCCATCAGCAACATGTTCCGCACCCACCCCCGGACTGAGCTTCGGGTGGCCAACCTGGAGAACATCGCCCGCCGGATGGGCCAGCTCGCCTAGTAGCTCAGCCCTTCCCCTGGTTCCACGGCCCCGGCATGTCAATGGCCGGGGCCGTCCCCGGTGAACCGAAACGCGGCCTCCTAAACAGCTCGAATCGGCCCTTTCGCCCAACGATCGGTCAAGGTACGATTGCCCTAGTGCAGGTGGCGCGAGGGCGGGCGCCCACCCGCACCGCCGTGGTGGGCCCGCGGGGGTCGTGCGAGGTGCCGGAGGCGGGGCCGGCGGCGACGCGCCTCGCCAGATCCCCGCGGTCGGCTGCCGCCGAATCCGAGCCAGCGGCCTTCGCGGTGATCGCTGGTGATCGAGCCGACAGGGAACTTGACCGGGAGGGCGATGGATGATACTTATAGTCTACATAGCCGGGCGAGGGGTGAGCTGAGGGGCCGTCCCCGTCCGGCTCCAACCTGGGAAGGATCCGAGTCAGCGGTAGTTCGTGAACTTCAGCGGGAGGCTCTCGTCGTTCTCGCGCAGGATCGCCTGGGCCTCCTGCAACAGGTCGCGGCTCTTGCCGGAGATGCGCAACTGGTCGCCCTGGATGGCAGCCTGCAGCTTCTTGGGCCCCTCCCGCTTGAGCGTCCTGACCAGGGCCTTGGCCTTGTCGCTGGGGATCCCGTTGACCAGGCTGATCTCCAGCCGGTAGTTCTGCCCGCCCGCCGGCTTCGGCCGGTCGTAGTCCAACGCCTTCAGCGAAACCTTGCGCTTGACGAGCTTGTCCTTCAACACGTCCAGCGCAGCCAACACCCGGTCCTCGGAGTTCGCGGTGATGTGCACCTCCTCCCCCGACCAGGCGATCGACGTACCAGTGTTTTTGAAGTCGTACCGCTGCGCGACCTCCTTCGAGGCCTGGTTGATCGCGTTGTCCACCTCCTGCCGGTCGGTCTCGACCACGACATCAAAGCTTGAGTCCGCCACCGCATCCTCCTCGTGCTCGCCGCCACAGCGATGCTAGTGCACCCCGGCGGACGACCGCTCCTGCTCCCTCATCCCGTCATCGGGGCGGGCGCCAAACCTAGGTCAGCCTTGGCCGGAGAGCCGAGCCTTCCAGGTGGTCGCCGGTTGCGAGCAGCCAGGTGGCAGGCCTACCATCGCGCTGTCCCGGTGGGATGCCCGAGTGGCCAAAGGGAGCACGCTGTAAACGTGCCGGCTCAGCCTACGAAGGTTCGAATCCTTCTCCCACCACCTCACCTCGTTCCCGCGGTCCCGCAGGGGAGGCTGACGGTTTGAGCATCCCAGTGCCCCCGGAAGACAGCCCGCCCGACGACGCCGACCTGGAGTCGTTGCGGGACGCGTTCGTCGAGGCGTTCAATGGCCGTGACCTCGACGGCGTCCTGGATCTGTTCGCTGACGACGTCGAACTCGCGGACCAGGACGCCGAGGGTTCTGAGGCCGTCGCTTATGCGCTCACCACGCTCTGGGAGCGATCACCGCACGTCCTGCTGACCATCGCGACGCTCGAGCGTCAACCCGGCGCCGTGGCCTGGATGCGCGCGAACGATGACTGGATCCGGACGTCCTTCGTCGCCCTCGACGGGGATGGTGGACGCCTGGGGTTGGTCGAGTTTGTGGACGACCCCGCGACGGTCGAGGCGGCGGTCAGCGACGCGCCCGACCCTGACGAGGTCGCCGAGGAACTGGACTGGGCGGTGACCGCCGAGGGCGAGGACCCCGCCGACACCACGGGCGCGACCGGATCGATGGATTCGGTTGCCGATTGGTGAGGGTCCTGGAGCCGCCCGCATCGCGCCGCGTTCAGCGGCTCAAGCCGGGGTCGTGGTCAGCGCTGCGCGCTCGCGAGCACCGCGGCGTTCAGGCCGCGCAGGAGCGTCTCACCGCGC
>WHTC01000303.1 GCA_009379795.1 Nitriliruptorales bacterium | reverse complement strand
ACGAGGAGCTTCTTGGCGTGGTCGACCACCTCGACGGGAAGGTCGTCGAAGCTCAGCCCGACCGCGAACTCGGCGTACTGGCGTTGGATGCTCATGCGCACTCCACGGTTGACATTATTCTATAAAATCGCAAGTGCAGAAGGCAGTCTGCCATGGGAGTTGCCCGCGTGCCAAGAAGTGATCCGATGCATCTGGCCCTGATTGGGCTCGGAAACTGGGGCCGGCGCATCGCCGGCTGCGTGGCTTCGACGGCCGACGCGGAGCTCGTGACGTGCTTTGGTCGCGACCCCGACCGGCGGCGGGCGTTCGCCGAGCAGATCGGCACCCGACCGGCCGCGTCATTCGAGGCCCTGCTCGACGACAAGGGCATCGATGCGGTGATGATCGCCACCCCACACTCGACGCATGCCGACCTGGTCTGCGCCGCCGCGGCGGCCGGCAAGCACGTCTTCGTCGAGAAGCCGATGACCCTGTCGGTGACGGACGCGCAGCGGTGCATCGACGCGGCCGCCCGAGCGGGGGTGCTGCTCTACGTCAACCACTTCCGGAGGCGGGCCGCGGCCACGGTCGCACTGCGGTCCATGGCCGGGGATGGTGAGCTGGGCATGGTTCAGCAGCTCGAGGCGGTGTTCACGCGCCCCGTCGGCATCGGGGACACGACCGGCTGGCGCGGCGATCCCGCGGAGACACCGGCAGGCGGGATGACGGCGCTCGGCGTCCACATGGTCGACAACCTCCAGGCGGTCGCCGGGCCCGTTCAACGGCTGTCGGCCATGAGCAAGCCCGTGCTCGGGCGCAACGCGATCGACGACGTCACGGGTGTGCTGCTGGAGTACCGGTCAGGGCCGCTGGCCTACCTGGGCACCTCGCTCACCGTTCCCAAGCGGGTGACTTTCGGCGTGTCCGGTACCGACGCCGCCGCCTGGAGCGCCGACGACGGCACACGGCTGCTGCGCCAGGAGCGCGACGCCGAGGTGCCTGAGGAGCTTAAGGTGCAGGTGCTCGACCCGGTGTTGGCCAGTGTGAACGCGTTCGTCGACAATGTGCGGACGCACACCGCCCCGGACACCGGCGGCAAAGAAGGGCTGGAGGTCGTGGCCGTGCTCGAAGCCATCACCCACTCCGCCGCCGAGGGTGGGGCGGTCGTGGAGCTGGACGACGTTCGGGCCGGCCGTTAACCGCGGAGGCCCGCCGAGCCCGGGCCCGACGGCGGCCTGCCGGCGGTTGGCACGGCCGCGGTACCGGCGTCCTGGCCCTGGCCGCGACTCCATCGAACGCTGTGGCAACCCGACCCTCCGCAGCACCCGTGCGGCGGCGTTCCGCGGCGTACGCGGTCGGCGCCGCTACGATCCTCGTGCTGGGCCTGGACTGGCCGATGCCGATCATGTCGTCCGGGGTGAAGACGGTCTCGCCGCTGTGGCTGACCGCGATGCGGCTGCTCGGCGGCGCCGCGGTCGTGAGCTCTGTGATGGCCGCGACGGGGCGACTGAGCCTGCCGCCCGTCCGCCGACCGACCCATCCTGCTCACCGCCGCGCTGGTGCGACTGGCGGCGGCGTACCTGCTGGTGTTTTCCGCCCTGACGCTGGTCCCGGCAGGAGCCGCGCGTCGATCGTCGTCCACACCGCCGCGTTGTGGGTCGCCGCTGGCGGCGGTCTGGTTGGGCGAGCGGGTCGTCCAGGGTCGGCGTTTTGGGGCTCGCCCTGGGCCTGGCCGGCATCACCACCCTCACGAGCACTGGTCCCCCGAGGTCCGCCAGAACGGCACCCTCGCCGGCTACCTGCTGCTGGGTGCCTCGATAGCCACCGCGTTCGGCAACGGCCACGCCCCGCGGTAACCGTTGGTCCGCTACACCCTGGAGCTGATGCCGCGGCAGCTGGGTCTGGCAGGCTGCGTCACGGGCGTCCTCGCCCTGGTGCGCGAGGGTGCCCCGGCGGTCGAGTGGACGGCGGGCGCCGTCGGTGTGGTCGCCTACCAGGTCGTGCTTGCCTCGTCGCTCGGCCTCTGGAGCATCCTCACCGTCAGTCGCAGCCCGTCGGCGATCGCGACGAACGTAGCGTTCATGGCCGTGCCCATCGTGGCCTGGCGTCGTCGGTCCTGCTGCAGGGCAAGCCCCTGACCGCCGCGGCCATCGCCGGCATGGGCCTCATCCTGACCGCCGTCGGATCAACGTGTATGCCGAGTCAACGTGCATGCAGAGCACGCATCGACCGATGTCGGCACGTTCGGGTGACGCAGCGCGCCTTTCTGTCCATGTCATTCGTCTGACCGAGGAGCATCACGTGCAGCAGACCGTCGGCTTCATCGGCCTGGGCCTCATGGGCACGGCCATGACCACGAACCTCATCACCGTCGGCTACGACGTGCTGGGCTACGACCCGGATCCGCACCGCCTGGCCGAGCACCGCGACCGGGGTGGCAGGACCGCCGACTCCCCCGGCGCCGTGGCGGCCGGCGCAACGCTGCTTATGCTGTCGCTGCCGACGAGCGAGATCGGCACCGAGGTGTGCCTGGGCCCGGACGGGATCCACGAGCGGGCCGCCCCGGGTTCCCTGATCGTCGACACCACGACCGGACGTCCCGACGACGTTGTGGCGATCGGCGCCGGGCTGCAGGCCGCCGGCATCCGCTACGTCGACGCGACGATCAGCGGCAGCGCCGACCAGACCCGCCGCCGCGACATCGTCGTCATGGTCGGGGGCGATGCGGCTGCGTACTCGGACGCGCAGCCCGTGCTCCAGGCCATCGCGCGCAGCAGCCACCACCTCGGACCGATCGGGGCGGGGGCGCGCACGAAGCTGATCGTCAACCTCGTGCTAGTGTCCTGAGTCATTAATTCGAATGATATGCATCAAAGGTGCTTGCCTGTCTCGGTGGTCCTGTCAGGGTGGCTCCATCATCCCTGGAGAGGATCACGAATGGTGCGAGGACGGCCCAAAGCCCCACTTGAGTTGT
>WHTC01000370.1 GCA_009379795.1 Nitriliruptorales bacterium | reverse complement strand
GAACTCGACTCAGGAGCGTGGCGCGACGGCTGTTCGCAGCCGTATCGTCCCGCCGCAGCCGTCTCTCCACTGACGCCGATCAGGATCCGTGCCAGGGGCGACCGTGCCAGCACGACCCGGGGCACGCAGCCCCCCAAACAAAGGGAGCCAGTGAGAAAGTCCAGCAGTGCTCCAGGTCGCGGAGAGGACACCAAACAGCGCATTCTTGACGCGGCGCTTCAGACCCTCCGCGACCAGGGCATCGTGGGCACGACCGCGCGCTCGATCGCTGAGACCGGGGGCTTCGCCCCGGGCGTGCTCTTCTATCACTACGGCAGCGTGGAGGACGTGCTGGTCGCGGTCGCCCGGCGCATCAGCGCCGAGCGGGTCGAGCGCTTCGGCCAGCGACTGGCGAGCGTTGAGACGCTGCCCGAACTCGTGGCGGTGGCACGCGACCTTCACCGCGAGGACATGCGGGAGGGACAGGTTGCCGTGCTCAGCCAGATGTTGGCCGCGACCGCGGGCAATCCTGACCTCGGCGGGCAATTGCATCAGGTGTTCGAGCCCTGGATCAACCTGGTCCAGGAAACCCTGCGACGGGTCGTCGGGGACACCCCCGGCGTCGATCTCCTGCCTACCGAGGACCTCGCCTATGCCATCACCGCCCTGTTCCTCGGCCTGCAACTCCTCGCCCACCTCGGCGGCGACTTCGACCGCAGCATCCAGCTCTTCGACACCTTCTCCGAAGCCGGCGAAGTCGTCGGAGCCTTTCTCGCGCTCCTGCGCTTCGGCCCCAGCGAGGCGACCGCGGACGCTGACGTGCAGACACCGGGCAGTTAGGAGCGGCGCGCTTGCTGGCCGGCGATCACCTGCGACAGCGCCTCGGCGGTCTGGCGCAGTTCGCGGGCGATCTCGTTGATCCGCGGCGCACGCATGCGGCTGGCCGGCGCCGACACGGTGAGGGCGCACAGCGCAGGCGTGCCCGGTGATTGCACCGCCACGGCGACGGACACGACCCCGTCCTCGCTCTCCTGGTCGTTCACCGCGTGCCCGCGCCTGCGTATCCGCTCCAGTTCCTTGACAAGGTCGTCAAGGCTCGTGATGGAGCGATGCGTGGCAACGGGAAGCGTCCCGTCACCCCCATACAGGGCGGTGACCTCCTCAGGCCGCAGCTGGGCCAGCAGGACCTTGCCGGAGGCCGTGCAACTGGCCGGGAGCACCATGCCCGTCCTTGCCGTCACGCGCAGCGCCCTGGCGCTTTCGACGGCGTCCAGGTACCGCACATGACTGCCTTCAAGGCGCACGACGTGAGAGGTCTCACCGAATGTATTCGCGAGTTCCTCCAGGACGGGTCTCGCGTGGTGGCGCACGTCCATCTTGCGGACGGCGGCCAGGCCGATCTCCAGCAGCGCGGGCCCGGCAACATAGGTTCTCTGGCCTGGCTCCTGCCTCACGAAGTCATGGTAGGCGAGCATCGCCAGCAACCGGTGGGCCGTGGAATGCGCGACGTGCAGGTGCCTGCTCGCATCCGAAAGCCGGATCTCCTGGTGGTCCCGCAGAAGCAGCAGCAGACGCAGCGCATTGTCGACCGACGCAATCGGATAGGTCGGACGTTTACCGTCTCCACTCCCGGCCTGGAGGTTGTCTTTCTGCACAACAGAACCATAGCGACTCCGGTCCCCGCGAACCGCCGGACGCGATGGACCGCCGGGAAGTCCCCGGCGGCGATTGACGGCTTGACGGGCGACGGCCTAGACGTCTACTTTGCAGACATGGCTTCTGCAAAACAGAAAGTCTGTTGGAGGCGGAAGGTCGGTGTCCCGCAGGAGACCCTATGGCCGGTGAAGGTACTCCCCTCAGTGCTGGTGCCGACTTCAACTCGGTGAGCGCCGAGCAGGCGGGTTCACCATCTGCCGGCATGCCCTCGGGTGGAGGGCAGGTCGTGATCCAGGATCTGACCATCCGCTTCCACGGCGGTGTCGAGGCCACCAGGGGCGTGACCTTCCGGGTCCGTCCCGGCGAGCTCGTCACGATCATCGGCCCAAGCGGATGCGGGAAATCGACAGTTCTCAACGCTGTGGCCAGTCTCATCCCACCCGACCAGGCCGAGGTCACCGGATCGATTCTGGTTGGTGGGGAGGACGTCGTCCCCCGGGCCGGAGGAAAGACGGCGAG
>WHTC01000459.1 GCA_009379795.1 Nitriliruptorales bacterium | reverse complement strand
CTGCGTGGGACTGCCCAGATCCCCGGCGCAGCCGGCGATGAGCAGCGCCAGAGCTGCCGTGCAAGCCCTGGCCCAAGTGATCATGTGCTCGCCCATGGTGGTCAGGATGCCTCTCTGACGAGTTGCTGGAAGGTCGGCGGCGCGTCCAGCACGGTGTCCACGAGTTCGTTCATCTCCTCACCGGACAGCGGGTCGATCACGCGCTGCTGCTGCTCCGCCTGCTCGAGCAGGTCCTCGTTGCCCAGGGCGCACGCCAGGCCATCCCGCAGGGCGGCCAGTTGCCCGGCATCCAGGCCGGGCGGAGCCGCCACGGACCGGCCGCTCTCCACCAGGTCGATCAGCGCGTCCAGCACTCCCTGTTGCTCCTCGCCTTCGACGGGGTAGTCGGCGATGGTGGGGGTATCGGGGACGGCTTCGTTCGGCTCTTGGCCGATCACGAGCACCGGTCGTACGTCGCCGGCCTGGATCGCGTCGATCTGACTGTCCAGCGGCAGGATGTGGGCGTCGGCGTCGCCCGACAGGACCGCGGCGCGCGCCTCACCCGACCCCTCGAAGCCCGTGATGACCTCCGCCGGAAAGTCGTAGATCTCGGGAAGGATGGAGGAGTTCACGTACTCGTTGCTGCCCGGGCCGGTGGCGACGAACCGCACCGGCTCCTCGGCGTTCAGGATGTCCTCGAAGCTGCCGATCTCGCTGTCGGTCCCTACGACGAGCACGTTCGGCTCCGCGGAGACGCGTCCCAGCCAGGAGAACTCGCTGGCATCGAAGGTCGCGCCCTCAGCCTCGCCGAGTTGGGCGCTGACAACTCCGACGGTGTTGATGATCTGGATCCGCAGACTGTCGGGCGGCGCCGCGAACGTCTGGGTCGTCGCCCGCAGACCGCCGGCCCCGGGCTCGTTGAGGACGACGACGGTGGCGCCGGAGCACTCCTCGAAGTAGGGCGCGATGGAGCGCACGTAGACGTCGTACCCGCCGCCAGGCTCGTAGGGGACCACGAAGTCGATGGTCTCGCCCTCCAGCGGCGCAGGCGCGGCGTCACCGCCATCCTGCGCCTGGTCCTCACCGGGGGGATCAGGCGTCGTGCCAGCATCAGTGGCCGAGTCCCCGTCCGAGCCGGCGCCGCTGCAGGCCGCCAGCAGCATCGCCACCAGGAGCAGCTGCGTCAGGCTTCCGGCGCGCGCACCATGGATCGTGGTAACCGTTCGTGCCAACACGGAACCTCCCCGCCAGGCCTGGAGCCAGCCTACGTTGTGACGGCAAGCCTTCCCGTGAACGGGCGGCGGCGGCAAGGCCGGGCGCCCACTTGCCGAGACGGCTGCAGCGTCCTTGCCCAGCTGGGCAGACCAGGCAAGGACGTGGACGCTACTCGGCGTAGGCCT
>WHTC01000367.1 GCA_009379795.1 Nitriliruptorales bacterium | reverse complement strand
GTTCTTGCGGTTGCCCAGCCCGCAGACCGTCTCCGCGTCCGGCGGGTCCTCGGGGTCGCCCTCCGGCAGGGTGATGCCACGGGAGTCCAGGAAGGTGCGGACGCCGTCGTAGCGCGGGCGGCCGTCGACGTGCTCCCGATAGTCGGCGTCGCTGAATGTCTGGAACGGCTCACCGTCGCGCTCCGCGCGCGCCCGCAGGTACTCGTCGAACAGCCGTTTCCAGGCGGCTTGATGGACCGCCGCGGTGTCGGTGACCACCCCGTCGAGGTCGAAGATGACCGCGTCCACCGCCCGCTCGCTCAGCACGGTCTCGCTGCCGGCACTCCACCCCGTCGTCAACCCCACAACCTTCCATTCGTCGCCGCGGACCCTGCGAGCATAGGCCGGAACGCCGGCTCCCCCTTGAGGCGCACCTTTGAGCCCCGCACCTTACGTTAGGTAACTCTACGATGCGCAGAGAGATTTTCGCACGACTTCAGACGATCACGCGACAAGACGTCAATGGTCTCTTACCATTCGGCCTCGGCGCCCGCGTGGGAGGGTGGCGGTGCTGTCGATCAGCAACCTGGAGGTTGTCTACGACGACGTGATCCTGGTGCTGCGGGGCATCAGCCTTGACGTTCCAGACGGTTCGATCGTCGCCCTGCTCGGCGCGAACGGCGCGGGCAAGACCACGCTGCTGCGATCGATCACTGGACTGCTTGACCTCCACGAGGGCGAGATCACCAAGGGCAGGATCACCCTGGACGGCGAGCCCATCCAGAAGTTGCCCGCGTCCAGGATCGTCCACCGCGGGATCAAGCAGGTCATGGAGGGCCGGCGGGTCTTCGCTGAGTTCACCGTGGAGGAGAACCTGCGCGTCGGCGCACACACCGCCAAGCGCGGGTCGACGGCCGCGAGCCTGGACCGGGTGTACGGCCTGTTCCCGGCCCTGCGAGACCGCCGCAGACAGGCAGCCGGCTACCTGTCAGGCGGTGAGCAGCAGATGCTCGCCATGGGACGCGCGCTGATGTCCGACCCGCGCTGCCTGCTGCTCGACGAGCCGAGCCTGGGCCTGGCGCCGCTGCTGGTGCAGCAGATCCGCGATCTGATCGTGGAGATCAACGCACAGGGCACGACGGTCCTGCTGGTCGAACAGAACGCCAACATGGCGCTCTCGATCGCCGCGCAAGGCTACATCATGGAGACCGGGAAGATCGTGATGGACAAGCCCTCCAGCGAGTTGCTTGACGACGAGGACGTACGCGAGTTCTATCTGGGCCTGCGCGAGGGCAGCGACGCCAAGTCGTTCCGCGAGGTGAAGCACTACAAACGGCGCAAGCGGTGGTTGTCGTGAGTCACGATCTCGCCACAGAGCTTGAGGAGCATCGCACGCCCGCGGCCATCGGCCGGCCAGTCCTTGTCGTGGAGGACGTCGAGTTGAACTTCTCCGGTATCCGCGCACTGGACAGGGTGTCCTTCGACGTCGGCGCGCACGAGTTGTTTGCGATCATCGGACCGAACGGCGCCGGCAAGACCTCGATCTTCAACGTGATGTCCGGCGTGTACCGGCCGCAGCGCGGCAGCGTGGTGTTCCTGGGTGAATCGATTCTGGGCCGCAGCCCTCATGCGATCGCCACGAGGGGCTTGAGCCGCATGTTCCAGAACATCGAATTGTTCTCCAACCTCACCGTCGTCGACAACCTGATGCTGGGACGCCACCAGCACGTCGACTACGGCGTGTTGTCGGCGATGCTCTGGGTGGGCAAGGCGCGGCGCGAGGAGATTGCCCACCGGGCGGTGGTGGAGGACATCATCGACTTTCTGGAGATCGAGGCGTACCGCAAGTATCCGGTCGGCCTGCTGCCCTACGGCATCCAGAAGCGGGTCGAGTTGGGACGCGCGCTGGCGCTCGGGCCGAGGCTGCTGCTCCTCGATGAGCCGGTGGCCGGGATGAACCTCGAGGAGACCGAGGACATGGCCCGATTCATCCTTGACATCCGCGATGAACTCGACATCCCGATCATCCTCGTCGAGCACGACATGGGCGTGGTGATGGACCTCGCCGACCGGGTACTGGTCCTGGATTTCGGCAGGCCGATCGCCAGCGGGGCGCCCGAGGAGGTCCAGCGCGATCCCGACGTCATCCGCGCCTACCTCGGCCAAGAGCACCGGACCCGCAAGACCGACGACTTGAGGGGGTCCCGGTGACC
>WHTC01000143.1 GCA_009379795.1 Nitriliruptorales bacterium | reverse complement strand
CCACGGCGGCATGTGCCCGCGCTGCGAGGGCCGGGGCTCGGTCTCCGACTTCGACCTGTCTGCGCTGTACGACGACAGCAAGTCGCTCAATGAGGGTGCGCTCACGATCCCCGGCTACAGCATGGACGGCTGGTACGGCCGCATCTTCCGCGGCTGCGGCTTCTTCGACCCGGACAAGCCGATCCGCAAGTACACCAAGAGGGAACTGCACGACCTTCTCCACAAGGAGCCGACCAAGATCAAGGTCGACGGGATCAACCTGACGTACGAGGGGCTGATCCTGAAGATCCAGAAGTCGATGCTCTCCAAGGACCGGGAGGCGATGCAACCACATATTCGCGCATTCGTGGATCGGGCGGTGGTCTTTGCCGACTGTCCCGACTGCGGCGGGACCCGGCTCAGCGAGGCAGCCCGGTCGTCGAAGGTCAAGGGGGTCAGCATCGCCGATTTGTGCGCGATGCAGATCACCGACCTTGCTGAGTGGATCCGCGACCTCGATGAGCCGTCGGTGGCGCCGCTGCTCAGGGCGCTGGGGGAGAACCTCGACTCGTTCGTTGAGCTCGGGCTCGGCTACCTCAGCCTCGACCGACCGTCCGGCACCCTCTCGGGCGGGGAGGCGCAGCGCATCAAGATGCTCCGGCACCTCGGCTCGTCGCTGACGGACGTCACCTACGTCTTCGACGAGCCCACGATCGGCCTGCACCCGCACGACATCCAGCGGATGAATGACCTGCTGGTGCGCCTGCGCGACAAGGGCAACACCGTGCTGGTGGTCGAGCACAAGCCGGAGGCGATCGCAATCGCCGACCACGTCGTCGATCTCGGGCCCGGCGCCGGCACGGAGGGCGGCGAAGTGGTGTTCGAGGGCACTCTCGTGGGGCTGCGGGGAAGCGGCACACTCACCGGCAAGCACCTAGACGACCGCGCGGCGCTCAAGGAGACGGTGCGGACTCACACCGGCGCGCTAGAGATCCGGGGCGCCACCACCCACAACCTGCAGAACGTCGACGTCGACATCCCGCTCGGCATGCTGGTTGTCGTCACCGGCGTCGCCGGGTCTGGCAAGAGCTCCTTGATCGACGGCTCGGTGTCTGGGCGGAACGGCGTCGTGTCGGTCGACCAGACGGCGATTCGTGGCTCGCGGCGGAGCAACCCGGCGACGTACACCGGACTGCTCGACCCGATCCGCAAGGCGTTCGCGAAGGCCAACGGCGTGAAGCCGGCGCTCTTCTCGGCCAACTCCGAAGGTGCTTGTCCGACGTGCAACGGAAACGGCGTCATCTACACCGAGCTCGGGTTCATGGAGACCGTGGCCACGCCGTGTGAGGACTGCGGCGGCAAGCGATTTCAGGCCTCCGTGCTGGAATACCAGCTCGGCGGCCACGACATCAGCGAGGTGCTCGCGATGTCGGTCGCCGAGGCCGAGGAGTTCTTCGGCGACGGCGACGCTCGTACGCCGGCCGCGCACAAAATCCTCGAGCGACTCGCCGACGTCGGGCTTCGCTACCTCAGCCTCGGCCAGCCGCTCACTACGCTGTCCGGTGGCGAGCGGCAGCGGCTCAAACTCGCGACGCAGATGGGCGACAAGGGCGGCATCTACGTCCTCGACGAGCCGACCACCGGCCTCCACCTCGCCGACGTCGAGCACCTGCTCGGCCTGCTCGACCGCCTCGTCGACGCCGGCAAGTCGGTCATCGTCATCGCGCACCACCAGGCGGTCATGGCGCACGCCGACTGGATCATCGACCTCGGCCCCGGCGCCGGCCACGACGGCGGCCGGATCGTCTTCGAGGGCACACCCGCCGACCTCGTCGCCGCCCGCTCCACCCTCACCGGCGATCACCTCGCGGCCTACGTCGGCACCTGACCGAGGCCCTCGCGGGCATCGTGAGACGAGTTTCTCATCTGTTTCGACTCGTCCCACTCAAACCCCGATAATCACCATTATGTCAACTAGCCGCACGAGGGTGGCTTCCCTACGAGCGTCGCCAGCAGCACGGACGTGCAAGCGCGGCCAGATCCTAAGATATGATGCGGTATGTTAGGAAGTATGAGCGACACGATCTACACCGTCAGCGATCTTGACCGCAAGCGGCGACAGGTAACGAACACCGCACGACGCGGCCTCGCGCGCATCCGGGACACCGACGGAACCGGCCTCGTGCTCCTTCCCGCTCGCCACTACGAGGTCCTCGAGGCGGTGAGTCTCTGGGCCGACCGTCTCCGGGTCGTCGAACGGGCACGGACCAAATCGCCCCACCCGCCCGCTCCGTCCGACTTCGGCGACTTGACGTGGCTGCGCCATCTCGACGAGGACGACCTAGCGGAATTCGTCGCTGACCTGCGCGACGCCATCTCTCTGGCCTACCACGACGATGATCTCGCTCCCCTGCACGAGACGGTCCGAGACTGGCGGGCCACCGCAGACGAACTCGCCGACCCGGACCGGCGCGAGATGCTCCTCGGTGCGTTCGAGCCGGAGGACTTCGTTGGGGTGTCCCGGCCCGAGCACCCGTGAACAGCGGGTCGCACAGCCCGTACCAGCCGGCGCGCCGTCCTGGCGGACGACCTGAGACAGCCCCGCGCTACCGGGTACTGGTGCATCGCAAGTTCAAGGACCTCTGGGATGCGCTGCCCGAGCGGGTGGGGCTGAAGAGTACCCAGCAGTTCTACGACCACGTCGCCAACTCGCCTGGGAAGCCGGCAGTGATCAACCAGACAGGCGTGCTGCGAGGCAAGGCAGGCAAGCCGATCGCGGAGGGCTTCTCGCGCACCATCCACTACGAGATCAGCGGTGCAGGACGCATCGACTACCAGTTCAACGACGCCTACAATTACGGGATCCACGGTGACGCGCACCCCGTAGTGTTCATCCGGGCCATCAACCTCTCAAGCCACTGAGCCGCGCTCAGCAAGCGAGCAGCGGTCGCGTTCGCGTTCGCGCAAGAGTCGAGCTCGCAGCTCGATACTGCGATCGAGCAACGATCCTCGAATGGAGGTTCAGCGCGATCGAAGAGCACCTCCAGCAGGCCGCCCGATCCCCTGCCCCTGGGCGGATCGCTCGCGCCCTCCGACCGCTGTGTTTACGCCGGGTTGCGGAGAAAAGCGTGTACATCGCCGCGCAGCCCACGACCTTGCGGCCCAAGAGCGCGACCCGCGGCTCGGCCAGGTGGCTGCGGTCCCACTGCTCCCAGGACGGCGGCTCTACCTCGAAGGCGCAACAATGACTCCTCGCCATCCGGCGGGACGGCTGACCTGTTCCATTGCCGCCTCCCCCGCATGAGGAGTTCGGCATGATGAGCGTGTCCAGGGTCTCCGACCCACGACGGACACCGAAGACGTAGCCGGCCTGCTGGAAAAGGAGGGGCGCACGTGACGGGCCTGCTCGCGTTGATCGGGGGGCAGGAGCATCAGCGTGGCTGCGAGCCGATCGATCGGCGATTGCTGCTGGAGGCCGGCGTGTCGCGGCCCGAGGTCGCGGTCCTGCTCGCCGCGACGACGCCTCGCCGCCGAGCCTTCAAGATCGCTGAGGCCACCGCCTACTGGCGGCGGCTGGGTGCGCGGGCCAGGATCGCCTTCACAGGGCGGCCGGACGACGTCGAGCACGCGCTCGAACTCCTGCAGCAGCCCGACCTGGTGGTCATGACCGGTGGCCGTCCGTGGCTGCTGCAGGCCCGGCTGTCGGCGGCGCTGCTGCGCGGGCGGTTGCGGGCGCTGTGGCGCTCGGGGGTGCCGATCTCGGGATCGTCGGCAGGCGCGATGGCGCTCGCCGAATGGCGCTGGTCGTTCCAGCCGTTCGCACCGCTCGCCGTGGTGCCAGGGCTCAGCTTCGTGCGTGGGGCGCTGGTCGCGCCGCACTTCGGGCGTCACGGAACCGACCGGTGGGCGGAGGCGACCCGGCGGCGCCACCCGCGCCTGCTGGTCGTGGGACTGCAGGACCGCTCCGCGCTGATCGGCCGAAACAGCGACTGGCAGGCGCTGGGAGCCGGGTCGGTGATGCTGCTGCGCGGCGGCCTCCGCCAGCGCCACCGTCTGGGCGCGCCGGTATCCCTTCCCGTGGTGGGCGACGCGGTGACACCGCCCAGTAGGCACGCCCTGCCCGCCTGAGCAACGGATCACCGTGGCGGCGCAGGGACCTCGTCGGCTGCGGCGGCGGCCGGGCGGCGCGTCACGATGAGCGCGACCGCGGTGACGATCACCACGCCGCCCGCGAGCGTGCCGGTGTTGATGGTCTCCCCCAGCAGCGCCCAGCCGAGCGCCACCGCGATCACCGGGTTGACGTACGCGTAGGTGGACAGCACGGACGTGGAGGTGGCGCCCAACAGCCACACGTACGCGCTGAAGGCCAGCAGCGAGCCGAACACGATCAGGTACAGCACAGCCAGCAGCGATGCACCGGACACCTGGTGCGGATCGAACCGGCCGAACTCGCCCGTGGCCAGGCTGAGCAGGGCCAGCAGCCCGCCGCCGGCCAGCATCTCCATGCTGGTGGCGACCAGCGGCCGGGACGGCAATGGCAGCCGGCGCGACCAGACCGAGCCCAGCGCCCAGGACACCGCGGCGAACAGGATGGCGGCGGTGCCCAAGGGGTCCAGGCGCTCCCCGCCGGAGGGCTGCACGAGCATGGCGACGCCGGCGAAGCCGAGCAGCAGTCCGACGGCCGCGCGCCGGCCGAGCCGCTCCCCCAGCACCCCCCGGCTCATGACCGCCATCCACAGCGGCATGCTCGCGACCAGCAGCGCGGCGATCCCGGACGGCACCGTCTGCTCGCCCCAGCCGACCATGGCGTTGCCAGTTGTCAGCAGCAGGCAACCCACGATCGCTGCGGCGCCCCACTGGCGCGGCCCGATGCGGTCGCCCTCCACGTCCCCGCGGCGGATAGACCACGTCCACAGCAGCGCCCCGGCCGTCAGGAACCGCACCGAGGCCATCATGAACGGCGGGAGGGTCTGCACCGCCACACGGATTCCGAGGTAGGTCGAGCCCCACACCAGGTACACCGTGAGCAGGGCCAGGGCGACCAGCAGCGCGGGCTGCGGTTGGCGCCACTCAGGAGGCGTGGGAGTACGCCGGCCGCCGGGGCGCCGGGGGGAAAGACGGGTGGCCATCAGACGGGCGGCTCCGGGTCGTACTGGATAAAGCGGCGGACCTCGCGGGCCCGCTCCCGGGAGTGCAGCCGCACGATCAGGTGCAGGGCCATGTCGATCCCGGCTGATACGCCGGCCGCGGTGATGATCTGCCCGTTGTCGACGAAGCGGTCCTCACCACGCACCTCGATGTCCTCACCAAGCGAGGCGAGCGTGTCCAGCGCGCCCCAGTGGGTGGTGGCCGGCTTCCCGTCGAGCAGTCCGGCGTCGGCCAGAACCAGCGACCCGGTGCAGACGCTGGTGACCAGCGCCCCGCTGTCGGCGAGGCTGCGGACCCAGCCGACGATCGCTTCGTCCCCGAGCTGCGCCCGGGTGCCCTGCCCGCCGGGGTAGACGAGCACGTCAATCGGCGGTGCGGTGTCCCAGGTGTGGTCGGCCAGCACGCGCAGGCCCTTGGCGCAGCGCACCTCGCCCGCGTCGCGGGCAAGGGTGAAGACCTCGATGTCGTCGTCGGGGAAGCGCTGCGCCCAGCTGCCGAGCACCTCCCAGGGGCCGGCCCAGTCCAGTTCCTCGGCGTTGTCGAACAGGAACACCCCGATACGCGTGGTCATGACTGCGGTTCCTCCTGCGGTGAGCGGCAGCGGGGGTCAGCGGCGAGGGCGCGCGGGAGGCCGGTGCCGGGAGGCACGTGCTCGTCGGCCTGGGGCCTGCCGGCCTGGAGCCTCAGCGGCACGGTCCCGGCCCAGAGGTCCGCGCCGAGGTCGGCGTCGTCGTCGATCGGCGGGCCGGTGCGGATCTTTGCCGAGGCCTCGGACAGCGACAGCGCGCCGACGGCGGTGGCCTTGAGCTCCGCGCCCGTGGGCGGACGCAACTCGGCCCACCGCCCGGGCACCACGTGCTCGGTGATCGCGCGCAGTGCGGTGAGGCGCTGCTCGTCGCCGGTGACCGGCCTGGCGATCCCCAGCACCACGACCGAGCGGTAGTTCATCGAGTGATGGAAGGCCGAGCGCGCAAGCACGAGGCCGTCGAGCAGGGTCACCGTGACGCACACCGGCGCGTCCGCCGCGAATATCCGCATGGTCCTGCTGGCGGTCGAGCCGTGCAGGTACAGCACGCCGCCGACCCGGCCGTAGGCCATCGGCAGGACGAAGGGCTGCCCGTCGACGGCGATCCCAACGTGGCAGACCAGGCCCTCGTCGAGGATCCCCGCCACCGTGTGCGGCTCGTAGTCCGCGCGCCGCGGCGATCGGCGAACCCTGGTCCGCACGCTCGGCGGCGAGGCGCTGCCCATACGGACCCTCCTCCCGTGATGTGCACGTCTGTTATAGTACAGAGATGATCAGTGATCTAGCACAGAGTGATCCCGCACGGTACGGCATCGACGGGCGGACGGCAAGCCAGATCGCTGCGTCAGTGGAAGGGGCCGTGACCGCCGGGACTCTGGCGGCCGGCGATCGCCTGCCATCGGTGCGACGCCTGGCCGAGGCCCTCGCCGTGAGCCCCGCCACGGTGGCCTCTGCGTTCCGGACGCTGCGCCAGCGAGGTGTGCTGGTGACCCGGGAGCGCAGCGGCGCCCGCATCAGCGGCCGGCCACCGCTGGCGTTCCGCCCGGAGCCGCACGTCCCGTCCGGAGCGGTCGACCTCGCCTCGGGCAACCCCGATCCGGCGCTGCTCCCCCGCCTCTCCCCCGCTCTGGCACGTATCGAACCGTCCGGCCTGCTATACGGCGACCACGCCATCGATCCCCGCCTCCGCGCCCAGGCCGAGGCGTCCCTGTCGGCGAGCGGGGTCCCCGCCAGCCACATCGCCGTGGTTGGCGGGGCCATGGACGGCGTGGAGCGCGTGCTCGGTGCGCACCTGCAGCCCGGCGACCAGGTCCTGGTCGAGGATCCCGGCTACCACGCCGTGCTGGACCTGGTCCGCGCGATGGCGCTGGTGCCCCGGCCGGTGCCGCTGGACGCCGAGGGAGCGCTGCCCGATGCCCTGGCCCGCGCGCTCACCCCGCAGGCGCGCGCGCTGGTGCTCACACCCAGGGCGCAGAACCCCGGCGGCTCAGCGGTCACCGCCGAGCGTGCCATCGCCCTGAGGGAGGTGATGCAGCGGGCCGACGGCGTGCTGGTCGTGGAGGACGACCACGCCGGCGGGGTCGCCGGCGCGCCCCACCATCCTGTGGCCCCCGCCGCGGGGCGTTGGGCCGTCATCCGCTCGGTTGGCAAATCGCTGGGGCCGGACCTGCGCCTGGCCGTGCTCGCCGCCGATGCGGAGACGGCCGGGCGGATCGAAGGGCGCCAGCGCCTGGGCACCGGATGGGTGAGCCACCTGCTCCAGCGGATGGTGGCGACGCTGTGGGAGGACCCGCAAGTGCGCGCCCGGGTGCAGGCAGCCTCGGAGGCCTACGGGCAGCGCCGCGCGGCGCTGCTGTCCGCGCTCGTCGCTCAGGGCATCACCGCGCAGGGAGCCTCCGGCCTGAACGTGTGGATCCCGGTCCGCGAGGAGGAGACCGTGGTGACGGGCCTGCTCGGCCGGGGCTGGGCGGTGCGCGCGGGCGAGCGCTTCCGCCTGGACAGCCCCGCCGCCGTCCGCGTCACCACGTCTGCCCTGACGGCCGCGGACGCCACGCGTTTCGCCGCCGACCTGGCCGCCGTCCTCCACGCCAGCCACGGCCGCACCCACCCCGCCTGACGCGCGTTGCGTGTGCAGATCCGTGCGCGGGCGCACGCTCGTGCACACCTGTGCGCTTCCGCACACGCTCGCGGCGCTTCGGCGTCAGCGCAAGGCAAGACCTGAGGGATACGCCCCGAGGTTGTCAGGCCGCCTGGGAACTTCTCATGGAATTGGGCGCTGAGATCGATCACGATGTGCATCCATTCGGATCTTGAAGAAGGGCGGGGGCATGGCGCGGTGGTCGATGTGGCGAGTCCCACGCGGGATGATCTTGGTGTTCCTGTTGGCCCTCACGCTGACGGTGTCACCGCTGCTCCATGCCCATCAGGTGGCCTGCGCCCACGACACGAGCGGCGCCTGTGGCGCGGACAACCGCGTCGAGCGTGGGTACGAGTTGTACGATGCCTCCCGGGCTCCCGGCCAGCCCGGGCCCGCACCGGCGAAGGCCGAGGACGCGTCCCGTTCCGGCTTCGAGGTGCTGGGAACCTACGACCCTGGCACGGGATCACTCGCGGACGTGTGGGCGCACAAGCGGGTCGCCTACCTGTCCAGTTGGCTGATCGGCTGCCAGAGCCAGGGCGTCCGCGCGATCAGCCTCAAGGACGCCTCCAACCCGACCCTGCTGTCGACCTTCGCCGACGTCGCCGGCGAACCCGACGTGGCGGGCACGTGGACGGAGAAGACGATCGTCCAGCGGGTGAGCACCCGCAACT
>WHTC01000342.1 GCA_009379795.1 Nitriliruptorales bacterium | reverse complement strand
CCGATGAGCTTCGCCGCGGTGCAGAAGCACGTCGCGGTGCTGGAGCGGGCCGGCCTGGTCACCAAGGAGCGCCGCGGACGGGAGCAGCTCGTGCGCACCGACCCCGACGCCGTACGCCAGGCGCGGCAGGCCCTCGACCAGCTCGAGACGGCCTGGCGCGGGCGAGTGGACCAAATGTCCCACCTGCTCGCGCAGGTCCCCGACCCAGGAGAGAACAACCCGACGAGAGGACACGACAGATGAGCGTCACCAGCGTCGACAAGGACTTCGACAGCCTGACCCTCACCCTGGTCGCCGACTTCGACGCCCCGACCGAGCGGGTGTGGCAGCTGTGGGCCGACCCGCGGCAGCTGGAGCGCTGGTGGGGACCGCCGAGCTACCCGGCGACCGTGGAGGAGCACGACCTGACCCCCGGCGGTGACGTCACCTACTTCATGACCGGTCCAGATGGCGAGAAGTACCGCGGCTGGTGGCGGGTCACGTCGGTCAACCCGCCGAAGTCCCTGGCGTTCACCGACGGGTTCGCCGACCAAGACGGGACACCGATCGCCGACATGCCGACCACCACGGTGCACATGCAGCTCACCGAGCACGACGGCGGCACCCGGATGGAGCTGCGCTCGGTCTTCGACTCCCTCGAGCAGATGGAGCAGCTGGTGAACATGGGCGCGGCAGAGGGTCTGCGACAAGCGGTCGGCCAGATGGACGCCCTGCTCGCTGAGTAACCGGGGCGGCGAGCCGCCCGATCCGGCCCGCCGCACCCCGGCTTGTTCACCAGGGCTAGCGACGCTTCACAAGTGGGACGACGTGCGCGACGCCGACTCCGCTTTACGGATCCGATCGAAAGGAACGCGAGATGAGAAAATTGATTGTGCAGACCTTCGTGACCCTCGACGGGTCATGCAAGCCCCCGGCGGACCCGGAGAGGACGATAGCGGCGGCTTCGTGCACGGTGGCTGGTCGGTGAACTATTGGGACGAGCAGATGGAACAGGTCATGGGCGAGGCGACGAGCGCGCCATTCGCTCTCGTCCTCGGCCGCAAGACCTACGACATTATGGCCGCACACTGGCCGCACGCCACCGACGATGCCGGCGCCAAGCCATTTAACGACGCCACCAAGTACGTCGTGTCGCGCAGTCGTCCCACCCTGGAATGGAGCAACTCGGTCCTGATCGAGGGCGACGCGGCCGAAGGCATCGCGGAACTCAAGAAGGAAGACGGGCCAGAGCTGCAGGTGCATGGCAGTGGGAACCTGATTCAGACGCTGTTGCGCCACGACCTCGCCGACCAGTTCCGCCTGTGGGTCTTCCCCCTTGTCATCGGGTCGGGCAAACGCCTGTTCGCCGAAGGCACCATCCCCTCCGGGCTCAAGCTCGTCGACAGCAAGGTCTCCAGCACGGGAGTCGTGATGGGCACGTACGAGCCAGCAGGCGAGATCGTCACCGGATCGTTCGCGCTGGACTGACCGCGATCCGAATCACCCACCAGGTAGTGGTAGCCGCATCCGGCGACACCACCCCCGAATCCCGAAAGGAAGCACCTGGTGCGCAAGTTCAAGCTCCAGGTCCAGACCAGCGTCGACGGCTACATGGCCGGCCCGAACGGCGAGATGGACTGGATGACGCTCCCATGGACCGACGACATCAATGCCTACGTCGCGGCGCTCGACGAACCGGTCGACTGCATCGTGTTGGGCCGCAAGCTCGCCGAGGGGTTCATCCCGGCTTGGGCGGCCGGGCCCGAGGGCGAGGACAAGGAGGCCATCGACAAGATGAACGACACGCCCAAGGTCGTGATCTCCAACACCCTCACCGAGTCGCCCTGGGAGAACACCGTCATCGCCGGCGGCGATCTCTCCGAGACCGTGAACCAGCTCAAGGCCCAGCCGGGCGGGGACATGATCGCCTACGGAGGCGGCACGCTTGTATCGGACCTGATCGCCAAGGGTCTGCTCGACGAGTTCCACCTGTTCGTCAACCCGACCGCGATCGGCGCCGGGATGCCCGTGTTCCCCCACCTCGATGCCCACCAGGTTGCCCATTGTGCGAACTGCGGGCTCGCCGGCGGCGGCTCTTTCTCTGGCGTGGCTGGCGCGTGGGACGCGGTAGATCGGCCGGATCTGTCCTGGCCCGATGATGGTGATTTCGGCGATGAGCTGTTCGACAAGGGACTTGCGTTGGGCCGATGTGCCGCGGGCGCGGCGGCGGCGATCAACTGCCGCTGGTGCCGGTAGAAGTGCCGACCCGTTCGGCCAGGAAGTCTTCCCAGGTCCGTTGGCCTACGGCTTGCTCGGGTGCCAGGTTAGCGCCGGCCCGGAACGCGCGGGCGGCCTTGCCTGGCAGCCGGAGCGGCACGATGGGGCGGTGTCGGTGTGTGGCCCGCAGGTATCCGCGGAGCAGGTCGGCTATGCGGTAT
>WHTC01000243.1 GCA_009379795.1 Nitriliruptorales bacterium | reverse complement strand
GGGCGTGGCCGCCCAGTTGGAGGCCGGTATCGGTCTCGGGATGGGGGAGTGGGTCTACCGCCTCCCGCCCGCGGGCCAGCAGTTCGGCTCCGCGATCGTCCGTGCCGCCAGCAGCGTCAGCATCGATCCGCGGCTGCTCGCGGCGGTGGCCTGGACGGAATCCAACTTCCACCCCAACGTCGTGTCACCCGCGGGGGCGATCGGCCTGTGCCAGCTCATCCCGTCGACCGCCGCGTCGCTCGGCGTGAACCCCTACGATCCCGAGCAGAACCTGCTCGGTGGCGCCAAGTACATCCGTCAACTGCTGGATCGGTACCCCGGCCAGCCCGAGTTCGCCGTCGCCGCCTACAACGCGGGTCCCGCCCGGGTCGACTCCGCAGGAGGCATCCCCAACATCACCGAGACCCAGGTCTACGTCTCCCGCGTGCTGGGCCGTTACCAGGAATTGCAGTGACCCCTGTCCTCACCGACCGACCAATCAGCCACAGTGTCGGCTGAGGAAGGGGGTCAGTGACCGTGGCCTATCCGAGCCGGACCGCCTTGGCCTGAGCGACCGGCCGCTGCCGCTGGTTGCTCCGCCTGGTTGACCATGGCCCGCGTCATGGCCGACCTTGCCCAGACGCTACACTCAGGCCCCCTGGGCCCCTACCCCAAGAGAACCGTTTGGCCAGTTCTACACAAGTCAAGACATCAATCCCCGGACACCACTCGATGGTCGCGCTGCTCGGGAGCGGTGACGAACTGCTGAAGCTGGTGGAGTCGGCTTTTGTGGATGTCGACATCCTGGTCCGCGGCAATGAGATCACCGTCACCGGTCCGCCCGACGAGACCAACCGCGTCATCGGGGTCTTCAACGAGTTCGTGAAGTTGCTGGACCGCGGGCACACCCTTGACGAGGCGAGCGTCGGAACGACCATCGCCATTGTTCGCGGCGCGGAGCATCCCAGCCCCGCCGAAGTCCTGTCCGACGAGGCGCTCACTCATCGCGGTCGGATCATCCGGCCGAAGACGGTGGGGCAGAAGCGGTACCTCGACGCGATCCGCAACAACACGGTCGTGTTCGGCATCGGCCCGGCCGGGACCGGCAAGACGTACCTTGCCATGGCCATGGCGGTGCTCGCGCTACGTCGCAAGCAGGTCAACCGCATCATCCTGACCCGTCCGGCGGTGGAGGCGGGGGAGCGGCTGGGGTTCCTTCCCGGCACGCTCTACGAGAAGATCGACCCGTACTTGCGTCCGCTCTTTGACGCCCTGTACGACATGATGGACGCCGAGCAGATCTCGGTGCTCATGGAGCGCGGGACGATCGAGGTCGCGCCGTTGGCCTTCATGCGCGGGCGGACCCTCAACGACAGCTTCGTCGTGCTGGACGAGGCGCAGAACACCACAGCCGAGCAGATGAAGATGTTCCTGACCCGGCTGGGCTTCGGTTCCAAGGCCGTGGTCACCGGCGACGTGACCCAGGTCGACCTGCCCTCGGGGCGGCACTCCGGTCTGCGGATCGTACGCCGGATTCTGACCTCGATCGACGGGGTGGCCTTCTGCGAGCTCACGGGCCGCGACGTGGTTCGTCATCGCATCGTGCAGGAGATCGTAGAGGCCTACCGGGTCTACGATGAGGACCAGGAGGCGAGCGCACAGGTTGGACGCCGGGAATAGCCGATCTCTCTACGGGCGGCGGGAGTGGCCCCAGCCAGCCGGCCCGTACAGGCAGAGTCCGGGGGGCATCTGATGGCGGTCTTCGTCGCCGACGAGCAGACCAGGCCGATCGATGTCGAACATCTGCGGCGTCTGGCGGACTTCGTGCTCGCTGACCGGGGCGTGCCTGCCTCGATGGACCTGTCGATCCTGTGTGTCGACACCGGCGCGATCGCCGCGCTCAATGCGCACCACCTGGGCGCTGACGGTCCCACCGACGTCCTGGCGTTCCCTATGGACCTCCCCGGCGAGAGCGGGCCGGGGGAGCCTTCGATCCTGGGCGATGTCGTGCTGTGCCCCGAAATCGCCGCCGAGCAGGCCGCCCGGCAGGGCAACACGCCGGAGGCCGAGCTCGAGTTGCTGGTGGCCCACGGCATCCTGCACCTGCTCGGTCACGACCACGCCGAGCCGGAGGAGCGTGACGTCATGCTCGGGCTGACCGACCGGCTGCTCGCTGAGTTCCGCACGGCCAGGCCGGAGCCTGCTGCAGGAGGCGGCGTCGAGATCGATGTGGAGGCACCATGAGCGGGTTCGGCTTCGCCGACGCCTGGGCCCTGGCCGCCGCGGGCGCGGCGCTGCTCATGGCGTGTTTCTTGAGCGCCGCGCAGGCGGCGTTGACGCGCATGTCGAGGGTACGCGCGCTGAAGCTGCTTGATGAGGAGCGGCCCGGCGCGGAGCGCCTGCTGGAGGTCACGCAGGACCCGGTGCGCACGCTGAACATCCTCGGGCTGCTCGTGATCATCCTGCGCGTGGGCGTAGTGGTGCTGCTCACGGTGGTGCTGACACGCCACAGCGGTGACACGGTCGCGGTGCTCGTCACCCTCCTCGTGGTGGGGCCATTGCTGTTCATCACCTCGGAGGTGGCGCCGCGCACCCTCGCGCTGCAGCGCACGGACGGCGTCGCGTTGGCCACGGCCAGGTGGGTGCGACTGTTCGCCCTGCCCCTGTCCCCGCTGTCGGAGATCCTGGTGCGCATCGGTGACCTGATCGCCCCCGGCAAACGCCTGGCGAGCGGACCGTTCATGACCGCCGACGAGCTGCGCGAGATGATCGACGTCGCCGAGTCGGACGAGGTCATCGAATCCAGCGAGCGCGTCATGCTGCACCGGGTGTTCAAGCTCGGGGACACCGTGGTGCGCGAGATCATGGTCCCGCGTCCCGACATGGTGATGGTCAGCGCCGACGCCCCCCTGACCGATGTCGCCGACGTCATCCTCGCCGCCGGGCACTCCCGGGTCCCGGTGCATGACGCCGAGGATCGCGACCAGATCATCGGGTTGGTCTACGCCAAGGACGTGCTGCGCCATCTGCATGCCACCGGCAGCGCTGAGGGGCCCTGGGGCGAGCTGTTGCGTGAGACGCACTTCGTGCCTGAGCTGGCCTCGGTCGACCAGTTACTGCGCGACATGCAGACTCAGAAGGTCCACCTGGCGGTGGTGGTCGACGAGTACGGCGGGACCGCCGGGCTGGTCACCATCGAGGATGTGCTCGAAGAGTTGGTCGGCGAGATCGTCGACGAGTACGACCGCGAGGAGTCCCTGGTTGAGAAGCTGGCCGACGACTCCTGGCGGGTCGACGCGCGGCTGTCGGTCGACCGGTTGAACGAGCTGCTCGGCACCTCGCTGCCCGACGACGAGTGGGACAGCGTCGGCGGGCTGCTGTTCGGCGTGCTGGGCCGCGTTCCGTCGGCGGGGGAGCGGGTCGAGCTCGAGCATGTGCGACTGACCGCCGAGCAGGTCAATGGCCGGCGGATCGACAAGGTTCTCGTCCAGCGCCTGACCCGCGCGCAGCGTCAGGCCCTGCACGAGTTGGCGTGATGCGCTCGTGACCCCGGACCCCACCGTCGGCCTGCCGTCACCCGAGCCTGATTCGTCCCTGTCAGGCGAGGAGGCCGATCTCCTGGCCGCCGCTCGCGAGGCGCAGGAGCGCGCCTACGCCCCGTACTCGCGCTTTCGCGTCGGCTGCGCAGTGCGAGCTGGCGACGGCCGGGTGTTCGTGGGGGCAAACGTCGAGAACGCCGCCTACCCGGCGTCGATCTGCGCCGAGCGCGTGGCGCTGCCCGCCGCGGTGGTCGCCGGGGTGCGGGATTTCACCCTGCTCGCCGTGATCGGCGACGGCGCAGGCCCGTGCACGCCGTGCGGTGTGTGCCGCCAGGTCCTGTTCGAATTCGCCCCCGACCTGTCCATCCTCGCCGCCGCCGCCGCCGGTGGGCCCCTCGCCCGCTACGTGCTGTCCCGCGACCTCCTGCCCCACGCCTTCGGCTCCACCCGCCTCGCTTCCGAGTGAGCCGCGCGCGCGGACCACTCTGAGCCCGTCGAGCGCCCACCGGTCAGCTGTCCGGCGGCCAGAACGGCCACTCCTCGAAGGCCGTGCAGCGGCCGGCGTCGTCGAAGCGCACGATCCAGAGGTCCCGGAAGATCTGGTCGACCGGGTCGCCGTAGCGCACCCCCAGGCGCGCCACACCGATGTCGCCTTCCACCGCAAGGATCTCGGCTTGCATCGTGAAGACCTCGTCAGGTCCCTCACGTTCGGCCTGCCACATCGCCACGATGGCCGGCAGACCGCGGTAAGGCTCCTCGAAGGGTGCCATCTGGTAAGTTGCCTCGGGCGCGAACAGCGCCTCCAGCGCTTCCTCGAGGGCGGGGCCGCCGGGTGCCCGCCACGCCCGCTCGTAGCCCGCCAACCACGTCTGCAGCGCCGGCCGGTCCATGCTCGGCACGCTAG
>WHTC01000369.1 GCA_009379795.1 Nitriliruptorales bacterium | reverse complement strand
GCCACCCGTGCGGACGGCTCCGTCCCCTTTGCCCATGCGCAGGCCCTGGCCGCTGGCATCCCGCGAGCGCAACTGCTCACCAGCGGCGCAGACACGCACTTCATCTGGTTCGGCGAGGACTATCCGAGGATCTCCGACGAGATCGCGCAGTTTCTTTCGTCCCCTGGCGGGACGATCCGGGGAACGGCGTAACCGACGGGCCCGCGTTCGGCCTGCGGACGGTCAACAGTCGCCGTTCGAAGCTGCCCCTGAGTACCCCCAGCTCAGCTGTTGGTGTTGCCCATGTTTGACGCGCCCCGGCAGGGCACGGCAAGCATGGGCACTGTCTGGGTCTGTGGGGTGTCGCAAGGTCAGGTGCGGCTGGGCCAGTGGTGGCGGCACTCGCCGGTGAACACGTCGGCGAGGCACGCTCGCAGCGTCTCGTCGGTGGCTGCCGCCAATGTGAGAGGGCCCACGGATCGATTGGGGTCGAGGTAGAGCTGATCGGCCAGTCCCTCGACAAGAGCTGACATCCGGGTGGCGGCGAGGTCGGCGTCGACGTCGGGCTCGACCTCGCCGCACTCTTTGCCGTTGGTCACCGCGGTACTCAGCCGGGCACGGATGTCCGCCGATGTCGTCCGCGCGACCTCGGCGAGCGCGGGGTTGTCGAGGGCCCGCCCGAGGAACGCGTGGGTGACGCGAAACTCCGCGCGGCGACGTTCGTCGATCGGCAGTAGCTCGGTCAGGCACGCAGACACGATTGCGGAGATGGTCTGTTCCTGCTTCTCGCCGGCGGCGATCAAGGCCGCTACTCGCCCGCCGATATCAGCCGTCACCTGCCCATAGGCGAAGAGCAGGAGGTCGTCCTTGGAGGCGAAGTAGTGCTGCACCAGCCCGACGGAGACGCGCGCCTCGGTCGCAACCCGGGCGACCGTAGCGGCGTCGAGCCCCGCTCGGGATACGACCCGGCTCACCGCTGCGGCGATCTGCCGCCGGCGTGTGTCGTGGTCAGAGGTGCGTGGCACTCGATAACCATATCAGTGTACGGTTATCGAGAACCGTACGGCCATACGGTCAAATGTTCCGGCTATCGGAGGACGGATGCATCGACTACTCACCCTGATCGTGGCAGCGCACGCAGGCGTGCTGGCAGGCACCGGCGCGGCTCCGGTCGCGGACGGTGGCGACATCGACAGCTACCTCCGTGACCGGATGGAGGCCACTAGTACGCCTGGCATGGCTTACGCCGCCGTAACGTCCGATTCGATCGAGCACATCGGCACCTGGGGGAGTGACGGCAACGGCGATCCGGTGACCGAGTCGACGCCGTTCCTCTGGGGCTCGGTGTCCAAGCCGATCACAGCGACCGCGGTCATGACGCTCGTGGAGTCCGGTGCGATCGAGCTCGACGAGCCGGTGCGCACATACCTGCCGTCGTTCACCCTTTCCGACGCCGACGCGACCAAGCGGATCACCGTCCGGCACCTGCTCGTGCAGACCAGCGGCATACCGGAAGGCACCGGCATCACCGACCGGTTCGACCGGCGGCGCGATCCGTACGGCGCGGCGGTCGCCGACCTCTCCGAGGTCGCACTGCTGTCCGAGCCGGGCGAGAGACACGAGTACACGAGCGCGAACTATGTCGTCCTCGGCGCGATCGTCGAAGCCGCCAGCGGCCGCAGTTTCACCGAGTACCTGCGCCAGCACGTCCTCCAGCCGCTCGAGATGGATGGCGTCATCACCTCGCCCGACGAGGCGGCGGCGGGACTTCCCGACGGCCACGCCTACGCCTTAGGCCGCCCGATCGCAGCCACTCCGTCCTATGACCAGACCGGCCCGAGCTACGGCTACCTCGGTGGCACCGTCGAGGACCTCGCACGCTTCGCCATGGATCAGCTCGGTGCCAGGGTTGGTGGCTCGCGGGTACTTGAGAACTCGTCGGTGTCGCAGCTGCAGAACGGGACCGCTCGCATCAGCGACACCCACCGCTACGGACTGGGCTGGCGCGACGACGACCGTAACGCCGACCTCGGCACCAGGACGATCTGGCACGGCGGCGCCGTCCACGGCTATCAGGCAATGGTGGTCCTGCTTCCCGACACGGATCGCGGAATCGTCGTGCTACAGAACATCTACGGCTTCTTCCAGGACGCACAGCTCGCAGCCGCCGGGCTGGGCGCGGCCCG
>WHTC01000344.1 GCA_009379795.1 Nitriliruptorales bacterium | reverse complement strand
TGTCACTCACGGGGTGGCGGTACCTGGCCGGCTCGGCCGCCAACAACGGTAGGCCGGGGCAGCGCTACCAGAGGTCGCCATCGCGCCAGTCGCAGGTGAGCTCGCCGGACAGGTCCAGCGTGACCGTCACCGGCAGGACATAGATGCCGCCGTCCTCCGCCTCGGTCGGCTGGATGCCGGTCGGTGTGAGCGCCGAGGACGGTCCCTGCCACACCCTCCAACCGCGTACCGCGTAGAAGCCCGCGGCCTCGTCGGTGGCAGCGAGCGCACCGATCTCGTACGCGCCGCGCACCACCCGCTCCAGCGCGTCCATCATGGCCGCGCCGTGCCCGCGTCCGCGGCGGTCCGCTCGCACCCCGACGCCCTCCACATAGCCGGTGCGCAGCGCTCGCCCGCCGTGCAGCAGCTGCCGCTGGACCAGGGACGCATGCCCGATCAGCTCGGTTCCCTCCCACGCCAGCGCATGCACTCCGCCCAGTGCGTGCTCCCAGTCATGGTCGGTCATGTCTCCCTCGAAGACCTCGTCGAGCAGGGCTCGTGCCGCTTTGAGGGTGGCGGCATCCAGGTCGGCCGTATGCGCGGTACGTACCTCGATCACCTGCACCATCCTCGCCACCTGAACCCGTGACGGCGACATCACATTCGCCGCACTGTCCTGCTCGATGATCCACGGGACAATGCCTTGTGACGGTTCCGCCGTACCCCGGAGACTTCGGCCGCCAACGGCGTCGTCCAAGGCGAGGTCGAGGTCCCTTCGTTGCCCGGGATCAATGGAACGCGTGGGCTACCACATCGACGTCCTTCAGCGACGCTGGCAATATATGTGCGCATGTCGCAGAAGAAAGACGATATTCCCGCCGCCTCGACACCCTGAGTGCCGCGGAACGGCTCGACCCGGTCCCCGTGGACAACCGTGTCGCCGCCGCGTGGGCACTGCTGCGACAGCGCCTCAAGGCGGCAGGCAAGAGGATGGAGATCAACGACTCGTGGATCGCGGCGACCGCGATCGCCCACGGCTGGCCGGTGGTGACCCAGGATGACGGGTTCCCGACGACAATCCCCGGGCTGGTCGTCATCGGCGTCTGATCGCACTCGCAGGACTGCCCTACGCCCGCAGTCCGCTCAGACGCCCGTGGCCGAGACGGCCCTTGCAGATGTACGCACGCGCAGCCGGTTCAGACGCCGGCCAGGGAGCGCACGGGACGGTGGAAGCCCTGGTCGCTGGCCCACAGGTCCAAGGCGACGGTGGCGGTGTCCTCGACGAGCGGGACGAGGTCGACCGCGCCGTCCTGGCGCAGGTCGAAGGTCTTGACGTACCCGTGGCAGGTGTTACAGGCGTCGATCCGTGCCCACGGCATGCCCTCGGCCACGTAGGAGCCCAGCCGCTGCGGCTGGGCCTCACCGCAGGCCACGCACGTCGCCCGGGCGAACGCCCACCAGGTGGCGCAGCGACCGCACACCAGCGACCGGGGCGAGCCGGCCATGAACTCGCCGGTCTCCTCGGCGATGACCGAGACCTGCGCCGTCCCGCCGCATACCGGGCAGGCGGCGCCGATCCACTCGTTACGCGGTGGCACAGTCGCCACCGCGGCCCCCAGCTCGAGGATCGGCCCGGCGGCGACTCCGATCCAGAAGGCCGAGCGCGGCTCCACCCATGTGGGGTCCTCAAGCCAGCGCTCGGTCTGCGCCTGCAGCTCCGCGTCCGGCGCGCCGGCGAGCTGCTGGCCGGCGCTGGCCAGGGGCTCGGGCACGGTAGGCCCCCCGGGAGCGAGGAGCGCATCAGCGGCGCGCGGTACCTCAGCGGCGATCTGATCGACGGCGGCGGGCAGATCCAGCAGCGGGAAGCGGTTGGCCGCGCGGCGCTGCTCGGCGGCCGCGGTGGTCAGCGCCGCCGCAGCGGTCACCGTCGGGTCGCTGGCGCGGACGCCCTGGTGCCCCAATACGGCGCAGAGCACGGCGAGGGGTTCCCGGGCGCCGGGGGTGGAGGCCACCCGCTGCGCCCTGGCCAGCCGCCGGCCGAACTCGCCCGGACCGCCGCGTGGTTTCCTCATTCGGCCGCGGTAGTCGACGAGCGGTCCTTGCGGTCCCGGTCGCGGAACCACGCCGGGTGGTGCCACGCTGCCCAGCGGCGGGTGACCGTGCCGCTGGTCAGCGCGCTCAACGTCCCCGGGAACATCGCCGTCGACATGTATACGTGTACGATGAATCCGGCCACGGTCAGCAGGAACAGCACGTGGTGGAGCACCCTCGACACTCGCAGCAGCCCCAGCGCGAGGCTGTCGGGGAACCACAGCGGGATGCCCGTGAGCAGCAGCAGGATGCCGGTGACCAGGGCGTACCAGAAGTAGCCCTTCTGGCCGGCGTTGTAGCGTCCGACGTCCAGGTCGGTGTGCCCCTGGCTGGT
>WHTC01000396.1 GCA_009379795.1 Nitriliruptorales bacterium | reverse complement strand
TGGCCTACGGCTTGCTCGGGTGCCAGGTTAGCGCCGGCCCGGAACGCGCGGGCGGCCTTGCCTGGCAGCCGGAGCGGCACGATGGGGCGGTGTCGGTGTGTGGCCCGCAGGTATCCGCGGAGCAGGTCGGCTATGCGGTATGCCCGCGGTCCGCCCATGTCCGGCACCAGGCCGGCCGGCCTGTCGAGGGTGAGTTCGGCGAGCCTGGCCGCGACCTCGGCGGCGTCGATCGGCTGGAACCGGAAGCCGGCCGGAGCCGGTATCACGGGCAGCTTTGCCATCTGCTGGGCCACTGTCAGGATCAGGTCGTGAAACTGGGTGGTGCGCAGCGTCGTGAACGGCAGGCCGGAGTCGGCCACGATCCGGTCTGCGGCCAGCTTGGACCCGAAGTAGCCGAACATGGCGCGGTCGACTCGGCTGCCGATCGGGATGCGGTCCGCGCCGACGACCGAGATGTACACCAGATGCGCCGCCCCCGCCCGTGATGCCGCCCGTACCAGGTTCCGGGCCTTGTCCTCGTCGCCCTTGGCGCTGCCTGCGCAGTGCACGATGGTCCCGGCCCCATCCACCGCGGGTTCGATCCCCTCGCCGGTGGCCAGGTCGCCGGTGACGAACTCGATGCCGTCGGCGGCTTCGTGGTGGCGCCGACTGAGCACCCGCACGTCGCAGCCAGTGTCCCGCAGCCGCGCGACGACGAGCCGCCCGAGCGTGCCTGTGCCGCCGGTGACCAGAACGGGGGATGTCATGATTGCTCTCCTTCAAAGGGGCTTGGTGTCTGTGCCGAACCACCCGCGTTGCACGGGATAGTCGATCTCCGCGGCACACCGGGGTTCGTCGGTCTACTGCCATGACACGCCGCGGCGAGAGAATGTGACCGATGGACGGACTGATGAGCGAACACGACTGGCTGGCCGAGCGGTTTGAGACACACCGCACCCATCTGCGGGCGGTGGCCTACCGGATGCTCGGCTCGCTCAGTGAGGCCGACGACGCCGTCCAGGAAGCGTGGCTGCGGCTGAGCCGCTCCGAGGTGAGCGGCGTGGAGAATCTGGGCGGATGGCTGACGACGGTGGTCGCCAGGGTGTGCCTGAACATGCTGCGCTCACGCAACTCGCGGCGCGAGGAGCCATTGGGCGTGCACGTGCCTGACCCGGTCGTGAGCCGCGTGGACGGGGGCGACCCTGAGCACGAGGCGTTGCTGGCCGACTCGGTCGGGCTCGCGTTGCTCGTGGTGCTCGACACGTTGGCTCCCGCCGAGCGGCTGGCGTTCGTGCTGCACGACATGTTCACCGTGCCCTTCGACGAGATCGCTCCCATCGTGGGGCGCTCCCTGACCGCGGCACGGCAGCTCGCCAGCCGCGCGCGCCGCCGGGTGCGGCAAGCGGCTCCGGCGCCGGACGCCGATCTCACCCGCCAGCGAGAAGTGGTCGACGCGTTCTTCGCTGCCTCCCGCGACGGCGACTTCGCCGCGCTGGTCGCGGTGCTCGACCCGGACGTCGTGCTGCGATCCGATGGCGGTGTCGTGCGTCCGGGCGTCTCGATGGTGGTTCGCGGTGCCACGGCCGTGGCCGAACAGGCGCTCACCGCCACGCGGCTCTCCCCGTTCGTACGACCGGCTCTCGTCAACGCAGCCGCGGGAGTCGTCGTGGCGCCGCGCGGGCGGCCGGTCTTTGTCATGGGTTTCACGGTCAGGAACGGGAAGATCGTCGAAATCGACGTGCTCGCCGACCCCGCGCGCCTCCGCCAGCTCGACCTGGCGGCCTGGGCCGACTAACGAGCCGACGCAACTTGCGGCTCGCATCACCTTCGCCACCTCCGGCCCGACCAGGAGTCACCCGGTCAGACCCGGTCTGGATATCGGCCAGCTTCT
>WHTC01000017.1 GCA_009379795.1 Nitriliruptorales bacterium | reverse complement strand
CCCTGCTGTTCAGCGTAAGCCAGCAACGCGGCACCGAGCTTCAGGACGACGCTCTGGTGACGGAGGTTCGGCGACGGGGTCACGAACAGCTCCCCGTCGATGATCTCCCGCCGCAGCAGGTCGTCCGGGAAGCGCTGCAGATCCTCGTAGGTGAGCCCGGTCTGGGGCTCCGCGGCCATCTCCCACCTCCATCGGTCATGCGGGCGACCGTAGAAGGCTCCCAGGATACGAGCGAACCCCGCGCCGAGGAACCTGTGGAGAATCTACTCGGGCCGGAGGGTGGGGAACAGGATGACGTCGCGGATGGTCTGGACGTCGGCGAGCAGCATCACCAGCCGGTCGACGCCGATCCCGAGCCCGCCCATCGGCGGCATCCCGAACTCCATGGCCCGTAGGTAGGCCTCATCGACCGCCATCGCCTCCTCGTCCCCGGCCGCCTTCGCGCGACCCTGGGCCTCCAGCCGGGCGCGCTGGTCGTCGGGGTCGGTCAACTCGCTGAAGGCGTTGCCCAACTCGCGCCCGACCACGATCGGCTCGAAGCGCTCCACCACGTGGGCGTCCTCGCGGTGGCGACGGGCCAGCGGCGACACCTCGACCGGGTAGTCGATCACGAACGTCGGGTCCCACAGCGTGTGCTCGACCAGCTTCTCGTACAACTCCAGCATCAGCTTGCCGACGCCCCACGACTCCTCGATCGGGACACCGTGCTCAGCGCACAGTGCGCGCACCTCGGCCGGCGGCGTCTCGTAGCCGAGGTCGTCCCGACCGGTCGCCTCACCGACGAGGTCGAGCAGCGGCCGGCGGGGCCACTGACCGCCGAGGTCGACCTCGCGCCCGCCGTAGATGGCCGTGGTGGTCCCGATCGCCTCACGCGCGGCGCGCTGCACGAGCGCCTGCGTGAGGTCCATCATCCCGTGGTAGTCCGCGTAGGCCTCGTAGGACTCCAGCATCGTGAACTCGGGGTTGTGCCGCGGGCTCAGCCCCTCGTTGCGGAAGACCCGGCCGATCTCGAACACCCTCGGCATGCCGCCGGCAACCAGCCGTTTCAGATACAGCTCCGGCGCGACGCGCAGGAACAGATCCATGTCGAGCGCGTTGTGGTGGGTCACGAAGGGCCTTGCCGTCGCGCCCCCCGGAATCGGATGCAGCATCGGCGTCTCGACCTCGACGTAGCCGCGCTCGACCAACTCCGCGCGCAGCGCGGCGATCACAGTGGCCCGGATGTGGAAGACCCGCCGCGCGGCCGCGTTCACCGTCAGGTCGACCTCACGCTGGCGGAAGCGCGTCTCCACATCGCGCACGCCATGCCAGGTGTCGGGCAGGGGGCGAAGGCTCTTGCCGATGAGCGCGATCTGCTCGGCCTGCACGCTGAGCTCGCCCCGGCGGGAGCGGATGACCTCACCCTCGACGGCCGCCCAGTCCCCGAGGTCCAGATCGTCGAGGCGGGTCATGCCCTCGGCGCCGAGCACGTCCAGAGCGGCCATGACCTGCAGGTCGGCGTCGCCCTCCCGCAGGACCAGGAAGGCGAGCCTGCCGTGCCCGCGGCGGCGGACCAGGCGCCCGCCGACGCTCACCCGCGCGCCGCTGGACTCGCCGGCCTCCAGCTTGCCCTCCCAGTCCGCCTGCACCGACGCGAGCGAGTGGGTGAACCGCACGCCGACCGGGTAGGGATCGCCGCCCTGCTCCCGCAGCCGCGCGGCCTTGGCCCGGCGCTCAGCGATGAGCGCCTCGAGGCGGCTGGCATCCTCGGCGGATTCCGGAGTTGCGGGTGTGGGCGGCTCGCTCATATCCGCGAGCGTAGCCGCGCGGCCGTCACCCGCGGCGCGGTCACCCCGTCTGGAGGGTGGAGGATCCGAGGATCAGCAGATGCTCCCGGAGCGATCCCAGCGCGAACGCGGCGGTGCGTGCCTGCACGATCTCACGGTCACCGGGGATGAAGCGCTCGTGGGTGTGAACCGTGCCGTCAGGGAGCGCCACGGCCCACCACACCGTTCCGACCTCGGGATCGCCCTCGGGGCGTCGCGGACCTTCGACACCGGTCGCCGCCACCGCGATGTCGGTGCCGTACAACTGTCGTGCAGTGGTCGCCATGGCCTCGGCGGCCTCGGCACTCACACGGCCGTGCCGGCTGAGCACCTCGGGTGACAGCGCGAGCATCTGGGGGAGGGTGTCCGGCGCATAGGCCACCACACCCCCGCGGAAGTAGTCCGTCGCACCATCCACGCCGGCCAGCCGGGCCGCGATCCTGCCGGCCGTGCAGCCCTCCGCCGTTACGACCGTCAGACTTGCCGCCCGCAGCAGGCGAGCGACCTCGTCCTCGAGTTTCTGCTCGTCCACGCTCACCACCGACACTCCCAGGCGGTCGGCGATCTCCGCGACGACAGGGGCCGCCCGATCGCGCGCCGCAGCGGGTGTGGGACCGGCGACCGTGACGCGGACGAGGATCTCGTCAGAGCCGGCGAGGAACCCGAGGTCGATGCCGTGCGCCGGATCCTCGGGGTCGCCGGCGGCCCGTACCAGCCGGTCGCTCAGCTCCCGGAGCTGCTCTCCCACGGAGGACTCGCCCACGCCGACGACGCGGAGCGTCCGCGTGACGCGCGCCACCCCTCCACTGCGCCCGAGGAGGTCGGGCAGGACGTCGCGTTCGGCCATCGTCCGGTACTCCCAGGGGACCCCGGGGATGACGTGCACGCGGACGTCCCTGCCCGCGGCGGCCACATCCAGTGCGAAGCCGGCAGCCGTGCCGGGGGGGTCGTACACCTGGGCGCCCACCGGCACGTCCGCCTGGCACAGGTTCGATGGTGGCATCGCCAGCCCGAGCCGGGAGTACACGTCCTCCAGGTGCTCCACGAGCGCACGCCGCCGTCCCAGCTTCACCCCGGCGAAGTCGGCGACGGCGTAGCGCGTGAGATCGTCCGCGGTGGGTCCGAGACCACCACCGACGACCAGCACGTCCGCCCTGCGGGCGAGCCACTGGAGCGCCTCGGCGATCGCGTCCCGATCATCGCCGACGAGAAGCTCGGCCACGACCCGCCCGCCGCTCTCCAGTACCCGGCGCGCCAACCATGCGGCGTTGGTGTCGGCGACCTCTCCCGAGACGAGCTCGGCGCCGACGGAGCAGATTCCGACTCTCATCGCTGTCCCCCCTGGGAGGCGCCGACCGAAGAACGGCTGAGCAGACGACCGACCACGACGGCGATCACGGCGACCACCATGAGCGCCGACTGACCCGCGAAGACCACCGTATAGGAGAACCGCTCACCACGAGCCCGACGACGGCCGGGACGCCGACCGTCCCGAGGTAGGTGCCTGACGCCACCGCTCCCGTGGCGGTCCCCGGGGGGAGGTCGACGGTCCGGATGACCATGAGGTTCATCACTCCCTGCCATCCCCAGGCCCCCGCGAAGGCAAGTAGCAGGCCGGCGACGAACAGGGGCTTCGACGACCCGGAAAGCGTGAGCAGCGCCAGCCCGAGAACAGCCACTATGAAGAGCGAGATCGATTCCGCGAAGCCCGTCTTTCGCCCGGCCCGAACCGACGTCGCGATCACGAGGTTCGCCGCGACCAGAACGACGAGACGGTCAGTCCCAGCTCGGTCTTGCCGAAGGCCAGATCATCCTGGAGCCGCACCGCCTGCGCCGACGTCAGGTACAGGGGCAGCACGCCGGCGACGGTGTAGACCACGGCCGTGGCGATCGGGCGTCGGGCGATGCGCATCGCCCAGCGCGTCAGGCTCGCACGGAGGCTGCCAACGCGCGCTCCGCCTCCTCCTGGTCGAGGGGCAGGCTGACCGGCTGGTTGCGCTCGGCGGACAGATCCGCGGCCAGGTACACCTCCATGGCCCGCCGGGCCTGGACCGGGGTGACCAGGACCGGCCGGTCATGGGCGACCGCCTCCAGGAAGTGCGTCGTCTCTCGCTCCATGGGCCCCGCGTAGGTGTGCCCGAGGGCCTCGCCCGGCATCGTCGAGAGGGGGAACACCGTCCCGTCCCGCATCGTGGTGAGGACGATGTCACGGTGGCTGGCATCCATGAGCAGCGCTCCCTCCGTGCCGACGACCTCGATCCACGTGGACGAGAAGTTCGGGTACGCCGGCGGGAGGATCCAACCGGCGCCCACCGTCACCACCACGCCGCTGTCCATGGTGATGACGATCCACATGCAGTCCGCCACGCCATGCTTGGGCTTCATCAGCCGCTCGACGGCCTGGGCATACACCCGCACCGGCCGTGCCGGCTCCAGGCACCACAGCAGGAAGTCGATGTCATGCGTGGCTTCCATCGCCGCGGGTGAGAGCTTGATCCTCGAGCTGATCTTGTCGCCCAGCCTGCGCGTGATGTGCCTGCTCACCAGCGCGCTGACCGGCTCACCCAGCGTTCCGTCCTCCAGGCTGCGCTTGGCGAGCGCCTGTTTGGCGTTGAAGCGCTGCGAGTACCCGATCGTGAACTTCAGCCCTCGCCGCTTCGCCAGGTCGATCAGCTCGTCGGCCTCCTCCAGGGTGAGGGCGATCGGCTTCTCCAGCAGCACGTGCTTGCCCGCCTCGAGGGCGTCACGCGCCATGGGATAGTGGGTGGTCTCGGGGGTCGCGGAGATCATGACGGCATCGATGCTCGTGATGGCGAGCAGCTCCCGGTAGTCGCTCGTCGCTGTCGCCGCCGCCGTGCTCTCGGCGACCTGCGCGAGCCTGGCATGGTCGATCTCCGCAACGTGCAGCGACCCGACCAGGGCGCTGCTGGCGGCGGCGGCGGCCCGGATCCCCCCGCACCACCCGGCTCCGATCACTCCCACATCGATGTGGCTCACTGCGTTTCCTTCCCTGGTTGGGACCGTGGCCAAGCAAAATCAGATATTATGCATGATGCAGCGGGTGTCAAGGGCTCGGCACGTGGCTCAGCCCTCAACGGAGCTCAGCACCATCAGCAGGTCGCCGGGCTCCACCGACGTGCCCTTGGCCACCACCAGGCGCTCCACGACCCCGTCGACCGGGGCGCTGACCGCGGACTCCATCTTCATCGCCTCGATGGAGGCCACCGGCTCACCGGCCTTGACGACGTCGCCCTCGGCGACCTCCAGGGTGACGACACCGGTCAGCGGGGCCGCCACATGCCCGGGCTCGCCCGGGTCGGCCCGCTCGGCGGTGATCTCCTCGGCGCTGACGCTGCGGTCACGCGCCTCGATCGGGCGGGTCTGCCCGTTGAGATTGACCAGCACGGTACGCAGGCCGCGCTCGTCGGTCTCCCCGACCGCCTCCAGGCGGACCAGCAGGCGCACTCCCGGCTCCAGGTCGATGGCCATCTCCTCCCCCGCCTCCAGGCCGTACAGGAAGGCACGGGTCGGCAGGACCGAGACATCGCCGTAGCGCTCGGCCGCGGCCTCGTGCTCGCCGGCGGCGGCCGGCAGCAGCAGTCGGGACAGGCATCGCCGGCGATCTTCGGCGGTGGTCGCGTCGGCCAGCGCAGCGCGCTGCTCAGCGTCCAGGACCGGTGGCGGCCGGGTGTCGGCCTTGCCCTGGAGCACCTTGGTGCGGAAGGGCTCCGGCCAGCCGAAGGGCGGCACGCCGAGCTCGCCCTGCAGGAAGCCGATCACCGAAGCGGGCAGGTCGTAAGAGCCGGGGTCGGATTCGAGCTCGTCGGGGTCGATCCCCGCCGAGGCCAGGGACAGCGCGAAGTCGCCGACGACCTTGCTGGTCGGGGTGACCTTGATCAGCCCGCCGAGCAGTTCGTCACAGCGCGCGTACAGACGCTCGACCTCCTCGAAGCGTTCGCCCAACCCGAGGGCGACGGCCTGCTGGCGCAGGTTCGACAGTTGGCCGCCGGGAATCTCGTGCAGGTACACCGCACCGGTCGGCGCGCGCAGACCCGCCTCGAACGGCTGGTAGAGCGTGCGGACCGCCTCCCAGTAGGGCTCGAGGTCGGCCAGGGCGTCCAGCGACAGACCGGTCGCGCGTGCGGTGCCCTGTACGGCCGCGACGATCGCCGCCAGTGAGGGCTGGCTGGTCATCCCCGACATCGGCGCCGCCGCGCCGTCGACGGCGTCCACACCGGCATCGACCGCCGCCAGGTACGTGGCCAGTTGGCCGCCGGCGCTGTCGTGGGTGTGCAGGTGCACGGGCGCGTCGAAGCGGTCCCGCAGAGCAGTGACCAGGACCCGAGCGGAGGCCGCCTTGAGCACGCCGGCCATGTCCTTGATGCACAGGACGTGCGCACCGGCGCCGAGCACGCCCTCAGCCACCGACAGGTAGTGATCCAGGGTGTAGCGGCGCTCGTCGGGGTGCAGGAGGTCGCCGGTGTAGCACAGCGTGCCCTCGGCCAGCCCGCCGGTCTCGCGCACCGCCTCGATCGCCGGGCGCATCCGCTCCACGTCATTGAGCGCGTCGAAGACGCGGAAGATGTCGATGCCGCAGGCGCGGGCCTCCTCAACGAACGCGCGCACCACCTCCGGGGGATAAGTGGTGTAGCCCACGAGGTTGTCGCCGCGCAGCAGCATCTGCAGGCACACATTGGGCAACGCCTCGCGCAGCGCGACCAGGCGGTCCCACGGGTCCTCGTGCAGGAAGCGCAGCGACGCGTCGAAGGTGGCGCCGCCCCAGACCTCGAAGCTCAGCAGGGTGGACAGGCCGCGAGCCAGTTCTGGCGCGGCGGCGAGCATGTCGGCGGTGCGCATGCGGGTGGCGAACAGCGACTGGTGCGCGTCGCGCAGGGTGGTGTCGGTGACGGCCAGCGGAACCTGCGCCCGCAACTCGCGAGCGAACGCCGCCGGGCCGAGCGCCCGCAGCCGCTGCCGGGAGCCGTCCGGCGGCGGATCATGGCGCCGGTCGCCCCGATCGGGCAGTTTCACCGCAGGATCGGTGCTGGCCGGCGAGGCGCCGTGCGGCCGGTTCACGGTGATGTCGGCCAACCGCTGCAGCAGGCGGGTGGCGCGGTCCTCGCCCGGCCGCACCGAGGTCAGGGCGGGGCGCTCGTCGAGGAAGCTCGTGGACACGTTGCCTGCCAGGAAGTCGGGATCGGCGAGCACCGCGGCGAGGAAGGCGACGTTGGTGCGCACGCCGCGGATGCGGAACTCGGCCAGCGCCCGCCGGGCGCGCTGCGCGGCGATCTGCAGGTCACGCCCGCGCGCGGTCAGCTTGACGAGCATCGAGTCGAAGTACGGCGACACCTCCGCGCCCGCGTAGGCGCTGCCGGCGTCCAGGCGGATCCCGGCGCCCCCCGGCGAGCGGTAGGCGACGATCCGCCCGGTGTCGGGGCGGAAGCCGTTGGCGGGGTCCTCGGTGGTGATGCGGCACTGGATCGCGCAGCCCCGCTGCTGGATGCGGTCCTGATGCAGGTCCAGATCCTCCAGCGTCGCCCCGCCCGCGATCTGCATCTGGGCGCGCACGATGTCGACGTCGGTGGTCTCCTCGGTGACGGTGTGCTCGACCTGGATGCGCGGGTTCATCTCGATGAACACGTACCGGCCGTCCGGGGCGAGGAGGAACTCGGCGGTCCCGGCGTTGCGGTAGCCCACCTCCCGGGCGAAGGCGACCGCATCGGCGCACAGCCGGGCCCGGAGGTCCGGATCGAGGTTGGGCGCGGGCGCGACCTCCAGTGCCTTCTGGTGCCGCCGCTGGATCGAGCAGTCGCGCTCGTAGAGGTGGACGACGTTGCCCTCCCCGTCGGCGAGCAACTGCACCTCGATGTGGCGCGGCCGGATGATCGCCTGTTCCAGGAACACCGTGGGGTTGCCGAAGGCGCCCTGGGCCTCGCGCATCGCCGTCTCGACCGCGCCCGGCAGGTCGGCGGGTCGCTCGACGCGCCGCAGCCCGCGCCCCCCACCCCCTCCGGCGGCCTTGACGAACACCGGGTAGCCGATCTCCTCGGCGGCGTGACGCGCCCCCTCCGGGTCGACGACGGCGTCGCTCGCCTTCAGCACCGGCAGGCCGGCGCGGGCGGCGGCCTCGCGGGCGCGCAGCTTGTCGCCGGTCAGCCGCAGGACCTCGGAGGGCGGGCCGACGAACATGACCCCGGCGTCGGCGCAGGCCTGGGCGAGCACGTCGGACTCCGAGAGGAAACCGTAGCCGGGATAGACGGCGTCGGCGCCGGTGCGCACCGCGGCCTCGACCAGCAGGTCGGCGTCGAGATACCCGCGGAGCGGGTTGGCGGGATCGCCGATCTCGTAGGCCTCGTCCGCCTTGGAGCGGTGCAGGGAGCTCCGGTCGGGGTGCGTGTAGACGGCCACGGTGGCGATGCCGAGCTCATAGGCGGCTCGAAACGCCCGGATAGCGATCTCCCCACGGTTGGCTACCAGGACCCTTCGGAGCATCGGCAGGCCTTTCTCCATGGGACAATGCCCACCGAGTGTCACACGTTGCGTTGCCAGACGAGGCGCAGGCCCTTGAGGGTGAGCCAGGGATCGTGGTGGTCGATGTGGCGGCACTCGCTGACCACCGCGGCGGCCAGCCCGCCCGTGGCCACGACGACCGGCGTGGTCGGCAGCCCGGCGGCCAGTTCCTCCACGATCCGGTCCACCTGCCCGGCGAACCCGTACGTTGCGCCGGACTGCATCGCCTCGACGGTGTTGCGCCCGATCGGGTGCCGCGGCGTGGCCAGTTCCACTCGGGGCAGTTGCGCTCCGCTGGCGCTCAACGCCTCCATCGAGGTCTGCACGCCCGGGGCGATCGCGCCGCCGATGAACTCGCCTTTGACGCTCACCACGTCGAAGCTGGTCGCGGTCCCGAAGTCGACGACGATCCCGGGGCCGCCGTAGGCCTCGAAGGCGGCCAGGGCGTTGACCAACCGGTCGGCTCCTACCTCCCTGGGGTTGTCCATCTTGATCGGCATCCCGGTGCGCGTGCCCGGTGCGACGATCACCGGCGGGAAGTGGAAGTAGCGCAGGCTCATCTCGCGCAGGCGCTCGGTGACGGTCGGCACCACTGAGGAGATCACCAGGGCGTGCACGTTGCGCGAGAACGACAGGTCGGCGAACTGCATCAGCCCGCCGAACATCAGCGCCAACTCGTCAGCGGTGCGCCGGGCGTCGGTCGAGATGCGCCAGTGCTCGATCAGATCGTCGGCGTTGAACACCCCGATGACGGTCTGGGAGTTGCCGGCGTCGACGGCGAGCAGCATCGCGGATGTCTACAGGAAGTCGAGCCCGAGATCCAGCGCCGGCGCGGAGTGGGTGATCGCCCCCACCGCGACGGCGTCGACCCCGGTGTTGGCGATCGCCCAGACCGTGTCCAGTGTGACCCCGCCCGAGGCCTCCACGAACACCGGCTCAGGGGCCGCTGGCTGGCGGCGGCAGCGGGCGACCGCGGCAGGCAGGTCGTTGAGCCCGAAGTTGTCCAGCAGCACCGCGGGGGCGCCCGCCTGCAGCGCCTCGTCAAGCTGATCCAGCGAGTCGACCTCGATCTGTACGGGCAGGCCGCCGGCGTGCGCGAGCGCGTTGCGAGTCGCCGCGGCGACCCCGCCGGCGACGGCGATGTGGTTGTCCTTGACCAGCAGGCCGTCGGTCAGGCTCATGCGGTGGTTGTGCCCGCCGCCGGCGACCACGGCCGCCTTCTCCAGGGCGCGCATGCCTGGCAGGGTCTTGCGCGTGTCGCGCACCACTGCGCCGGTGCCCTCGACCTCGGCGACGTACCGGGCGGTCAGCGTCGCCACGCCGCACAGGTGACACACCAGGTTGAGCGCGGTCCGCTCGGCGGCGAGGATGCCGCGTGCCGGGCCTTCCATGCGCAGCAGCGCGGTGCCGGTGGCGACCCGGTCGCCCTCGGCGACCAGCCTGGTGAGCACGATGTCAGGCTCCACGGCGGCAAAGACGGCCGCCGCCGCATCCAGTCCGGCGGCCAGGCCGGCCGCACGGGCCACCACCGCCGCGAAGGCGTGCAGGTCCGCGGGCACGGTGGCCGCGGCCGTCACGTCGGCGCCCCCTCCGAGGTCCTCGGCGAGGGCCAGCGCCACGATGTCGTCCAGGCACGGTGGCGCGTGCCGGGCGATCCCCCTCACCGTTCCCCGCTCCCCTGCACCTGCGGATCCCGCTCCTGCCCTGATCAGTCCCGCGCCCTCCCCGACGGCTCCGCGCCTGGCGACTCCAAGCCCATGTTGTCGATCAGCCGCGTCCGGCCGACGAACGCGGCGACCAGCGCGCGGGCCGACCCCTGCACCACTCCTTCCAGCGGCTCAAGCGTGCTGGGGTCGACGACCTCGGCATAGTCGAGGCGGATTCCCGGCGCCTTCTGGAGTCTAGAGCGCAGCAGCCCGCGAGCGCGGCCGGCGTCCCCGCCCCATGCCTCGCGCGCGGCCGACAGCGCCCGGGACAGTGCCAGGGCCGAGCGGCGCTCGTCCGGCGACAGGTGGGCGTTGCGGCTCGAGGCGGCCAGGCCGTCGGGCTCGCGCACCAGCGGGGCGCCGACGATCTCCACGCCGAGATCCAGGTCGCGAACCATCCTCCGCACGATCACCAGTTGCTGGTAGTCCTTCTCGCCGAAGACTGCGACATCGGGCTGCACCGCGCCGAGCAGCTTGCCCACGATCGTGGTGACCCCGTCGAAATGGCCGGGACGGCTCGCCCCTTCGAGGTGCCCGGTCAGGCCGGCGACATGCACGGTGGTGCGCAGACCGCGGGTGAACCCGTCCGCCTCCGGGACGAACACCACGTCGACCCGCTCCCGCTTCAGGCGGGCGAGGTCGCGCTCCAGGTCCCGCGGGTAGGCGGTGAAGTCCTCACCGGCGCCGAACTGCAACGGATTGACGAAGATGCTGACCGTGACGGTCGCCGCGCGCCGCATGGCGACCCGCACCAGCGACAGGTGCCCTTCGTGCAGCGCCCCCATGGTCGGCACCAGGGCGATGCGCCCACCCTGGGCACGGCGCGGGCGCAGCGCAGCGCGCAGGGCGTCGACTGTGGCATGGACCTCCACGTCAGGCCTCGCCCGTGTCCTCGGGTTCCCTGGAGGGGTCAGGTCCGCCGGCCGCGTCGTGTCCCCTCACGTCGTCCAGGCGCCTGGCGACCGCGTCGGCCCGCTTCGGATCGAGCCCGGCGCGGCGGGCCTGACCCAGCGCCATCCTGGCCAGGGCGACGTAATGCTCGACCGCCTCCGGCAGCACGGCCGACAACTCCTCAAGGTGACGGTCCAGGGTCGACACATCGCCCCGGCGAACGGGTCCGGTCAGGGCGGCGGCGCCGTGCGCGGCCGCTCCCCTGACGGAGGTCGTCACGAGCGGACCGAGGAAGGCGTTGGGGTCGCTGACCCCCGCGCCCAGCAGAAGGTCTCGGGCGAAGGTCACCACGCTGGCGGTGGCGTTGGACCCGACGGCCAGGCCCGCGTGGTACAGCGTGCGGTTGCGCGTTTCGACCGTGATCGGGCTGCCGCGCAGGTCGGTCACGAGCACCCGGGCCCAGCCCAGGTCCTCCGCATTGGCGGTGACGGCCCAGGAGCAGCCTGGCAGGGCCGCGAGACCGGCGTCGGGGTCAGGGAAGGTCTGGGCCGGGTGGCATGCGGCGACGGCGGCGCCCGCCAGCCTGACGGGCTCCAGCACCTCGTGCCCGTGACCTCCCGACGTGTGCACCCAGCGGCTGCCTTCGGCCACGCCGTCGGCGGCGGCGACCGCGCGGACCAGGCCCGTCAGCGCGTCGTCGTTGACGGTGACCAGGACAAGGTCGGCCTGCAGCGCCGCCTTCTCGGCGGGCAACGCGACGGCTGCGGGGACGCGCCCGCGGAACGCCCGCAGCCCCGCCTCGCCGCGCCCGGCAACCGCGACCACCTCGTAGGCGGGGCGCGGCAGAGCAAGCGCCAGGGTGGTTCCCACCCGCCCTGGGCCAAGGATGGCGACGCGGATCACGCGTTCCTCCGTCCCGGCGTCGGCTGCGAGCCAGCCGGATGCTCGTCGGGGTGGCGGACCTGGGAGCCTACGACGGTGATGCCCTCGACCGGCGCCAGTTTGGCGACGGCCGCGGTCAGGGACTGCTCGGGCCGGCCTTCGGTCGCGGGTAGCCGCTGGCCGGGAGCGACCTCGATCAGCGGGATCAGCGCGAACGCCCTTTCAGCGAGACGCGGGTGCGGGATCTCGAGGCCGGGCCGGCTGACGGTCTCGTCGTCGTAGAGCAGGATGTCGACGTCGATGGTGCGTGGACCCCAGCGCACCTCCCGTACCCGACCCAGGCGGGCCTCGACGGCATGACAGAGCGCCAGCAGGCGCAGCGGGGTGCGGCGGGTGGCGACGCGGACCGAGATGTTGAGGAAGGGGTCCTGCTGGGGCCCTCCCACCGGCGCCGTCTCGTACACGCTGGACACGGCATCAACCCTGGTGCGCTCGTCGGCGTGCAGCAGATCGACGGCACGCTGCAGATGGTCCATGCGATCGCCGATATTGCTGCCCACGCCGAGGAACGCGAACCGCTCCACGCGCGTGAGCCCCACCCGCTCGCGCAGGGCTGACCGCAGCCTTGCGCGCAGGGTCATTGCACCGGCTCGCGGTGACGGCGGAGGACGACCGCCACGTCGTCCACCTGGACATCCATCGGAGCCTCCGGTTTGCCCACCCGCACGGTCACGGCCCGTACGGCGGGCTCCTCCAGCGCGAGCTCGGCGAGACGGGAGGCCAGCGCCTCGATCAGGTCGTAGTGCGTGCCCGTCACCACACCGGCCACCCGCTCGGCCAGCCGACCGTAGTCCACGGTGTCAGCCAGCAGGTCGGTACTGGCCGGGCGCGACAGGTCGAGTTCGAGCGCGAGGTCGATCACGAAGGTCTGACCCTTGGCCTTCTCGGACTCCAGGACACCGTGGCGCCCGAAGGCGCGCAGCCCACGAATCTCGATACGGTCCATTGGTGGTCAGGATAGTCCCCAGCCCGCGCCCAGCGGGCGGGTGAGGCTTGGCCATCACGACTCCGTGACCAACTGCGGCCAGTCCTGCTGACCGGTGGTGATGGCCCGGGCCACGCGGGCGGTCCTCACCGTCGCGGCGACGTCGTGCACCCGAATCATCGCCACGCCGCCCGCCACCGCCAGGGCCGCGCAGGCCAGGCTGGCCTCCAGGCGGTCCTCGACCGGCACGGGCTCATCCGGGTCGGCCGCGGTCAGCGCACCCAGGAACGATTTGCGCGACGCGCCGACGAACACCCCACTGCCCAGGCCTCGGAGTTGGCGCAGCGAGCGCAGCAGGGTGAGGTTGTGCTCGGCGGTCTTGGCGAACCCGATCCCCGGGTCGACCAGGACCCGGTCGACCGGGATTCCAGCGGAGACGCAGCGCTCCAGCCCCGCAGCCAGGAATTCGTAGACCTCGGCGACCACGTCGTCGTAGCCGGTGAGCCGCTGCATGTCCGCTGGCGTCCCACGCATGTGCATCAGCACGTAGGCGGCCCCGGTCTCGGCAGCGGCCTCCAGCAGCGCGGGGTCGCGAGCACCGGAGACGTCGTTGATCACCTGCGCGCCGGCGGCCATGGCGGCCCGGGCGATCCCGGGCTTGCGGGTGTCGACGCTGCAGACCGCCCCGTCGGCGGCCAGCCGCTCCAGGACGGGCAGCGTGCGACGGGCCTCCTCCTCCTCGGGCACGCCGCGCGATCCGGGCCGGGTCGACTCCCCGCCGATGTCGAGCATGTCCGCGCCCTCGGCGAGCAGCCCGCGCCCCCAGGCGACCGCGGCGTCCGGATGGCGTTCCGGATACAGCCGCCCTCCGTCGCTGAAGGAGTCGTCGGTGACGTTGATCACGCCCACGACCGCGGGCCTGGCGTCCAGGGCGAGCGCCCGGCCGGACGGCAACGGCAACGGCCGGGCCGGGCCGGGCCACGAGTCGGTGGCCGTGCGCAACGACTCCTCCAGCGCGCTCGCCTCCTGGGCGGGCAGCGCGCGCCCAGCGGCCCGCGCGAGCGCCTGGACCGAGGAGGTGGCCCGCAACCGCTGCCCCTGGATCTCCAGCGTGGCGCCGGAGGACGCCCACGCGCGCTGCAGTCGTGAAAGGTCGGTCACGCCGCTCACGACCAGTCGCACCTGGGCATCGGGGCCCAAGCCGGCCTCCTCGATGCGCACGAGCGGGCGCCCCGGCGGGGGCGCGGGTGGGGGCCGCTCAACCACGTGGGATTCCTGGCCGCCGCCGGTCAGCACTGTGGACGGTGGCCCTGCACGAGGGCCATCGCCTCGGCCCGTGTCGAGGGGTCGTCGCGCATCATGCCGCGCACGGCGCTGGTCACCGTCATGGCGCCGGGCTTGCGGACGCCGCGCATGCTCATACAGAAGTGCTCGGCCTCGATCACGACCAGCACGCCCCTCGGGTCCAAGGCTTCGACCAGCGCATCGGCGATCGTGGACGTGATGCGCTCCTGCAGGCCGGGTCGCTTGGCCGCCACGTCGACCAAGCGCGCGAGCTTGGACAGTCCCGTCACCTGCCCGGCGTCGTTGGGCAGGTAACCCACGTGCGCACGGCCCACGAAGGGCACCAGGTGATGCTCGCAGATCGAGGAGAAGGGGATGTCGCGCACCAGAACGATCTCGTCGTGGTGCTCCTCGAAGACGACGTCCAGCACATCGCTGGGCTCCACGAGCAGCCCTGCGAAGATCTCGTCGTACATCCGGGCCACCCGGTCCGGAGTGCCGCGGAGATGCGGGTCCTCAGGATCGAGCCCCAGCCCCTCCAGGACCAGGCGGATCCCGCGGCGGATCCTGTCGTGGTCGAACGCGCCGGTGGGCCACAGCCCGGTGAGGACGCGGACACGCTCGTCGCTGATGTTCGCGGCCGGGCGACCATTGGCGGAGTCGGCACGGTCGGCGGGCAGGGGTTCGAATTCGCTCATGGCTCCTGGGGGCGCGGGTTGCGCAGGGTCCGGCCGGACAGGCGCAGGCCGCGGCTTGGGGCCCGCCCGGCCGGCGTCTGGGTCGGATCCGGCACACGGCGCAGCCGGCCGACGACCTGCTGGCCGCCGGGGCGCTGGCCGTCACCGTTCATCAGCGGCGCGATCTTGCGCGAGGGCCGGGGGGTCACCTTGGCGAGGATCCCGGCCAACTCCTCCTTCTCGACCGTCTCGCGGTCCATCAGCGCGTCGGCCAGTTCCTCGAGCACGGCGCGGTTGGCGACCAGGATCTCCAGCGCCTCGTCGTGGGCGTCATCGATCAGTGCCCGGACCTCGCGGTCGATCTCGAGGGCAACCTCGCTTGAGTAGTCGGTCTGGTGGCCGAACTCCTTGCCGAGGAATGGTTGGCTGTCCTTGCTGCCGAAGGTCATCGGGCCCAGCTTGGCGCTCATACCGTACTGCGTCACCATCTCGCGGGCTGTGGCGGTCGCCTTGGAGATGTCGTCCGAGGCGCCGGTGGTGAAGTCGCCGATGGTCAGTTCCTCGGCCACGCGCCCGCCGAGCATCATCGCCAGGCGGTCGATCAGCTCACCGCGGCTGACCAGGTACTTGTCCTCGGTGGGCAGGGTGAGCGTCCAGCCCAGGGCCATACCGCGCGGGATGATCGAGACCTTGTGCACAGGGTCGGCGTGCGGCAGCGCGTGCCCCACGATGGTGTGCCCACCCTCGTGGTAGGCGATGACCCGCTTCTCCTTCTCGCCCATCAGACGGGTCTTGCGCTCCGGACCGCCGATCACGCGGTCGATCGCGTCCTCCAGCGCCGACATCGAGACCTCGGGCTCACCCCGGCGGGCGGACATCAGCGCGGCCTCGTTGACCAGGTTGGCCAGGTCCGCGCCGGTGAAGCCCGGGGTGCGCCGGCCGATGACGTCGAGGTCGGCCTCGGAGGCGATCGGCTTGCCACGGCTGTGCACCTTGAGGATCGCCTGGCGGCCGGCCATGTCGGGCCGGTCCACCACGATCTGGCGGTCGAAGCGTCCGGGGCGCAGCAGGGCAGGGTCGAGGATGTCAGGCCGGTTGGTGGCGGCGATCAGGATCACGCCGGTCTTGACGTCGAAGCCGTCCATCTCGACCAGCAACTGGTTGAGGGTCTGCTCGCGCTCATCGTGGCCGCCGCCCATGCCCGCGCCACGGTGGCGACCCACGGCGTCGATCTCGTCCATGAAGATGATCGCCGGAGCGTTGGACTTGGCCTGCTCGAACAGGTCGCGGACCCGGGAAGCCCCGACACCGACGAACATCTCCACGAAGTCCGATCCTGAGATGGAGAAGAAGGGCACGCCGGCCTCACCGGCCACCGCGCGGGCCAGCAGGGTCTTTCCGGTGCCGGGAGGTCCGAACAGCAGCACGCCCTTGGGGATCTTGGCCCCCATCGACTGGAACCTGGCCGGGTTCTCCAGGAACTCCTTGATCTCCCGGAGCTCCTCGACGGCCTCGTCGGCCCCGGCGACATCCACAAAGGTGACCTTTGGGGCATCCTTCGAGATGACCTTGGCCTTGGACTTGCCAAAGCTCATGACCCTGTTGCCGCCGCCCTGCATCTGGGTCATGAAGAAGAAGAACAGGCCGAAAATGATGATGAACGGCAGCAGGTTGACCAGAACGCTCACCAGGACCGAACCCGACTCGTTATTGGCCGAATGCTCCAGGCTGCGCTCGACGCGCGCCTCCTGCAGGGCCGCGCCGAGCTCCTCGCCGTTGACCTGCGGGTTGTACTCGACGACGTACGTGCCGCGATCCTCGTCGGCGAACTCCCCCTCGATCCGGTTCTCGCGGACGATGTCCTCGGCGCTGCCGATCTCGCCGTTGCGGACCAGAGCGATGTACTCGCCGTAGGTGAGCTCCTCCGGCTCGGACCCCCTGGTGAGCGTGGAGAGCAGTGAGACGAGAACGATGGCCAGGAGCGTCAGCCACAAGAACGGGCCCCGCACCAGACGCTGAAGATTCATAGCCCACCTTTGGCGGCCCGATTCATCCGGGCGACATCTACCGTGGAGGCCGACGCTACCCGGCCATGCAGAGAAGCGAAGCGTAGCATCGGCCTCGCTTCACGAGTCCGGGGATGCCGTTCGGCGCCCCAGCTTGGCAAAGGCTTTACGCGACGTGAGCCCCCGGCGAGCTCGAGGTCAGGGCCTGGGGCGCGCGGAGCCGTAGACCGCGTCGCGCAGCGTCCCGACGTAGGGAAGGTTGCGGTACTGCTCTTCGTAGTCGAGGCCGTACCCGACCACGAACACGTTGGGCACCGCAAAGCCGTGGTAGCGGATCGGCAGCTCCACGCGGATCTGGTCGGGCTTGCTGAGCAGCGCCATGATCTCGACCGAGGCGGGTCCCCGTGCCCGCAGGTTGCGCAGCAGGTAGTTGACCGTGAGGCCGGAGTCGACAATGTCCTCCACCAGGAGCACGTGGCGATCGGCGATGTCCAGATCCAGATCCTTGATGATGCGGACCACCCCGGAGGTCTGCGTGGCCGATCCGTAGCTGGAGACCGCCATGAAGTCGAACTCAACGGGGATTTGGAGCCGTCTGGCCAGGTCGGCCATCAGGATGAAGGCGCCCTTGAGCACGCCGACCAGCAACAGTTCCCGCCCCGCGTAGTCGCGGTTGATCTCCTCGGCCAGCGCGGACAGCCGCTCCTGGATCGACTCGCCGCTGATCAGCACCTGCTCGATGTCATCGTGCGGCGACTCGCCCACGCCGCCTGCCTTCCTGTCGCAACCCGTCGCCGTCAACCCTGCTTCCTCCCCGGCAGCGTAGTGGACGCCGCTCGCAAACCCGAGGTGGGTAGGAATTCCGACCGTAGGGGTCGGGAACCTTACCCACCCCGGGTTGGGGGTCGCCGGGCCGGGCTCAGCGGTGGAGGGGGACGAGTCGGAGGCGGACGCCTTGGGCCGCGGCCGCAGGCGACGGGTGGACCGCGATCCCGGGCACCCAGAGGGGTGCGCCGCGGTCCACGCCGCTCCCGGGCCCGGCCCCGCCCAGCGCGGCGATCACCGGCAGAAGGCCGCGCAGGGCGCGAGGTACGCCGAGGTCGGTCAGGCGGTCGCCAAGCCGGCGGTGCGGTGCTCCCGGTACCGGATCGCCAGGGCGCCGGGCACGCACGACCAGCGCGACCCCGGCCGGGACGTCCAGCAACGCCTCCGCGCCCCCGTCCGCGCCCCGGGGGATCACCGCCCGCGGCGGCAGAACGGCGGACCCGGACAGGGGGTCGGCGGGCTGGGCCGACCCGGCCATCTCTGCGTGGACGGCGAGACCCACCTCTGGCAGGGCCACGGTCCCGGGGACGGGTAGCGGGCGGGCGGGCAGGTCGCCGAGGCCGCGGGGAGCGGCGGCGAGCCAGCCGCCGTTGGCCGTCACCCGTACCCCTCCCGCGACCTGCACCTCCCCGCCGGGATGCAGCACCAGCACCCGATCGATCGCGGCGGCGTCCAGCCCTGACCGCCCCCCGCGCACCCCGGCGAGCAGGTCCCGCACCACGCGGCGAGCCAGCGCCGTGGGCAGGGCGCGCACCTCGCCGGCGGGCACGACCCGGACCGGCCCCCAGGAGCGGACCAGGCGGACGACCTCGGCGGCGGCCAGGTCCTCGAGCAGGTCGGCGTCCGCCCGCGCAAGCTCGGCCAGGCGGGTGAGCAGGCCCACGGTGTCGCCGTCCCCACCCGACAGCCCGGCCATGGCGGGCAGGACCTCGGTGCGGGCACGCCGCCGTCGCTGGTCCGGATCGGCGTTGGTGGGATCCTCCACGGTGCGCAGGCCGGCTGCGGCGGCGGCTGCCCGGATCTCCGCTCGGCGCAGGCGCAGCAGCGGCCGGATCACCGCCACGGACCCTTCGTGCCGCACCGGCCGCATCCCGCCGAGCCCGCCGGTGCCCGTCCCCCGCCCGAGCGCCAGTAGCACCGTCTCTGCCTGGTCGTCAGCGGTGTGGCCCACCAGGACCGCGGCGGCATCCCGCTTCCGGGCCACCTCGCGAAGGGCGTGATAGCGGGCCTGGCGCGCGGCCGCCTCCATGCCCCGGCCGCCCGGCGTCACAGTGACCTTGCGCTCGACGAAGTCGCAGTCCAGGGCCCGGGCGAGCGCCGCGGCCGCGGCGGCGTCGGCGGCATCGTCGCGCAGGCCGTGGCGCACATGTACGACGACCAGGTGCAGGTCGGGGCGGGCACGGCGGGCCAGCAGGGCCAGCGCGGCGGAGTCCGCCCCTCCGGAGGCGGCCACCAGGGTGGTAGCGCCGGCCGGCAGGCACTCCAGCACGGCGCGAACCTCGCCAACCAGCGCACGCTCGGGCTGCCCCCGTGGCAGCGCGCCGGCCACCTGCGGTCTCCCTAGCTGACGACCCGCGCCACCCAGGCCTCGGGATCGCTGAGCTCCTCCCGGTTCGGCACCTGCTCGGGGCCTTCCCAGACCCGGTTGAAGGTGTCACGGCCATGGGTGTCGGCCACGTCCAGAATCCACCGCTCACCGATGCGGTACTGCTCGGCCTTCAGCGACAGCCCGAGCGCCCGCCGGATGGCGCGGTCCGTCGAGCGCGAGCGCCGCTGGTTCAGCACCTTGCGCACCATGCCCGGGTCGAGGTCGGCGCCGTTGTCGGCGGCCGCGACCTCGGCACCCCAGTCCATGACCACATTGCCGTGGCCCTCCAGAAGGGTCATCAATGACTGGGCCTCGCGGATCGTGGCGGCCTGTGTGGGCGTGAGCACGATGTCGAGCAGTCGCTGCGGATCGGCGAGCCTGGCCGGATCCCGTAGCAACTCGCTGAGCCGGCCCGCGATCTCCCGGATGCGCTCGGGGTCGAGCCGGGTGTCGGTGAGGTAGCGATCCAGCAGCCCGCGAAGATGAGGCCGCAGCCACGGCACGCCCTCGAACTGCAGACGGTGACCGATCTCATGCAAGCACACCCCGAGCCGGAACTGATCAGGGGTCACGCCGCTGTCGGGCAGGATGCTGCGCTCCACCTCCAGCAGGTTGGGGCCCACCAGCACCAGTCGCCCCGGCGCCTCGTCGCCAGGCAGGAAGACCTCGTACTGGCCCAGGACCTTGGTCGCGAGGTAGCCGAAGACCGCGCCGAGCTGCGCGCCCAGCACCTTGCGGGCGACATCGCGGGCCAGGCCGGTGCGGCTGGTCAGTTGATCGGCAAGCGGATCGGTCAGCCACGCGATGCTCGCCAGGTTGGAGTGGATCCAGGCACGGCGGCCAATCACCGAGACCGAGGCGGGCTCCAGCCCGGTTCCCAGGCCCGTGGCGGCGCGAGCCAAGCCGTCGGCACGCAGCACGGTGCGGTAGAGATCGGCTCTCAGGACATTGACCTCGTCGCGGGAGACCTTGACGACGTCGGCGGATGCGACCGTCCAGGCGATCCGGGACGCGAGTTCCCAGTCCGCCAGCGGTCCGGATGCGGTGAAGCTCAGCGCCTCCCCTTTGCCTTCTTCTGTCGCTCCTGCGCGAAGCGGGGCTGCCACAGCAGATACATCACCAGGAGTACCAGCGCGATGATCCCGCCGATGACCAGCAGGCCGTAGACCATCGGCGGGAACACCGACGGCTCTTCGTATGCGTCGGGGAAGAACTGCCGGGAGGTCTCGTTCTGCGTGCCGATGCTGTCGATGTCCGGCAGCGGCTCCTCCTCCTCCTCGACGCTGCCGGCGCCGGGATCCTCGGGAAGATCCTCGACCCCGAGCGCGGGCAGCGCCATCAGCGACAGCAGCAGCAGGGCGAGCAGTGAAACGCCCGTCAGGCGCTTGGACATTGGGGTCCTCCGTCAGGCAACACCGACGATCGCGATTGTAGCCGCCGCACGAGGACCGCCCCCACCGCCTGATGGGCCCCTCCGGTTCTCCTCAACAGAGCGAGCCGGCCCAGAAAGGACCGGCTCCGCTCTGTTCAGCAGCGTCTCAGGCAGAGACGTCGTCCTGGCCGGGGGCGTGGAGGCGATAGCCGCTGCCCCGCACGGTCTCGATGATCTCCGCCCCCAGCTTGCGCCGCAGGTAGCGGACGTAGACGTCGACCACGTTCGACCCAGGATCGAAGTCGTAACCCCAGACGTGGCTCAGCAACTGCTCGCGCGTCAGGACCTGACCCGGATGCCGGAGGAAGACCTCGGCGAGGGTGAACTCGCGGGCGGTCAAGTCCACCGTGCGTTCCCCCACCCGTGCCCGCCGCGTCCGCAGGTCCAGAGCCAGATGCCCGGAGCGCAGGATCGTCTCCTCGGGCGCGCGCTCGCCGCGCAGCCGCACCCGGATTCGGGCCAGCAACTCATCGAACACGAACGGCTTGGTGACGTAGTCGTCGGCGCCCCCGTCCAACCCCGCCACCGTGTCGGTGACGTCGTCGCGGGCGGTCAGGATCAGCACCGGCAGGTGCCGGTTGCTGCGCCGCAGCCTGCGCAGTACGTCGAGGCCGTCAAGTCCGGGAAGCCCGAGATCCAGGATCAGCAGATCGAACTCGCCACTGCGCGCCATGGCCAGGGCTCGGCGGCCATCGCCGGCGACGGAGACCGTGAAGCCGTTGGCCTTCAAGCCCTTCTCCAGGAAGGAGGCGATCCTGGGCTCGTCCTCTGCGATCAGGATCCGGTTCATGGTCGGGTTCCTCTCGCCCGAGGTCAGGCCGATAGAGGGACGGCGGCTGGGGCGCTGTCGCATCGATGCGCTGGTGATCATCAGAACTCCTACCAGTAAGCCGCTGATGACGAAGCGTGAGAACTTCCTCATCTGCCTCGCGGCGTTCGTCTCCATCGGCCGGTGGCGTCCGCGACCGGCCCCCCTTATCCGGAGACGCTGAAGATGACGTGACCGTTACGGACGGCGGCAAGGATGGCGACGCGAAATGCGCCGAGTCGCGCCAAGCGAACGCGGAGGTCAGCGCCGCCGGGCCACGGTGGCGCGCAGGAGGTGCCGCTGGGCGGCGAACCACTCCTCAGGTGCGCCACGGCAGGCGCCGGCGTGCAGCGCGGTGGCGCGGGTCGCCCGGCCCCCCGGGTCCATGGTCAACGCCTGATCCAGCGCGTCCGCCTGCTCCTCAGCGTCGTAGGGGTTGACCAGCAGGGCGGCCTCGGCCAGGACCTCGGCCGCCCCCGCCCGGCGCGACAGCACGAGCACCCCGTCCCGCGTGTTGAGGACGGCGCCCTCCTTGGCGACCAGATTGGTCCCGTCCAGCACGGGGTTGACGAGCAGCACGTCGTAGCGCTGAAGCGCGGCCAGGGTTCGCGGGTAGTCGCTGGCGATCTCGAACCGCAGCGACTCCTCACCGAAGCGCTCCTGGATCCTGGCGGCGGCTTCGCGGCAGGCGTCCAGGTAGGCCCGGTACTCGGGCACGTCCTGGCGCGACGGGTTGAGGAGGGCGTAGTGCATGACCCGCCCGCGATGCTCGGGGCGGTGCTCGAGCAGCAACTCGTAGGCATGCAGGCCTCGCAGGATGTTCTTGCTGAGGTCCGTGCGGTCCGACCGCAGCAGCAGCCGGCGACCGGCCAACTCGTCGTCCAGTTCCTCGCCCGCCCGCAGGACCGCGTCGGAGCCAACCGACTCCGCCAGTTGGCTCTCGTCCACACCCAGCACGAAGTCGGCGACCACGGTCCGTCGCCCGTCCAGCAGCACGCTCTCCCCGTCCACGCCAGCGCCGAGGATCTCGGCGCTGCAGCGCCGGAACGCGTGGCACCAGGCCGGAGAGGAGAAGCCCACCACATCGGCGGCGAGCAGCCCCCGCAGCACCCCCTCCACCACGGGGTCAGGGAGGGACTGCAGAGAGTCCGGCCCGACCCATGGCGTGTGCAGGTAGTGAAGGATCTTGGCCCCGGGCAGAGCGGCGCGCACCGAGCGGCCCGTAGTGCACAGGTGGTAGTCCTGCAGGAAGATCTCGCTGCCGCTGTCGGCCTCCTCGGCCACCACCTGCGCCACCCGCTCGTTGACCGGCTCGTAGCCGTAATGCCAGTCCGGGCGCCAGCCGACCCCGCTCGGCTCGTAGGGGGCGCCCCACAGTGTGTGGACGGTGAACCACAGCAGCCGGTTGGAGACGCGGTTGTAGTAGGGGTCGAAGCGATCGCCCACGTCGAGCAGCCGCAAGCGGTAGGACGCCTCGCCGGCGTCGACCTCGAAGGGCTCCCCGTCGTGCTCGGCGGCGACCTCCCGGTCCTCCTCGCCCAGCGCCAGGGATACCCAGGTGCCGGGCTCGTGCTGCAGGGCTCCACCCAGCGCGGTGACCAGGCCGCCGAACCCCCGGCGGGCGACCAGTTCGCCGTCCTGGCGCTCCCAGGCAACCGGCCCGCGGTTGCTGGCGACAACCAGTCCGCTGCCAGCGTGCATGCGTCAGGTTCCTCCTAGGACGTGGCCTCGTCCCGGTTCGGCTTGGTATACAGCCGGCGGTCGTCTGAGGTCAGGCAGCGGCCGGTCTCGAGCTCGAACTGCCACCCGTGCAGCTGGCAGGTCAAGACCCCGTCCTCGACCTCGCCGAAGCGGGCGAGGTCGGCCTTGAGGTGCGGGCAGCGGCGCTGCACCAGGTAGTCCCCGAAAGGGTAGAGCTCCAGCACCGGGGCCTGCTCAGCGAAGTAGCCCTCAGCGTACTGGATGCGCTCGGCCGACAGGCACTTGAAGAAGTTGTAGACGTACTCGTTGTAGGGGCCGTCACGCTGCGCTTCGAAGCGGCACGACAGGAACAGCTCGTTGACCCAGTCCTCGTCGCGGCGGGCGATGCAGCGTTCGACCAGCGCCTGGTCGATGCGGAAGCGGTAGCGGCACTCCTCGCCGTGCCAGCGATCCACCCGTCGATCCAGGAAATCAATCACGAACGACTCGTGGCCGACCTCCAGCAGCACGCGGCCGTTGACGCCCGCACAGGTCAGGTCGGCCTGCTCCAGGATCCCCTCCCACCAGGGCTTGATCTCGGCGAGAATGTCAATGTCCGGCTGCGGCCAGGACGCGCGCGCGGCCTGAATGCAGGATCGCCTGCGCGCCCGGTAGGCCTCGAGATACTCGCGCTTGCGGGCAAAGATCCTGTCAACCTCGGCCTCAGGGACGGGGTGCTCGACCTCGCACTTGCCGTCCTGCAGCGTGGCGACGGTCCCGGGGATCAGCAGCCGGGCGTTGTCCATGCCCTCGGACCGCAGGTACTCCAGGAACACCTGCTGGTCGGGGAAGATGTTGGCCGGGTCGCGGTCGAAGTCGTTGAGGTCGAACAGGTCGTCGTCCAGGAACGCCGGCGGTCCGGCGCAGGGGAAGACGGAGGTGCCGCCCAGTTCCTCGGCGTAGCGCTTGGCGCGGGCCATCTCGACCGCGCGCTTCTTACGGCCCAGGGCCTGTTTCATCTTCGGCGCGAAGTCGTAGACCATCGGGAACCAGATCGCGCCGGAGAACTGCAGAAAGTGCCCATCGTAGGGACCGAATGCCAGCAGCGACTCGAGTTCGGTCGGGCGGGAGTCGTTCTGGTTGAAGATCCGCGTCTCGCCGTCGTCCACCGCGAGGCCGGAGTCACCGATGGGCCCGTCGGTCGGCGCGACCAGGGCCTCGATCATGATCCGCAACCCGTCGACTTCCACCGGCTGGGAGTTGGTGGTGCGCACGAAGCGCTGGAAGCCGAGATCGGCCAACTCCTTCCCCAGGTGGTCCATCGGGTAGTCAGGAAGCAGGACCGTCGCGTCCTTGGAGACGTGCTCGGCCAGGAACTGCGGGTCGAAGTGATCGTGGTGCAGGTGCGACACGTACAGGTAGTCCGGTCTGCTGATCCTCGACAGATCCAGGTACTCGTTGCTGGGGAAGGGAAACCACGACGCGAAGAACGCGGGGTTGAACCAGGGGTCACACAGGATGCTGCCGTGCTCCGTTTCGATGAACATGCTCGCGTGACCGACGAAGGTGATGCGCATACCAGACTTCCCGATCCTTGCCGCCGCCTCGAACGCTGGGGCCGGTCTCCACCGTTCCCGGAAGCGCCGACCTTACCGCCTGACCCTCGTCCGCCCAGTTCTGCCCGGCGTGAAGGCGGGCGACGGCATCCTCGACGTGCGGGTGCCGACGGCGCTGGATTCCAGGCCCACCGCATCGAGGTCACGTCGGAGGCGTAGGCTGCTCCCGGCGCTGGCCGCTGCCCTCCGCTGCCGCCATCGCCCCGTCGCCATCGCCCCGTGGCCGGGTCGCCAGGCCATCCTGCTCGCGCTCCAGTTCCGCGGCCAGACTGCGCAGGCGCTCCGGGATCGTCTCGCCCAGCAGGTACCCCGTGGACACTCCCAGAACGGCGGCGGACGCGGCAAGCTCGTCCACCGTCCAGCGGCGGCCGCTGGACGCGGGACGCTCCATGTTGGAGATGGTGACCGAATCCACGCTGCGGCGCATCTGCTCACCCAACCGCCCCGCGAACTGATGCTGTGACCACCCTCGGCGCGATCGGAGCCGTCGGACACGCTGGGCCACGATCTGGTTCGCGCTGGGAATGACGCCAGGAAGTGCGCCAGGCCGCATGTCACACATGGATGGTCTGCCCGATCTGTCAGAGATCCACGGCTGTTCGCCGAGCCGGGGCGCTCCCGGCACATTGCAAGGCGGCGCCTCAGTGCTTCTTTCATATAGAGACGCACGGCGCGGCGAAGATGATGCTCCCCTCATTTCCT
>WHTC01000297.1 GCA_009379795.1 Nitriliruptorales bacterium | reverse complement strand
GCGCTCGCTGCGTTGGGGGAGGCGTGTGACCAGGCGCGGTCGCGCCCGGCGGTATTGCGGGAACTGCGCCGGCTGCATCACGGCCTTGCCCAGGTGCGCGGGGCCGTGATCCAGGGCGAGCGGGCGGCGGTCAGACGCGCCCGTCGCGCCCGCCAGGCCGGCCTCCGGGCCGGGGCAGGATCCTCAGTGTGGAGCGGGCGCGCGACGGCGGGCTGACGCTCATCTCAGGTATCCGGCAGGCGGTACTCGCGGTACCGTTCGCGCAGCGCCTTCTTGTCGAATTTGCCGACGCTGGTCTTGGGTACCTCGTCGATGAACACCACATCGTCGGGGACCTGCCACTTCGCGAGATGCTCGGCCAGGTAGGCGCACAACTGACCTGAGGTGAGGTCCGGATCTCGGCTGACCACGCACGCGAGCGGGCGCTCGTCCCACTTGGGATGGGGCACCGCGATGACGGCGGCTTCGACCACACCTGCGTGAGCGGCCAGCAGGTTCTCCAACTCGAGGGTCGAGATCCACTCGCCGCCGGACTTGACCAGGTCCTTCGTGCGGTCGACCAACTGCACGTAGCCCTCGTGGTCGATCACCGCCACGTCACCGGTCTTCAGCCAGCGCGTCCCGTCGTCGTCGGCGAAGCGGTCGTGCCCGCCGCGCTGGTCCGGTGCCTCCGGTTCGTAGTACGCGTCGGCGATCCAGGGGCCCGAGATCTGCAACTCGCCCATGGTCTTGCCGTCCCAGGGCGCGACGGAGCCGTCCTCGGTGACGATCCGCACGCGCAGCGTCGGCGTCGGCAGCCCCTGTGTCAGCCGGATACGCAGCGCCTGCTCCTCGGGCACCGTCGTCTTCACCCGTGCGACCGTGCCCAACGGCGAGGTCTCGGTCATACCCCACGCGTGGAGAATGCGGATGCCCAACTCGTCGTAGCCACGCATCAGCGCCTCGGGCACCGCTGACCCGCCGACCACGATGCGCTCGAGGCTCGCCAGCGCCGCGGGATCGATCTCGCCCCCGCGGATGGCCTGGAGGACGCCGAACCAGATCGTGGGCACCGCGGCGGACATCGTCACCTGTTCGGAGGCGACCACGCTCGCAATGCTGGCCGGGTCTGTGAAGCGCGATGGCAGCACGAGGTCCGCGCCGGTGAGGACCGCCGCGTACGGCATTCCCCAGGCGTTGGCGTGGAACTGCGGGACGATCACCAGGGCGGTGTCGCGCTCGGAGAGCGCAAGAGTGTCGGCGAACAGCACGCCCATCGAGTGCAGGAGCGACGAGCGGTGGGCGTAGACCACCCCCTTGGGATGGCCCGTCGTGCCAGAGGTGTAGCACATCGCCGCGGCCTGGTTCTCGTCGAGCTTGGGCCAGCGGAACGCCGTGCCGCCAGTCTCCAGGAACGCCTCGTAGTCATCGGCGCCCGGAATCGCCGACTCGGCACTCATCCCGGGACGGCCCTCGGGGGTGAGGTCGTCCATGACTACTACCCGGCGCACCGTGTTCAGCCCCCGCACCTGCTGCCACAACGCCGCCACGGAGGCGTCGACGAACACCGTCTGGTCTTCGGCGTGGTTGGCGATGTAGGCGATCTGGGTGGGATGCAGCCGGATGTTCAGCGTGTGCAGGACGGCGCCCATGCAGGGCACCGCCAGGTACAGCTCGAGGTGGCGTGAGGAATTCCAGCCGAAGGTGGCTACGCGGTCACCCGGTTTGACGCCGGCGGCCTGCAGCGCCGCGGCGAGGCGGGCGACCCGGTCCACGGTCTGGGCGTAGGTCTGGCGGTGGACGCCGTCCTCGCGTTTCGTGGCGATCGTCTTGGACGGGTACAACGCGTCGGCGCGCTCCAGCAGCATCTGCAGTGTCAGTGGCACGTCTTGCATGAGACCCTGCACGGCGACCTCCGACTTGGCCTTGACCTGGCGACCCCGCTGCGCAGGCTACGCGCTCGCTGTGCGACCCTCCATGGGTAGCGTGGGGTCCCGGCGGCGCAGGAGCCGTTGGCTAACGCGAGCGGACGGAGGGACGGACCGGGTGGGCCCAGAAGCGGGACACGTACTGGACCGCGGCGACCGGGGTCTGCTGGTCATGCGCGCTCACCCCGGTGAAGGTCCGCAGGCGCGGGCGCCGATCGTGGCGCCGGCGACCTACTGGTTCGACGGCCGAGCGGCCTGGATGACCACCGCCGCCGACAGCGACCGCACCGCGGCCCTGTCACGTGATCCCCGTTGCGCGCTGTACGTGCCGCCTGCCGACGGCGGGGCTGACGATGCCGGGCGGGTGGGCGCGCTGGCGGCGGGCCGCGCTCGGGTCTTCTCGCTCGGCGACCCGCTTGGCCTGACCTTCCACGCGCCGCCGATCGCGCTGGCGATGACGGCGCTCGCGGCGCGCAACGCCGCTTCGCTCGTGCGCCGGGCTCAAGCTGCGGCGCCACGCGTTCCCGGTCGGCTGATCCCGCAGAACCGGGTGGTGGTGCGGGTGATCGTCGACGATGCGCACGAAGTGTTGCGGCTTCCGGCACAGCCCGGCATCGCGCCCCCGCTGCCGCCGGTGGCGCCCGCGGACGTCCGCAGGGTGATCGCTGGGCGGCGCCAGGTCCTGGTCGCCGCTGAAGAGGGCGACCGGTTGGTGATCGCTCCGGCGATCTGGGGGAACGGGTTCGCGCTGGCTCTTGCGCCTGGCTCACGTCTGCCCGCCGGGGCCACCGCCACGGCGGCACTCGACGTCAGCGGCGGGCCCGGTGACGGGGTGGGCTTGGCCGTGCACGGGAGGCTGACCAGCGCACCCGCCCTGCAGGCCGAGCGCGTCACCTGGTGGAAGGGCGCCAGGCTGCAGACGGCGGACATGCCCCCGGCCGGCCGGCAGTCTGGCGCGCTGACGCTGCCCGACTGACTCCCTTTTCCTAGTAAGAGCCTGTAGGCGGTTGCCATAGCGACATCCCCCTGGTGCGGTTGTCGGGCTTGGTGTCCCAGAACCGCACAGGAGGATGTCATGGTTCACCGTATCGGACCGTCTCGTGGGGATCGACGGC
>WHTC01000067.1 GCA_009379795.1 Nitriliruptorales bacterium | reverse complement strand
TCGATCTGGTCGAAGGGAGTGAACGCCACATCCGGGTTCTGCTTGTGCAGCACGTTGGTGATCGCCGCAGTCAACGTCGTCTTCCCATGGTCGATATGACCGATGGTCCCGATGTTCAGATGCGGCTTGGTCCGCTCGAACTTGCTCTTGGCCATTGCTACTTCTCCCAATGCTGTACTTGGAGGTGAAACGTGACTCCGGGACCCGCTACTCGCCGCGGACCTTCCTGATGATCTCTTCCGCCAGTGCGCTGGGCACTTCTTCGTAACCGGAGAATTGCATCGTGTACGTCGCCCGGCCCTGCGTCTTGGAACGCAGGTCCGTGGCGTACCCGAACATCTCTGCCAGAGGCACCTGGGCCTGGATGACCTGCGAGTTGCCACGCGTGTTCATCGCCCCGATGCGACCCCGGCGGGAAGTCAGGTCACCGATGACGTCACCCATGTAGTCCTCCGGGGTGACGACCTCGACCTCGAAGATCGGCTCGAGGAGCGTGACGCCGGCCTTGCGCGTCGCCTCCTTGAGGCCCATCGACCCCGCGATCTTGAACGACATCTCCGACGAGTCAACGTCGTGGTAGCTGCCATCCGTCAGAGTCGCCCGGATGTCGACCAGGGGATACCCGGCCAGAACGCCACCTTCCATGGCCTCCCGGATCCCGGCGTCCACCGACGGGATGAACTCCTTGGGGATCGCGCCGCCCCTGACGTCGTTGACGAACTCGTAGCCGCCGACCTCACCGGTCGGCCTGCCCTCGTCATCGAGGACCTGGCGTGGCTCGGCCGCGAGTTGCCCCGTCGGTTCGAGAGTCAACTCGATCTCAGCGAACTGGCCCGAGCCACCCGTCTGACGCTTGAAGCGCAACAGGTGATCGATGACCGGGCGCTTGATGGTCTCGCGGTAGGCGACCTGCGGCTTGCCGACGTTGGCATCGACCCTGAACTCGCGCAGCAGGCGATCGACGATGACCTCGAGGTGGAGTTCCCCCTGGCCGCCGATGATCGTCTGGCCGGTCTCCTCGTCGGTGTGGACGCGGAACGTAGGGTCCTCTTCGGCGAGCTTCTGCAGCGCCGTGCCCATCTTCTGCTGGTCGGCCTTGGTCTTCGGCTCGATCGCGATGGAGATGACGGGCTCAGGGAAGTCCATCGTCTCCAGCAGGACCTGGGCGTTCGCGTCGCACAGCGTGTCGCCGGTCGCTGTGTGCTTCAGGCCCACGGCGGCCGCGATGTCTCCGGTGAAGGCGGCGGGTCGCTCCTCCCGGTGATTGGCGTGCATCTGCAGGATGCGCCCGAAGCGCTCCTTGCGGCTCTTGGTCGAGTTGACGACCGAGGCGCCCTGGTCGACCTGGCCCGAGTAGACGCGGAAATAGGTGAGTTTGCCGACATAGGGGTCGGTCTGGATCTTGAAGGCCAGCGCACTGAAGGGCTCCGACTCATCAGCCTTGCGCTGCACGATCGCACCGGTACCGACCTCGACGCCCTGAACAGGATGGATCTCCCGCGGGGAGGGCAGGTACGACACGATCGCGTCGAGCAGCAACTGGACGCCCTTGTTCTTGAACGCGCTGCCGCACAGCACCGGAGTCAGCTTGCCCGCCACGGTCCCCCTGCGGATCCCGTGCCTGATCTCGTCGAAGGTGAACTCCTCCTCGCCGATGAACTTCTCAAGGAGGGCCTCGTCGCTCTCGGCGACGGCCTCCAGAAGCCGCCCGCGGTAGTCCTTGGCCTGGTCGACCAGGTCCTCGGGGATCTCCACGTCGTTCCAGGTCGCGCCGAAGTCGTCGCCGCCGCGCTCCCAGACCCGCGCCTTCATCTCGACCAGGTCGACGACCCCGACGAAGTTGCCCTCAGCACCGACCGGCAACTGAATGGCGACCGGGTTGGCACCCAGACGCCCACGGATGGAGTCGAACGACGCAAAGAAGTCCGCGCCCGTGCGGTCCATCTTGTTGATGAAGCAGATGCGAGGGACGCCGTACTTGTCTGCCTGGCGCCAGACCGTCTCCGACTGCGGCTCGACGCCGGACACGGCGTCGAAAACCGCGACCGCTCCGTCCAGGATGCGCAGCGACCGCTCGACCTCGACGGTGAAGTCCACATGGCCGGGTGTGTCGATGATGTTGATCACGTGGTCCTTCCACCGCGTGGTGGTCGCGGCGGAGGTGATGGTGATCCCACGCTCCTGCTCCTGGACCATCCAGTCCATGGTGGCGGAGCCCTCGTGCACCTCACCGATCTTGTAGTTGCGCCCGGTGTAGTAGAGAATTCGCTCGGTTGTCGTGGTCTTACCCGCGTCGATATGGGCCATGATCCCGATGTTTCGGACCATGCCCAGTGGATGGTCGCGCTTTGGCATCTGTAGAAACCTCTGCAGTTTCTCGTTCTGGTATTTCGCTACCAGCGGTAATGGGCGAAGGCCTTGTTGGCCTCAGCCATCTTGTGGGTGTCCTCGCGGCGCTTCACCGCGGCACCCGTGTTGTTACTCGCGTCCAGCAACTCGCCGGCGAGACGCTCCGCCATCGTGTGCTCTCGGCGGTCTCGCGAATAGGCGCTGATCCAGCGCAGGGCGAGGGTGGTTCCCCGGCCCTGGCGCACCTCGATCGGCACCTGGTAGGTGGCGCCGCCGACGCGGCGCGACTTGACTTCCAGTGCGGGCTTCACGTTGTCCAGGGCGCGCTTGTAGGTCTGCACGGGGTCGGCACCGGTCCGCTGCCGCATGATCTCGAACGCGTCGTATACGATCCGTACGGCAGTGGAACGCTTGCCTTTCAGCATGATCTTGTTGATCAACTGAGTGACCAGCACACTGGAGTGGATCGGGTCTGCGGTCAGCGTTCGCTTCGGGGCGGGGCCTTTACGTGGCATGACCTCAGCCCTCCTTCTTCGCGCCGTACTTCGAGCGCGCCTGCTTGCGGTCGCGGACGCCGGAGGCGTCCAACGCGGACCGGATCACCTTGTAGCGGACACCGGGAAGATCCTTCACCCGGCCACCGCGAACGAGCACGATCGAGTGCTCCTGCAGGTTGTGGCCCTCGCCGGGGATGTAGGCAGTGACCTCAATCTGCGACGACAAGCGGACACGGCAGACCTTGCGCAGCGCAGAGTTCGGCTTCTTGGGCGTGGTCGTATAGACGCGCGTACAGACACCGCGACGCTGCGGCGAACCCTTCAGTGCCGGCGTCTTCGCCTTCGTGGCCTTGTCCTGGCGGCCCTTTCGGACCAGCTGCTGGATCGTGGGCATGCGCCTTGTTCCTGTGCTCGTTCGATGAGGACTGTCCGACCGGGCATTCCCGGCCGTGACCGACCCACGGGGTCGGGCGTTTCGCTGGTGCGGGGTTGGTGACGCTCGACGTCCGCTCTGGTGCGAGCATCGTGCGCGAGTTTCGGCGACAGCGGACGGCGTCCGTACGCCAGAGCGCTGCACCGGGACCGCACGTCCCAGTTGCGCCGAGTCAAAATCAGCAAATGACGGCGCCCGGGCACTCCCGGGCGCGTCTTCGGCCATGCTAGGTGGGCACTGCGGGGGTGTCAACCTGGCACGGAAGCCGGTCAGCCATGACTTCAGAATGGAAGGGGCCCGCGAGCGTGCCTAGAGTGCTGCGGGTTCCAATCCGACCGCCCAATCGCAAGGATAGCGCGTGAGACCCTTCGGATCGCTCCGCAGCCACGGAGCGGGCGTCCTTCGTCCCGAGCATGCCGACCAGACCGTGAGCCTCGCGGGTTGGGTCGCGCGCCGGCGGGATCACGGCGGGGTGGTCTTCCTGGACCTTCGTGACCGCTCGGGCGTCGTCCAGGTGGTGATCGAGCCGTCCGCTGGTCCGGCCCTGGACGTCGCGCACACGCTGCGCAGCGAGTTCGTCGTGGGCGTGCGCGGAACGGTCCGGCTGCGGCCGGCGGACAAGGTCAACGCCGACCTGCCGACCGGAGAGATCGAGGTCACCGCACAGCGGGTGGAGGTGCTCTCCGGGTCCGTGACGCCGCCGTTCCCTCTTGACGACGACGCTGAGGCGGACGAGGTCCTGCGCCTCACCCACCGCTATGTGGACCTGCGCCGGCCGCGAGTCGCGCAGGCGCTGAAGGTCCGCGCCCAGATCGTGAGCGTGATGCGCCGGGTGATGGAGGCCAACGGCTTCATCGACGTGGAGACGCCGATCCTGACCAAGTCCACGCCTGAGGGCGCGCGGGACTTCCTGGTCCCGGCCCGCCTCCAACCAGGCAGCTTCTACGCGCTGCCGCAGTCGCCGCAGCTTTTCAAGCAGTTGCTGATGGTCGGTGGGATCGAGCGCTACTACCAGATCGCCCGCTGCTTCCGTGACGAGGATCTGCGCGCCGACCGCCAGCCGGAGTTCACGCAACTGGACCTCGAGGCGAGCTTCGTCACCGAGGAGGACATCTACGAACTCCTGGAGGATCTGTTCGCCACCCTGTGGGAGGAGGTGCTGGGCGAGAGACTGCCCACCCCCTTCCCCCGCCTCACCTTCGAGGAGGCGATGCGCCGCTACGGCAGCGACAAGCCGGACAGGCGCTTCGGTCTGGAACTCGCCGACATCGGCAAGGTATTCGCCGGCAGCGACGTGGCGATCTTCCGTGGCGCGCTGGACGCCGGCGGTGCGGTACTGGCGGTCCGCCTGCCCCGCGGCGGAGGCTTGACCCGGCGAGAGCTCGACGAGATGGTCGAGTTCGCCCGGCGGCGAGGCGCCAGGGGACTGGCGTGGGGGGTGTTCGAGAAGGGTGGCGAGCTGCGCTCCCCGCTGGCCAAGCGCATGGCGCCCGAAGAGATCGACGGGCTGCGGACCGAGACCGGGGCCGAGCCGGGAGACGCCGTCTTCCTGGCTGCCGGGCCACTGCGCCAGGCGCAGGAGTTGCTCGGCGCCGTGCGACTGGAGCTCGCCCGGCGATGTGACCTCGTCTCCGAAGGGCAGTGGGACTTCCTGTGGATCGTCGAGCCGCCGATGTTCGAGTGGAGCGAGGAGGAGGGTCGCTGGACGGCGATGCACCACCCCTTCACCATGCCCAGCGAGCAGTTCGTCGACGACCTGGCCGCCGACCCGGGGCGGGTGACGGCGCGGGCGTTCGACATCGTCCTCAACGGCACGGAGCTTGCGACCGGGTCCATTCGTATCCACGACCCTGCGCTGCAGACCCAGGTGTTCGACCTGCTTGGGATCCGTGAGCAGGAGGCCAAGGAGCGCTTCGGCTTTCTGCTGCGCGGCCTGTCGTACGGCGCCCCGCCGCACGGCGGCATTGCCCCGGGTCTGGACCGCATCGTGATGCTGATGACCGGCAGCCGCTCCCTCCGGGACGTCATCGCCTTTCCCAAGACCCAGACCGGCGGCGACCCGATGACCGCGGCCCCCTCGCAGGTCGAAGCCGGCCAACTCCACGAGCTTGGCCTGACCATCAACCTTCCCGAACGCGACAACCAACGAAGCCCGCGGTAAGCCGCTGCGGAGGGCTCAGCCACCCTCGCGGCGCAGGAGGAAATCCGCGATCTCCTGGATGTAACGGCCGTAGTCCTCGGGCGCGCGTGACGCCGCGATCGCCACCTTTGCGTAGTCAACAGTGAGGTACTCGTGAACGAGCACGTTACGCGCGCCGGCTGACGGTCTCACCCTCTCGGCCGCTTCCTTTGTCAACGCCCCGGCTTCGACCGGCAAATTGAAAGAGTCGGTGTAGCCGGGCTGGACGCTGCCGATCAGCGTTGCCCCGATGTGCGCGTTGATACCCACGGCGACCTCCACGAGTTGTGTCAAGATCCGTTCAACGGCGTACCGGAGCTTGCTGTCGGTTTCGAGCGCCTCAAAATCGACGGGCCCGAAGCTCTCGAGGTCATCCAGCAGTTTCCGCATATGGCGCAGTCGTGACTGCACGACATCAGGGTCGAACTGGCGGGGAGTCACGACGCGAGTAACTCCAGCTCCAGGCGCCGCAGCCATGCCGTATCCATGCGCTGCATGATCGCGTGGATCTGGGCGCGAGCGTAGGTGCCGGACTCAGACTCGTAGAGGGGAACGCCACCCACCAGAGCGGAGGTGCGTGCGACTGGGTTCGCACTGGCACGGCCAAGATCCAGCAGGTCGATCCGGTCGAAGCGCGTCAGCGCCATGAGATCGTTCATGAGGGCGATGATGTCGCCATTCGCGCCGCGCTCGAACTCGACCGCGATGTCAAGGTCCCGTGGTCCCGGCCACGCAGGATCAGTCGCGCTGCCGAACGCGCCGAGCAAGCGGATGCCGTGCCGTCGGCACAGCGGTTCAAGTCGTCCGTCCTCTGCTGCAGCGCGCAGTCGCGCCAGCGCCTCTCTCGGGTCCATCTCCGGGAGCGTACCCGTACCCGTCCTCGTCATCAGGCGCGGCGTCCCGTGCGGAGGCCGGGCCCGATCGGGGGCCCGGCCTCCTGAGTTTGCGATGGTCCGGGGTCAGTAGCTGGCGCCGTCGCCGCCCATGGACCAGCCCTCGTCCTCTTCGTAGTCGTAGTCGGGGCTGTTGAAGGAGTCGAGCAGGTCGGGAGTGACATACGGCTCTGGCACCTCGGTCGGCAGAGGCCGGACCTCGCGGTAGCGCTGCATCCCTGTCCCGGCAGGGATGAGCTTGCCGATGATCACGTTCTCCTTCAGGCCGAGCAGACTGTCGTGCTTGCCCTCGATGGCCGCCTCGGTGAGCACCCGGGTCGTCTCCTGGAACGACGCCGCAGACAGCCACGACTCCGTCGCCAGGGAAGCCTTGGTGATCCCCATGAGGATCTGGCGGCCGTTGGCCGGCTCGCCGCCCTCGTCGACGACCCGCCGGTTCTCCTCCGTGAAGCGGATACGGTCCACCAGCTCACCGGGAAGGAACACGGTGTCCCCTGGCTCGATGATCGTGACCCGTCGCAGCATCTGGCGGACGATCAACTCGATGTGCTTGTCGTGGATCTGCACACCCTGCGAGCGGTAGACCTCCTGGACCTCACGGACCAGCAATCGCTGGGTCTCGCGGGCGCCGAGGACCTCCAGCATCTCATGGGGGTCGATCGACCCGTCGGTGAGCTGGTCACCGACACGCACCTTCTGGCCGTTCTCGACCCGGAGCCGCGACCGGCGCGGGATCGTGACGGAGACGGTCTTGTCCTCGCCACCTCCGTCGATCGTGACCACGATGCCCTTGTCGCTGTCGTCCAGCGACACGATCCCCGAAAGGTGGGCGATCTCCGCCTTCCCCTTCGGGCTGCGGGCCTCGAACAGCTCCACCACACGCGGTAGACCGTGGGTGATGTCGGCGCCGGCGACACCGCCAGTGTGGAACGTCTGCATCGTCAGCTGCGTGCCGGGCTCCCCAATGGACTGTGCGGCGACAATGCCGACCGCCTCACCGATCTGCACCTCCTGTCCCTCGGCCAGCGCCCGCCCATAGCAGGCGGCACACACCCCATGCCGTGCCTCACAGTTCAGCACGGTACGGACCTTGACCTGTCGATCCCTGGCTGTGGGCTGAGTCTCCAGCGGCTCCCCGGTGACGGGGTCCTCACCCCGAACCATGACGGCGCGAAGGAGACGGATCTCGCCATCGGTGACGGGCGCCCCCCTGCTCAGAAGGACATCCCGTGTACCTGGCCAGTAGACGTCATCAGACAGCACACGACCGAACAGGGTTTGCGAATCACGGTCGCCAACGGTGACGGGAAGCCCACGCTCGCCACCGCAGTCCTCCTCGCGGACAATCAGGTCCTGAGCGATATCGACCAAACGTCGAGTGAGGTACCCCGAGTCGGCGGTCCGCAGAGCGGTGTCCGCCAGTCCCTTGCGAGCACCATGCGTTGAGATGAAATACTCCAGAACCGACAGGCCCTCACGGAAGTTCGACTTGATCGGCCGCTCGATGATCTGCCCGCGGGGATTCGCCACCAGACCGCGCATACCAGCAATCTGGCGGATCTGGGTCATGTTCCCGCGAGCGCCGGAGTTCGCCATCATGAAGATGGGGTTGAGAATGTCGAAATTCTCTTCCATTGCGGTGGCCACCCGGCTTGTGGCTTCCGTCCACACCTCAATGAGTTCCTGACGACGTTCGTCGTCGGTGATGACGCCCTTGCGGAACTGACGCTCGATGCCCTGAGCGCGCTCATCGTGCTCGGCCAGGATCTTCGCCTTCGCCGCTGGTGCGCTCACATCGCCGATAGACACGGTCACCCCCGCGCGCGTGGCGTAGCGGAACCCGATGTCCTTCATGTCGTCGAGCACCTGCGCGGTCAGCGCGCGCGAGAAGTCATCCGCGCAGCGGTTGACGAGGTTGGCGAGCCCCTTCTTGCTGACCAGTTCGTTCACGAAGGGCAACTGCGGCGGCAGGATCTCGTTGAACAGCACCCGTCCCGGGGTGGTGATGAGCCGGACGCCCCGGGACGAGGTCACCAGTCCCTCGTGGACCTCCTCGTTGTCGTCGATCTCACCCACGACGTCGTCGACGTTGACGGCACGGTCGCGCAGCCGCACCAGCACCCACTGCTGCAGTTCCACGTCCCTGTTGTCCAGGGCCATGATCAGCTCGGCTGGACCGGAGAACGATGGCAGACCCCCACCGCCATTCCGCGCGGCGGCGAGCACCTCCTCAGCGGGGTTCTTTCCCGTACGGTCCGCCCCCTTGGCGAACGTCAGGTAATAGGCGCCCAGTACCATGTCCTGCGACGGTGTGGCGATCGGCCGGCCATTGGCCGGGGACAGGATGTTGTTGGAGCTCAGCATGAGCACCCGGGCCTCGGCCTGGGCCTCGCTGGACAGCGGCAGGTGCACGGCCATCTGGTCGCCGTCGAAGTCGGCGTTGAACGCTGCGCAGACCAGGGGGTGGATCTGGATGGCCTTGCCCTCGACCAGCTTGGGCTCGAACGCCTGGATGCCCAGCCGGTGCAGGGTTGGTGCGCGGTTGAGCAGCACAGGGTGGTCGCGGATGACCTCCTCGAGCACGTCCCATACCTGGGGACGGGCGCGCTCGACCATGCGCTTGGCGCTCTTGATGTTCTGCGCGTAGTTCAGGTCGACCAGCCGCTTCATGACGAACGGCTTGAAAAGCTCCAGCGCCATCTGCTTGGGCAGACCGCATTGGTGCAGCTTGAGGTCCGGACCGACCACGATCACGGAACGGCCGGAGTAGTCGACGCGCTTGCCGAGCAGGTTCTGGCGGAACCGGCCCTGTTTGCCCTTGAGCATGTCCGACAACGACTTCAGCGGGCGGTTGCCCGGGCCGGTGACGGGGCGTCCCCGACGGCCGTTGTCGAACAACGCGTCCACCGCCTCCTGCAGCATCCGCTTCTCGTTGTTCACGATGATCTCAGGGGCGCCGAGATCGAGCAGGCGCTTCAACCGGTTGTTCCGGTTGATGACGCGGCGGTACAGGTCGTTCAGATCACTGGTGGCGAAGCGGCCACCATCGAGCTGGACCATCGGGCGCAGATCGGGCGGGATGACCGGGATCGCCTTGAGGACCATGGCGGTGGGGTCGTTGCCGGTCGAACGGAAGGCCTCGACGACCTTCAACCGCTTGACCGCACGAGTTGCCTTCTGGGAACGCGCCTTGCGCGCGCCTGAGCGCAGCTTCTCGGCCTCGTCCTGCAAGATGCCGCGGAGGGTGTGGCCTTCAGACTCGAAGTCGATGGCCTGCAGCAGGTCACGGATGGCCTCGGCGCCCATGCCACCCGTGAAGAACTCACCGAAGCGGTCCCGCAGTTCGCGGTAGAGCAGTTCGTCGGTCACGAGCATCTTGGGCTCGAGTGCCTTGAAGGTGTCCATGACCTCCTCCAGGCGCGCGACGCGAGCCTGGGCGGAGTTGGTCACCTGCTTGATCTGCTTCTCGATGTCGCGCCGCTTCTTGCGGACGGCCTCGGCCTTGGCCTTCTGCTCCTCGAGTTCGGCCAGATCGGCCTCCAGCTCGCTCAGCAGTTGATCGCGTTCCACCTCCAGCTCGTGTTCGATCTTGCGCTTCTCGGCGAAGACTTCGCTTTCGAGCGTCGAAAGCTGCTCGTGCCGCGCCTCGCTGTCGACCGAGGTGATGACGTAGGCGGCGAAGTAGATGACCTTCTCCAGGTCCTTCGGAGCAAGGTCGAGCAGGTAGCCCAGCCGGGATGGGACGCCCTTGAAATACCAGATGTGGGTGACGGGCGCCGCCAGTTCGATGTGACCCATACGCTCGCGGCGCACCTTGGAGCGGGTGACCTCCACGCCACAACGCTCACAGATGATGCCCTTGAAGCGCACGCGCTTGTACTTGCCGCAGTAGCACTCCCAGTCCCGGGTGGGACCGAAGATCTTCTCGCAGAACAAGCCGTCCTTCTCCGGCTTCAGCGTCCGGTAGTTGATGGTCTCAGGCTTCTTGACCTCACCGTTCGACCATGCCCGGATCTGGTCCTGCGTAGCCAGCCCGATACGAAGCCCGTCGAAGTTGTTCACATCCAGCACTTCTTGCTCCTCTTACCTCGACCTATCGAGGCGGTGGGTGCGTGGCGGGACCGGAGCCGGAAGGGTGGAGGGATGCCGCCCGCTGCGGAGCGGGCTAAAAGGCCCTTCCCGCCCCGGGGCGGTGGGCGGCATCCCGGAACCCTGAACCACCCGATCAACCGCCGATCCCGAATTCATCCCCGTAGCGTTCCGGCCGCGACAGGTCGATCCCCAACTCCTCGGCCGCGCGGAACGCATCCTCGTCGGCCTCGCGGAACTGGATCTCCTGGCCCTCCGCGGAAAGCACCTCGACGTTCAGGCACAGCGACTGCATCTCCTTGACCAGCACCTTGAAGCTCTCCGGGATGCCGGGCTCGGGGATGTTCTCACCCTTGACGATCGCCTCGTAGACCTTCACGCGGCCCAGGACGTCGTCGGACTTGACGGTCAGCAACTCCTGCAGGGCGTGAGCGGCGCCGTACGCTTCCAGCGCCCATACCTCCATCTCGCCGAAGCGCTGCCCACCGAACTGCGCCTTCCCGCCCAGCGGCTGCTGGGTGATCATCGAGTACGGCCCTGTAGAGCGGGCGTGGATCTTGTCGTCCACGAGGTGCAGCAGCTTCAGGATGTACATGTAGCCAACCGTGATCGGCTGGTCGATGGGCTCGCCGGAGCGGCCGTCGAACACCGTCGCCTTGCCCGAGCCGTCGATGAGCTTCATGCCGTCGCGGTTGGGGCGGGTGTTGTGGAGCAGGCTGGTGAGCTCGTCCTCACGGCAGCCGTCGAAAACCGGTGTGGCGAGGCTGCCGCCAGGGTCCTCCATCCGCTCTTCACCCCAGCCGAGCTTGTCGAACCACTCCGGCCGCTCGTCGTAGGACCACCCGTTGGCCGCCACCCAACCGAGGTGGGTCTCAAGGACCTGACCGACGTTCATGCGGCTCGGCACGCCGAGCGGGCTGAGCACGATGTCGACCGGCGTGCCGTCCTTGAGGAACGGCAGGTCCTCCTCGGGCAGGATCTTGGCGATCACGCCCTTGTTGCCGTGCCGGCCGGCGAGCTTGTCGCCGTCGGAGATCTTGCGCTTCTGGGCAACGTACACGCGCACCAACTCGTTGACGCCGGGCGGCATCTCGTCGCCCTCGTCACGTGAGAACGTGCGCACGCCGATGACGCGGCCAACCTCCCCGTGGGGAACCTTCAGGGAGGTGTCGCGCACCTCCCTGGCCTTCTCGCCGAAGATTGCGCGCAGCAGCCGCTCCTCCGGGGTCAGCTCCGTCTCCCCCTTGGGGGTGACCTTGCCGACCAGGACGTCGCCGGGGTTGACCTCAGCGCCGATGCGGATGATGCCCCGCTCGTCGAGGTTGGCCAGGACCTCCTCGCTGACGTTGGGAATGTCCCGGGTGATCTCCTCGGCGCCGAGTTTGGTGTCGCGGGCGTCGACCTCGTGCTCCTCGATGTGGATCGAGGTGAGCACGTCCTCCTTGACGAGGCGCTCGGAGATGATGATCGCGTCCTCGTAGTTGAAGCCCTCCCAGGACATGAATGCGACCAGGAGGTTCTGCCCGAGCGCCATCTCGCCGGCGTCGGTGCAGGGGCCGTCGGCCACCACCTGGCCGGCGGCCACCTCGTCGCCCTCGTCGACGATGGGACGCTGGTTGTAGCAAGTGCCCTGGTTGGTGCGCTCGAACTTGTGGAGGAAGTGCTTCTCCAGCTTGTTGTCGTTCGTCTTGATGACGATGCGGTCAGCAGCGACCTCCACGACGATGCCGTCGTTGTCAGCAGCGATCACATCGCCGGCATCCCGGGCCGCCTTGCCCTCCAGCCCCGTACCGACGTACGGCGCATCGGAGCGCAGCAGCGGCACGCTCTGGCGCTGCATGTTGGTGCCCATGAGGGCCCGGTTGGCGTCGTCGTGCTCCAGGAACGGGATCATCGCCGCCGCCACGGACACGATCTGCCGCGGTGAGACGTCCATGTAATGCACCTCGGCCGGGGGGACCTCACGGACCTCCCCGTTGCGGGCACGGCACAGGACGAACTCGTTGACGAAGCGCCCCTTGTCGTCCAGCGGCGCGTTCGCCTGGGCGATGACCTGACGGTCCTCCTCGTCGGCGGTCAGATAGTCGATCCGGTCGGTGACGCGGCCCTTGACGACCTTGCGGTAGGGGCTCTCCACGAACCCGAACTCGTTGATCCGTGCGTACGCTGCCAGCGAGCCCATGAGTCCGATGTTCGGACCCTCAGGCGTCTCGATGGGGCACATGCGCCCGTAGTGCGACGGGTGCACGTCGCGGACCTCGAAGCCGGCGCGCTCGCGCGACAGGCCTCCCGGCCCCAGCGCCGACAGGCGGCGCTTGTGGGTCAGGCCCGACAGCGGGTTGGTCTGGTCCATGAACTGCGACAGCTGGCTGGCCCCGAAGAACTCCTTGATCGCCGCCACCACGGGGCGGATGTTGATGAGGGTCTGCGGGGTGATCGCCTCGACGTCCTGGGTGGTCATGCGCTCTCGCACGACGCGCTCCATCCGCGACAGGCCGATACGGACCTGGTTCTGGATGAGTTCGCCGACGCTGCGCACCCGCCGGTTGCCGAAGTGGTCGATGTCGTCGGTGTCGAATTCGGCGTCCTCGGACTCAGCCAGCTTCACCAGGTAGGACATCGTCGCCAGCACGTCCTCCTTGGTGAGAATCGGGCTGAATCCCGGAGCGTGGGGCTCGGTGTCCCCGAAGGCGATCTCCGCGTGCTTTCCGGCCCCCGCGGCGGCCTTGACGAGCCGCTGCGGGGGGGCGTCGTTCTGCAGGGGTTGGGCCTCGTCGGGCGTACGCAGGCCAAGGCGGACCAGCTCCTCGCCGATCTTCTTGTTGACCTTGTATCGACCGACCTTGGCCAGGTCGTAGCGCTTGCCGTTGAAGAACAGGTTGATCAGCAGCCCGCCGGCGCTCTCCGGTGTCGGCGGCTCGCCCGGACGCAGCTTGCGGTAGATGTCCATGAGGGCATCAGCCGGAGTCTCGAGCGCGTCCTTCTCCAGGGTCTGGTCGACCGTCGGCGAGGAGTCGAAAAAGGCCAGCACCTCCTCGCGGGGAACCGGTGTGTCCAGCACCTCGCGGTCGGCCAGCACGTACTCGCGGGCCTGCGGGTCGAACACGATCCCCTTCAGTGCGCGGTACAGGACGGTGAGGTGCTGGCGGCGCTTGCGGTCGACGCGCACGCCGACGAACCCCCGCTTGTCGACCTCGAACTCGAGCCAGGCGCCGCGCGAGGGAATGATCTTGCAGCCGTAGACGTCGCGCGCGGTCGTCTTGTCGACGCCCGCATCGAAGTACACGCCCGGCGAACGCACGAGCTGGCTGACGACCACCCGCTCGGTGCCGTTGATGATGAAGGTCCCCCCCTCCGTCATCATCGGGAAGTCCCCCATGAAGACGGTCTGGGACTTGATCTCACCGGTCGTGCGGTTCACGAACTCCGCGGTCACGAACAGTGGAGCCGCGTAGGTCATGTCCTTCTCTTTGCACTCCTCCTGGGAGTGCTTGGGATCCTCGAAGCGATGCTCCGAGAAGGACAGCGCCATCTGGCCGGTGAAGTCTTCGATCGGTGAGATCTCTTCGAAGACCTCCCGCAGCCCCTGATCGCGCAGCCACCGGAAGGAGCCCCGCTGGATGGCCACCAGGTCAAGGTCCTCGACCGGCATCGGTTCCTTGATCTTGGCGAAGGAGAGGCGCTGGGCGCGCGGCGAGGTGCCGTCGCTCAAATGAGACGTCGACAAGGGTGAACTCCTCTATGGGGTCGCAGCCGGTGATGCAGGTGGCGATCCGACCGAAGCGCGCAGACTCCGGGACCGCGGGGAAAGAGGACTGAGATCAGGACCGCCCAGGGGTGGCCAGACAACACGGAAAGGCAGTGTAGCCTCTCGCTACACTGCCCTCAATTTGAGGCGTGTGGCAATGCTTGCCGGCACTCAACCTCCGCGGCGCCTCACGTCGTTGGACCAAAAGATTGCCGCCCGTTGGCCGTTCTGTCAACCCTCTCGG
>WHTC01000388.1 GCA_009379795.1 Nitriliruptorales bacterium | reverse complement strand
TAGGCATTCACCAATGCCATGGCTAATCCTTCGGCTTCGCGCTTTCTACCACTGAGACGCGTTCCGCAATGCCCGCCCGGATATATCGTTCGGCTTCCTGAGTCGGCAGATTCTTCATCACTCCACCGAGCTTAGGCCATGGTGTCCCATTGCGTAGGCCAGTCATTTCTACCCGCATCTTGATGTCCATCTTAGACGGCTCCAACGAATGTCTTAACCGCTCCTGTGAGATCGATCAACGCCCCGTCCGCTCGATACAGCACCTTGAACGTCGTCAAGTCCGTGAGGAATGCGAAATCATCACTGCGCGCAACAACGACGCCATCCACCGTTCGCACGTAGTACTGGCTGAAATCCCCATATGCTATGGACTCCGCACTCGATCCCACCACCGGCATGAATGGATCGATGACGACGGGATCTCCCAAGAGGGTGCCCGGCGTCCCAGACACCAAGCTCGGCTGAAACAGGAATTGCCCAGTTCCTGCCCCCTCACGGATCTTGCGCACCGCGCCCAAGGTCGCGTCAGCCATCATCCACCGGGCATTCCGCCGGTAGGGTGGGATCACGCTGAACTGCAGGTCAATCAGATTCTCTGCCGTGAACAATCCACCTGCAGTTACACCAGTCACGCCCACAGCCGCATCGAGGAGTACACCTCGCGGCTCTGTCGTGCCTGCCCCATTCACGAGATCATCGCCGAGCGCATTGCCCACTGCCCGGCCCATGGCCCGCGCAAGATATCCTTCGAGATCTACACCGGAATCCTCGAGCATCTCGCGAGATACCTGCACCGCCGTCGCGTACTTGAATGCGCCCAGCGTCACCTGACCGAACGTCGGATCGGATTGGGTGATCGCCACGTTCTCACCGATGATGACTGCCGTGGGATGCACCGTGCTTTTCGGAATCTGGAGATCTGCGCCGCCAGCCGTGGTAATCATCGTTGGCCCGCGAGGACCATCGATCATCGCCGCGGTCTGAATGAGATGCTCCTGGAGCACATCCCGGAACAATGTCGGGATCAGGTTGCCACCGCTACCGGTCGTTAGCAGCGTGTCCCGGTACTGCGCCGAGTATTTCAGCTCCATGCTGTCCGGCGTATTCGCCGCATGCCGGAAGAACCCACGCAATTGCTCGCTTTCTTCCTGCCGCTGGGTCCGGCCCTCGCCGTATTGCTCCATCCGCCGATCGGCCTCATCAGATCGCCGCTCCGCCAGCTCCAGCTTCTCGATCCGCTCATCGTACTTCTGCAGATCGGCATGGCCCTTGTCCCAGGTCCCCTGCTCCTCAGCCGTCCAGGACCGGTCCTGTACTTCGGCCAGCGGCGCAATCATGTCGTTCCAGACTTTCATTCGCTGCTGCCGAAGTCGCGCCAGTTGCTCGCTCATCTACGCTCCCCTTTCCAGATAGCCCGGCGGGTAGCGCAGCTTCAGCGCCTCCGCTCGTGCATTGAATTGACGGACCTCCGCCGTCGTTCCGCTGTACGCCGGTCGCAGCACCGGCCCCAGATCCAATACCTGCGCCCGCATGATCGTCGCGATATCTCCATGCGGTGGAACTTTCTCCCATTTCACCTGATCCAATCGGGGAAGAAACCCGAATGAGGATCCCCAGACATCCCGACGGGAGATCGCCTCACGCACATCGGCTCGAGTCTCCGGTAGCGGATCGATCTCGTATCGAAGCCCCTTCTGATCCGTCCAGACTTTCAGCGTTCCAGATCGGACACTCCCAAGCACGATATTCTTGTCGTGGTTGTAGAGCGCCACGACGTTGTCGAATGGATCCTGACTGAACGCCTGTGGATGGATCCGCTCAGGGCCAAACGGCGTCCGATGGCTCACCTCGTTGAACACCGCCGCATAGCCACTCAGCTTTCTCCCCTCGATCTGCACCGGACCGGTCTGCTCCCGATATTGCAAGCCAAGGTACGCGCCTTCATG
>WHTC01000181.1 GCA_009379795.1 Nitriliruptorales bacterium | reverse complement strand
CCCGCTGATCACCAGCAGCGACGTCGACGGCGCGGGCACGCAGGGCGCGCAGGGTGCTGTCCCGGGCCTCGGCCACCAGGCGCTTGCCGGGTCCCGGGAGATCCTCCCGCTCCAGGGCGCGGTCCGCCGCGGCCACCACGGACTCCTCGATGATGCTGGACGGGTACAGCCCCTCGGTCAGCAGCAGCGCGGTCTCGCCGTCGTGATTGGCCCAGACGCGGCCCAGCGTGTCCGGGTAGCGGACGACGTACCCGCGCAGCAGGTCGTCCTGACCGGGCTGGAACAGGCCGGCCGCCAGCGCGCGCAGCGTGGCCAGCGGGAGGTCCTGGTCCCCGAGCAGCGCCGTGAACGTGGCAGCTTTCGTCGCGGCGTCGGGCCGGGCCGCACGGGCGGTCGCTGCCCGGCGGGCGCCGATGTCGGTGGGGTCGCGCTCCAGTTCCGCGACGATCGCGTCCTCGCCCAACGTCCCCCCGCTCGCCAGACAGATCACCGCGTGCCAGCGCAAGTCCGTGTCCATCGCCAGTCCCGGCAGCTCGACGGATCCGTCGAGCAGTTGCCGCACGAGGCCCAGGTCGTCAGGGCTGTCCGCCGCGGAGATGAACGTCCGGGCCCAGACCAGCTGGGTGTCACCGCCTGGCGCAGCGGCCTCCATTGCCGTCCGAGCGTCCCTGGCCAGCAGTGCCCGCAGCTCCGATCGCCGCGCCGGATCGGCGTAGCGGTCGATCGCGGACTGTGCCCGGGAGACCAGGTTCTGCAGCAGCCCCACGTCGGTCTCGGCGGCGGCGTGCTTGGCCACCAGGGCGACGAAGCGCCTGGCCGGCAGTTCGGCGTCCCTCGTCATGTCCCAGGTGGCGCCCCAGCAGACCGCTCGGGCGAGCTGGTCACGGACGTCGCCCAGGCGAGCGGCAAGCGTGTCCAGCGACCGCGGGTCCAGGCGGACCTTCGCGTAGGCGAGGTCGTCGTCGTTGATGAGGAACAGGTCGGGCACCCGCTCGCCGGCCAGCGCCGGCACTTCGGTCCGGGCGCCGGAGACATCCAGTTCGATCTGACGGCGCCGGCTGAGCCCCTCGTCCTCCAGGTCGTACAGCCCCAGTGCCAAGCGGTGCGCCCGCAGCGTGGGGTGGTCCGGGACCGCCTCCTGGACGACCGCGACCGAGGTGAACGAACCATCGGCCGCCTCGAGGTCGGCACGCAGGGTGTTGATCCCGGAGGTCTGCAGCCACTCCTTCGACCACCGGCCGAGGTCACGGCCGGAGCCCAGTTCCAGTGCCGCGAGGAAGTCCCCCAGTTCCGCGTTACCGTACTCGTGCTGGCGGAAGTACCCCCGGAGCCCTTCGATGAAGGCGTCCCGGCCCACCCAGTGCACCAGTTGCTTGAGCACTGAGGCGCCCTTGGCGTAGGTGATGCCGTCGAAGAACACGCGCACCGCGTCGGTGTCGACCATGTCCGCGGCGATCGGGTGGGTCGAGGGGAGTTGATCCTGCGCGTAGGCCCACGCCTTGATGCCGCTCGCGAAGGCGGCCCAGGAGTCGGTGAAGCGCGTGGCCTCGGCCGCCGCCAGGAACGCGGTGTAGGTGGCGAAGCTCTCGTTCAGCCACAGATCATCCCACCAGCGCATGGTCACCAGATCGCCGAACCACATGTGAGCCATCTCGTGCAGCGCGGTGTTCGCCCGCTGTCGCCGGGCCGCCTCGGTCACCCTTGAACGGAAGATGTAGTTCTCGCTGAAGGTGATGCAGCCAGGGTTCTCCATGGCGCCCGCGTTGAACTCCGGCACGAACAACTGGTCGTACTTGCCGAAGGGGTACGGGTAGGCGAAGGCGTCGGTGAAGAAGTCGAGCCCCTGCCGGGTGATCTCGAACATCTCCTCGGCATCCAGGTGCTCGGCCAGCGACTGCCGGCAGTACAGTCCCAGTTCGATGTCGCCGTGCCGGGAGCGTTCGACGTGAAACGGTCCGGCGACCAGCGCGATCAGGTAGGTGGACAGCGGCAGGGTGGGAACGAACGTCCAGCGGGCGGCGCCCTCGGTTACCTTGTCGTGGATGTCGACCGCGTTATTCGACACCACCTGCCAGTCGGCCGGAGCGGTCACTGACAGGGCGACGGTTCCCTTGAGGTCGGGCTGGTCGAAGCAGGCGAACACTTTGTGCGCATCGAACGGCTCGAACTGCGTGTGCAGGTAGATCTCGCCGTCCACCGGATCCGCGAACCGGTGAAGTCCTGTCCCGTCCCGCCGGTACGCGCAGCGGGCCAGGATCCGTACTTCGTTCTCGGCCTGGAGTCCCTCGAGCGCCAGCCGATTCTGCTCGTGGACCTTGTCGGCGAGCGCACCGTTGAACTCGATGCGCTCGATCTCCTCCGCCTCGAAGTCCAGAAAGGAGGCGCTCCCTGGATCGGCGCAGCGGAAGCGCACTACGGTCTCGCTGCCGAACGTGCGGTCATCCCCCGTGAGATCGAGGGTCACGTCGTAGTGGACATCGGACAGCACCCTCGCACGCTCGCGCGCCTCGTTACGGGTGAGGGCAGTCGTGGGCATCTGGAGACCTCTCAGAAGCGGGTTGGGCGAGGGGGTCCGGCATCCTCGCCCGTAGATTGACACATTGCCATCCAATCACCCACTCGTGCTCGCGGCACTTCCTGTGGACGCGACCAGGGGACATGGTCGGGCCATGCCGGGGGTAGGCCTCGGTGAAGGCCATCCGACCGGGAGCCGAAGCGTGTCAACGACCGTGACCGTCCAGGGCGTCGAGCCGGGCGTGTCCTGCGCTGGCGACGGTCCGCCCATGGATCCATCCGGCGGGCAGGACCGGCCGGCATGATCACCGCCGTCGCACGGTTCCGGGACCTGGTCGAACGGCCCGCGGGCGAGGTGGACCTCGGCGAGGCCGCCCTGACGATCGCCGCCGCGGCCTATCCCGACCTCGACGTCCCCGAGTGGATCCACGTCCTCGACCGGCTCGCCGTGGGTGTGGATGACCTGGCGGGGCTACGGGCCAGGCTGTTCGCGGATCTGGGGTTGCGCGGCGACGCCGACGCTTACTACGACCCGGACAACTCGTTCCTGCAGCGCGTGCTTCAGCGCCGCCGCGGCATCCCGATCAGCCTGTCGGTCATCACGATGGAGGTTGGCCGCCGAGCCGGCCTCCAGGTGGATGGCGTGGGCATGCCAGGCCATTTTGTGGTCTTCGTGCCGGCTGAAGAGGTGTATCTGGACCCCTTCGGCGGCGGGACGGTGCTGGATCCCGAGCGTATGGAGTCCCTGTTCCGCCTGGCCACTGGCGCCGGAGCGGAGGTCGCGTTCGGCCCGGAATTCCTCCCCGTGGTCACCGCGCACGAGATCTTGAGCCGGATGCTGGCCAACCTGCGCGCGCTGTACAGGGCGTCGGGCGCCGCCTCCGACCTGGAGTGGGTCCTGCGGATGCGCCTGCTCCTGCCCAACGTGTCCGCTGCGCAGATCGCCGGACTCGGAGAGGCGCTGGCGGCCCAGGGTCGCCTGACCGAGGGCGCGACCGAACTGGAGCGCTACGCCGAACGACATTCCGAACAGGCGGCCGGCCTCGCCGCCGCGGCCCGAGCCCTGCGCGCCCGTCTGAACTGAGCGTTCCCCGGCGCGCCCTGCTTTCTGGGGCCGCTTCCAGGGCCACCGACCTTGGCCCCCGGCTCGCTGTGGACCCTATGATGCCTGCGGAGGCTGAAGAAGATCGCGACCCCAGGACGGGAGCTGCCCCCCGATGAGCGAGACCCCAGCATGGATGAAACCCGCGCCGGACCGTGCCGTCCCTCCCCCCGAGATCGACACGAGTGTGGCGCACCCCGCTCGGGTCTGGGACTTCTGGCTGGGAGGCAAGGACCACTACCCCGCGGACCGCGAGGTCGGTGAGCAGATTCTGAAGGCCCTGCCCGACTTCGCGGTCATCGCCCGCGCCGACCGGGAGTTTCTCGGCCGAGCCGTCCGGTATCTCGCCGGCGAGGCGGGGATCCGGCAGTTCCTCGACATCGGCACCGGTATCCCCACCGCCAACAACACCCACGAGGTTGCCCAGGTGGTCGCGCCGGAGTCCCGCGTCGTCTACGTCGACAACGATCCCGTCGTCCTGGCACACGCCCGCGCCCTGCTCACCAGCAGCCCACAGGGCGTCACCAGGTACATCGATGCCGATCTGCGCGAACCCGGCAGCATCATCGAGGCGGCCGCCCAGACGCTGGACCTGGAGCAACCGGTCGCCATCACGCTGCTGGGGATCATGGAATTCATCCCCAGCACCGGCGAGGCGCGGGGGATCGTGAACCGGCTGATGGATGCCGTCCCCTCCGGCAGCTACCTGGCGATCACCCACCCCGTCCCTGGTCAAGCGATGAACAAGGCCGCACGGCTCTGGAACGAGAGTGGCGCAACCCCGGTGACGATCCGCGGCGAGGAGGAGTCCACGAGTCTCTTCGACGGCCTGGAGGTGCTGGACCCCGGCATCGTCCAGTTGCCGCACTGGCGACCCGACCCCGACACGCAGTATGCCGACCGCGATTTCCCCTACTTCGGCGCCGTCGGCCGCAAGCCGTAGTCAGGCGTAGCGGAGTTCGTCGGCATCCGGTTCGCTGACGCCGGTGTCGCACGTGGGGCAGTACCAGCGAACGTCCAGTGGGGTGCCGCACAGGCGGTGGGCCGGTGGCGCGGCGTCTTCGCCGTGCGCTGCGCCCCACGCGATCAGCATCCGGATCGCCCCCGCCAGGTCCTCGCCCGCTCCGGTGAGGGCGTAGGCGAAGCGCGGCGGCTTGTGCGAGTACGCACGAGCGACAACCACACCTTCCCGTTCCAGGTGCTTGAGGCGCTGGGACAGCACGTTCGGGGCGATGCCCGGCAGGGCCGCCTGGAGTTCACCGAAGCGGCGGGGACCTTCGAGCAGCGTCTCCACGATCAGCAGCGCCCAGCGATCGCCGACCTTGGCGACGGCGGCGGCAAGCGGCGACGATTCCATGCATCGAAGCTTAAGCGTCCTGAAACGTTCGTCCGAACCCCCGCTGCCCCCCACCGCCGCGGCCGGCCTCCACCGCCGCGGCCCGGTCGCCACCGCCCGCCGGTCATGTCCACGTGAAGCTGATCGGTCGTGGAGTGCCTGTTCAGCTTCACAACGACCGGCCGGTCACCTCCACGTGAAGCCGAACAGGCACATGGCGTCTGGTCACCTCCACAAGCGTTCGCCGCACGTGCAGCCTGGCGCAGAAGATAGTAGATTGCAAGTCACTAGCGACCGGGGCCGTTGTCCGGCCGGCTTCAGCAGGAACGGAGCGCAGCATGAACGTCCTCTCCGATATCGCGGCGGCTTCTGCCATCGTCACCGACCGGGCCGGTCCCGCGGTCGTGTCGATCGGTCGCAACGCCCGTGGCGCCGGCGTCGTGATCGCCGAAGGCCGTGTGCTCACCAACGCCCACAACCTCCGGGACCGCACCACCACCGTGACCTTCGTCGACGGCCGCAGCGAGCAGGGAACCGTCGCCGGGCTCGATGTGGACGGTGACCTCGCCGTGCTCACGGTCGACACCAGCGGCGTCATCCCGCTCGAGTGGCCTCAGGACGCCCCGGTACTGCGGCCGGGCACGCCGGTGTTCGCCCTGGCCAACGCCGGCGGCCGCGGTCTGCGGGCCACCTTCGGGACCGTCTCCGCGGTGAACCAGACCTTCCGCGGCCCGCGCGGGCGGCGCATCGCCGGTGCGGTTGAGCACACCGCCCCGCTCGGCCGCGGGTCCTCCGGCGGTCCCACCCTTGACATCGAGGGTCGGTTGATCGGCATCAACACGAACCGCCTGGGCGATGGCTTCTACCTCGCCATTCCCGCCGACAGCGACCTGCGGGCGCGGGTCGACGCGCTGGGCCGCGGCGAGAGCCCGACCCGGCTGCGCCTCGGTGTGGGCCTGGCGCCGGCGCGTGTCGCCAACCGCCTGCGCCGCGCGGTCGGCCTGCCTGAGCGCGACGGCCTGCTCGTGCAGCACGTCGAGGAAGCCAGCCCCGCCGACCGTGCCGGGCTGCGCCAGGGTGACCTGCTGGTCGAGGCCGCCGGCCGGCCACTGTCGCGAGCCGATGACCTGCTCGACACGCTGGAGGGCCTGGAGGCCGAGGCCAGCCTGGCGCTCGGCGTCGTTCGGGGAGTCGAGGAGTTGTCGGTCTCGGTGCGCTTCGGCTCCCAGGAAGGCGGCGCAGAGGGGGCGATGTGACGGTCGCGGTGGAGCGTGAGCCAGACGAGGTGGCGGCGCTGGACGTGTACTCGAGCGTGGTGACCAGCGTCGCTCAGCGACTGCTGCCGTCCGTGTCGAGCCTGCGCGTGACCGTCCGCGTACCCGGCGGGCGGCGCACCAGCGGTTCGGGGTCGGCGGTCGTCCTGACCGCGGACGGCTACCTGGTCACCTCCGCCCACGTGGTGGAGCGCTCCCAGGGCGGTGTCGTCACCTTCGGTGACGGCCGCTCACTGGACTTCGAGGTGGTCGGCGCTGACACGCTGAGCGATCTCGCGGTCATCCGGGTGCAGCGACTCGGCGAGCGCAGCCTGGAGCCTGCGGAGCTCGGTGACGCCGATGCGTTGCTGGT
>WHTC01000339.1 GCA_009379795.1 Nitriliruptorales bacterium | reverse complement strand
TCCCGGACGGTTGCCGTGGAGTAGCGGCGGAGGAAGCCGTGGGGTGGAACCGCGAGCCGCTCACGGATGACCTCCACCGTGCGGATCATGCGCGCATCATGCGCATCGACGAACCCCAGCACCGACAGCCTCAGCAGGCTTGCGTCCACCTCCTCGCTGCCGTACGCCTGCACGAAGTGCTCGCCCGCAGCGTCCAGACCGCGCCCTTCGATCTCCTTGCGCAGCCGATCGCGCACCGCGCTCCAGCGCTCGGCGTCCCGCAGGTCGCGGCCGAGCGCCTCGCAGATGCGCACTCCGCGATCCAGCGCCACCCAGACCATCACCTTGGAGTGCACGAAGTGCTGGGATGCGCCGCGCATCTCCCAGATGCCCTGGTCGGGCTTGTCGGCGTTGTCGGCGGCGGCGTCGACCACCTGCCGCAGGAAACGCCACTCGTCCGGCTCAGGCGGCACGTCCAGCCTGCCCCATTGGTGGGCCAGGTCGAGAATGTGCCCGTGGACATCGAGCTGACGCTGGTTCGCCGCCGCGTTCCCCACCCGTACCGGCCTCGACCCCCGGTAACCCGACAACCCCACCTCGAACTCGTCGAGGCGCCTCGCCCCATACGGCCCGTACAAGATCTGCAGGTCCTCCGCCTGCCCGGCGGCGGAGCGCATCAGGAAGTCACGGAACCCGCGGGCGACCTCGCGATGACCTGCCAGGGACAGCGCGTCCACCGTCAGTGTCGAGTCGCGCACCCAGGAGTACCGGTAGTCCCAGTTGCGCTCACCACCGATGCGTTCCGGCAGCGAGGTGGTCGGGGCCGCAACCACCGCTCCGCTCGGCGCGCAGGTCAGCGCCTTGAGCACCGCGGCGGACTGGCGGATATGCGCTTCGTAGGGCCCATCGGCGACCGTATCGGCGGACCAGCCGCGCCACCACGCCACGGTCTGATCCAGCCGCCGGTCGACCTGGTCAATCGGGCCCACGTTGCGATCGAGCTCATGCGCCCACTGCGACACCAGCGACAGGCGCACCCGCTGCTCCGAGGTGACCGCGAACCGGCCCCGGATACCGGTGCGGTCGTCGTCCAGCGCGAGTTCCGCGTCGGTGTGCAGCACGAGCGCATCCTCGCCCCCGACCGCGGTGAAGGTGCCGGGTCCGGGTGTCCGCAGCCACGGGCGCAGGTCGCCGTAGTCGAAGCGCGGCTCCATCACCACGTCGATCTCGACCCGCCCGGTCAGCCCTTCGACCACCCGCAGCAACTGGTGATGGGGTTCGGTCCTGCCGCCGTGTCGCATCGCAAAGGCGTCGAGGATGCGGGCGGTGCCCGTCGCGGTGTCCGCGATGGTCTCCAGGACCAGGGTGCCTTCGAGGTACCGGCGGCTGCTGTGCCGCAGGCCCACCGGGGACAGCGCGAAGAACCCGCCGCGTTCCCAGTCGAGCAGTCTCCCGAAGACGCTCGGGGAGTCGAAGCGGCGCAGGCAGGCCCAGTCAATCGAGCCGGAACGGCTCACCAGAGCAGTGGAGTGACAGTCCCCCAGCAGCGCATAGTCCCCGATCGGCGGATACGGCCCGCCCGCGCTCCGCCCCTCCACATTCCCCGGCTCGCCATCCGAGACCATCGCCTCACCGACCCCTCGCTCGTATGCGCCCGGATTGTGCCCCGCCGTGCAATCCCGCGGCAGGGTCCAGGCTGGCGATGTGGTACCGCGTTGCCCGGCTCCCAACCCGCCGGCCGGTCGAGGTGGGTAAGCTTGCACACCCCTGAGGTCGGAAACCCCACCCACCTCGTGCAGGAGACCGGGCAGGAGCAGCCGCGAGGAGCTCGTGGACGTCGAGGTTGAGGTCGACCGGCTGTATCAGCTGGCGCCTGATGCGTTCGTCGAAGCCCGCAATGAACTGGTGAAGCGCCTGCGCGGCGCGGGGGAGCGGGAGGGCGCCGATCGGGTGAAAGAGTTGCGCCGGCCCACCGTCCCCGCCTGGGCGCTGAACCAGTTGGCGCGCCAGAGCCCGGAGGGGGTGGCGGCGCTCGCCGAGGTCCGCGAGGCGCTGGCCCGGGCACAGCGACGGCTGCTGTCCGGCGTGAAGGACAGCGGCCTGCGCGAGGCCATGGGCAAGCGGCGCGAGGTCGTGGGTCGCCTCACCGAGGACGCCGGCACCGTCCTGCTCGACTCAGGACGCGACCCCGCACCGCACCGCCAGGCGATCAACGCCACGCTCGAGGCGGCGGCGGTGGACCTGGAGGCTTGGGAGCAGGTGCAGCGCGGCCGGTTGGGACGGGAACTGCCCATGCCGTCCGGCTTCGGCGACGTAACGGGCCTGGACCTCATCGCCCCGGAGACCGAACCGCCAACCGCGGCAGGAGAGCAGGAGGAGACCGGCGAGGCCGAGGCCCTCGCCGGGGCCGAGCGGGAGATCGCCGCCGCCCGCGAGGCGGTGGAGGGGG
>WHTC01000471.1 GCA_009379795.1 Nitriliruptorales bacterium | reverse complement strand
GTCGGTACGGGATATGTCGGGTTGGTGGCGGGGACTTGTTTTGCCGAGACCGGCAACGACGTAATCTGCGTGGACATCGACAGAAAAAAGATTGCGATGCTCCAGGATGGAAGAATTCCCATTTACGAGCCGGGCTTGGAAGAGATGGTACGGCGCAACGCCGCTGAGCAAAGGTTGGTCTTTAGCACCGATCTGGATGGGGCGGTGCAGAGATCGTCAATTATTTTCATTGCCGTGGGCACGCCGCAAGGACCCAACGGTCATGCCAATCTCGACTATGTGCGTGACACCGCCAAGGGGATCGCCAGGGCGATGGATTGTTTTAAAATTATCGTGACCAAGAGCACGGTTCCGGTGGGAACGGCGGATCACATTCGGCAATGGGTATCGGAAGAAACCACTCAGCCCTTTGCCGTGGTATCCAACCCCGAATTTATGAAGGAAGGCGCGGCGGTCGATGACTTCATGAAACCGGATCGGGTGGTGCTGGGCGGAGACAATGCCGAGGCGTTGGAGGCGGTCAAAGAACTGTACGAACCGTTTTTACGCACCGGCAATCCGATTCTGGTGATGGATAGCCCAAGCGCCGAAATGAGCAAGTATGCCGCCAATGCCATGCTCGCGGCCAAGATTTCCTTTATCAACGAAGTCTCACGGCTCTGTGAATTCATGGGCGCCGACATCAATGAAGTGCGCCGGGCTATCGGATTGGACCGGCGCATCGGGCCGCACTTTATTTTTCCGGGAGTCGGCTACGGCGGCTCCTGTTTTCCCAAGGACATCCGCGCCCTGATCAGCATGGGCGGAGATCAAGAGGAGATGTTTTTGATGAAGGCGGTGGAACAAGTCAACGAGCGGCAAAAAGGGGTCCTGGTGCAAAAGGTGATCCGCCGTTTCGGGGAAAAGTTGTCGGGAATGACCTTTGCGGTTTGGGGTCTCGCGTTTAAACCTCGCACCGACGATATGCGTGATGCGCCGGCCATTGTGGTGATTGAAGCGTTATTGCAAGCGGGTGCGCGCATCCAGGCCTTCGATCCCGAGGCGATGCAAGAGGCGAGAAAGGTTTTTGCCGATCGCATCGTCTATGCCCCGCGCAACTATGACGCATTAGAAGGCGCCAGCGCTTTGTTGGTGCTCACCGAGTGGAATGAGTTTCGCCGCCCGGATTTCCAGCGCATCAAGGAACTGCTCAAAGAGCCGGTCATCTTTGACGGCCGCAATATCTACGATTCACGAGACCTCAAGGAACTCGGCTTCGACTACTATTCCATAGGACGTAAAAATGGCT
>WHTC01000254.1 GCA_009379795.1 Nitriliruptorales bacterium | reverse complement strand
GGAAATAGAGGAGTCGTAGCCATCCTCGGCCATCACCAGGCTTAGGTGGGGACAGGGACAGAGGGCCAGCCAGCAGGCCGACGATTCCTGAACCAGCGTGCACGATGACGAGAGCGGTGCGAAGCACGATGCACTCCCTTCTGGCGAGGTCAGAATGGCCCTTGCTATGTGCGGGCAGAACCCGGCGCCCAGCACGGTCTGGGCTGGGGGCGGAATGCGGGGTCGGAATGGGCGACGGCAGTCCAGAGCTTCGCGCCGTAGCGCAGCACCAGGCACTCGGGATCAACCTTGAGGTCGGCGGCGAAGGCCCCCGAGGAGTACCGCCAGCGCCACTCGTCGAGGCGGTCGTAGGTCTGGACGCTCGGCTCGATGACCAGTTCGGGAAACCGGACCCACGCGGCGGTGATCGACGCCGTCTCCCCGACCTGAAGGTTGAGGCGCCGCATCGGCAGCGTGTTGGTGGCCGGTGTCCATCCCAGGTCGACGTCGGTGCAGCCGTTCAGACCGGTGGCGGCCTGACCGTTGACGAGCCAGTGGCCGGCGGCGTCCGTGCTCATGGCGATCCGGCGCTCGCCGCCGTCGTCCGTGACGACGATTTCGACGTTGCGGGTCCGCCACCGCGGGTCGACCGCGACCTGGTAGCGAAGATCCGCCGGCTGCCCGTTGATCGGGACGACCACGACGCCGGTCAGTACATGGCCCCCAGGGCGGTCGGCGAGCGTGCAGCGCTCTGGGCTGTGCAGTTCGAGGCTGTGCCACAGGATGTCGGTCACGGGCAGGAGTCTGACAGGTGGGGTGACCTTCATGCCACGGTCAGACCGGATGGCCGGCCTAGGATCTCGCGCATGTCCTTCCGTGAACGGCTCGCACGCTTCAACCGCCGCGTCACCAACCCGCTGCTCGGCACCCTCGCCCCTTATGTGCCGCCGATGGCAAGGGTGGTCCACCGGGGCAGGCGGTCGGGTCGCATCTACGCCACGCCGGTACTGGCGTTCCCGGCCCCCGGCGGCTACGCGATCGCTTTGACCTACGGGCCCGACACCGACTGGGTGCGCAACGTGATGGTCGCCAAGGTTTGCACCCTGCAACGGCGCGGCGGCGAGGTCTCCCTCGCCGGCCCGCACATCCTCGGCCGCGACGGGTTCGACCTGCTTCCGCCCGTCCTGCACCCGGTCCTGCGGGCCATCAACACGACCGAAGTGCTGCGCCTGGACACCGCCACGGCCACGGAGGCCGGAGCTGACGAAGGAACATTCCATGTGGACCGAGCATTGGCTTGTCGAGGTGGAAGTCGTCGCGGCCATTCCTCGCGAGCCACGCCCTCCCTTTCCCGAGAGACCAGCCCTCGCTCCGGTAAGAAGTGGGTAGGGGATACGCCTACCGCGGTCGGAGCCGAGGATCGACCGGTTATCGCACACAGAGGAGGTTCTCTTGCACCGCATCTTCGCGTTGCTGTTGACCATGCTGCTCGTCGTCGTCGCATGTGTGGACGACGCCGCAGACGACCAGGTACCCGAGGAGGATCCGGAGGACACCGCGGCCGAGGATGACGACCTGGGCGAGCAGCCGGCCGATGCCCAGGCGACGTTCACGTCACCGTCCGACGGCGACGTGGTCTCCAGCCCCGTCCAGGTCGAGATGGCTACCGAGGGCATCACCGTCGCGCCCGCGGGCGACCCGGTCGTCGGCGAGGGCCACCTTCACGTGATCGTCGACCAAGGCTGCCTCGAGGACGGCGAGGTCGTGCCGGGTCCCAGCGACTCGGCCGAGGCCGAGGGCTACCACCACTTCGGCGATGGATCGACCTCAGGCGAGATCGACCTGGAGCCCGGTACCTACGAGTTGTGCCTGCAGATCGCCGACGGCCCTCACCGGGTCTACGGGAGCGCCGATGAGATCACCATCACGGTGGAGTAGCGGACGTCTGACGGCGGCTTCGGGCCGCGCCCGGCGACACCGTCAGATGCTGCGGGGGTGTCCGGTCGGGTCCACGTGAAGGTGAGCCGTCCACGGGTGTCCGGTCGGGTCCACGTGAAGGTGAGCGGCAGGCGGTGTCCTCAACTGCCAAGCAGGTCGCGGGCGCGGTGCAGGACCGCGTCCAGCATGGCCGGTGTGAGCTTGCCGGTGAAGGTGTTCTGCTGGCTGACGTGGTAGCTGCCGAGCAGGGTGACCTCGCCGAGGCGGATCTCGGCGGCATGGCCGAACCGTGGTTTCGGACGGACGGGGCCGAGAGCTCGCACGGCGGCATCCCAGGCGAACGCGCCGAGCGCGAGGATCACCCGGACGGGCAGCAGGGCGAGTTCGGTGTCGAGGAAGGGCGCGCAGCGGTCACGCTCGGCGGGCGTGGGCTTATTGGCGGGCGGGGCGCAGCGGACGGCGGCGGTCACCCAGCAGTCGCGCAGACACAGTCCGTCGCTACGGTGCAGCGAGGTCGGCTGGTTGGCGAACCCGGTGCGGTGCAGCGCGGCGTACAGGAACTGGCCCGACCGGTCGCCGGTGAACATCCGGCCAGTGCGGTTGGCGCCGTGCGCGGCGGGCGCGAGGCCCAGGACCACCAGGTGCGCGGCAGGGTCGCCGAAGCCGGGGACGGGCAGTCCCCAGTACGCCTGGTCGGCGTACGCCGCCCGCCGCTGCGCGGCCACCCGCTCCCGCCACTCCACCAGCCGAGGGCACGCCCGGCAGCCCGCGACCCGCGTCCCCAGCCGCTCCAGTTCCATACTCATCCCCGCCATCCTGCCGCTACGACCCCATTAGCTCTACTACGACCCCATTAGCTCTAGCTGGCCGGCTCCGACCGGAGATCGATCAGGTGGTATTCGGGCGGGAAGGACAGGCGGGAGGCTTTGCACGTCAGGCGGCGAGCCTGGGCGGAGGGCCTGGCGGCGACCCTGACGTGGTACCGGGTGCCGGAGGGCGAGGCGAAGACCGCCGCCACCTCGCCGCCGTCCCGCCGCTCCCGCCGCTCCCGCCGCTTCAACCTGAGGCCATCAACGTGCCGCAAGCCCTGGATCTCCCTGACGAAATGCTCGGCCGCCTGCACGATCGGCTCCTGCGAGCAGCGGCCGCGATAGTGCTCCAGGTCCACCAGACCACGCTCGTACAGTTCGGCGGTCCGGGGACCATCGACGGCTCCGAGCCCCCCGAAGTACAACCCATGAGGCAGGCACAGGAGGTTGCCGGCGAACCGGTCGCCGCCGATGTGCGAGCACTCCCACACCTGATCCCCATAGGCGGCGGACAGGGACCGCGCGAGGGGCCGGCCGTAGGTGGCGCAGCAGCGGTCGTGGCGCCCGTTGGTGCACACCAGGTAGAGCGGACGGTCGACCGGATCGCCGAAGCCGGGGCGCTCACCACGGCGGAGGCTGGCCAGCGACAGGCTCCGGAGTTCTTCGGGATGCTCGAGTCGCCGCCCCTCAACGAAGCAGACCCGTGTCCCGGTGTACGCGACAAAGCAGTGTGGCCTCGCCGCTGAGGCGGCGGCGCCGTAGCGGCGGATCAGCAGTACCCGCACCCGCGCGCGCCGCGCGCGGCCCGCCAACTCGGTCGCGAACACCGGGTCCAACCGGCTTTGCAGCAGCGCCTCGGCGCCCCACGGGCCCGGCTGCTCGAGCAGGATCCAGGCGCGCACGGTTGACGCGGTGCCGGCCATCGACTCCCTGGCGGCGTGCGAGATGGCCGTGCAGATCGGTGCGGGAAGGGGATCAGCCAACGGCCACCTCGAGCAGCCCCTCCCGGACCAGCCGCCGCACCAGCACGAGCCGGCTGCGCTCGTCCAGTTCCGCAGCCAGAGCGCCGACATCGAACTCCTGCCTCCCGGCGATGACGCCCATCGCTGGCTCCAGGCGCGACGGCATGCGCAGCCGCCGGTCCCCTAACTGGACCACGAGCGCTCCGCCCTCGCGATCCAGCCGGAGGACAGACCCGCGACGCCGGCGCACCACCGTCCCGTCGTGAATCTGGTCGAGGGTGAGCAGT
>WHTC01000233.1 GCA_009379795.1 Nitriliruptorales bacterium | reverse complement strand
GCCGTTGCCGCCGTTGTCCTCGTCCTTGCAGTCCTTCTTCTTGTCGTGGTGCTTCTTGCCGTGGCGCTCCTTCTTGCCGTGGTCCTTCTTGCCGTGGTCCTTCTTGTCGCATTCCTTCTTGTCATGGCCGTCGCCGTACCCGCCATCGCCGGACCCGCCGTCATACTCGCACGTGGAAAGCAGCTTGCTGAGTTCGTCACTGGCGTTCGGGGCGTTGAGGACAGCCTCGACCCCTTCGACGCTGTCGAGGGCGTCGCAGGTGAGCCCCGTCGGGTCCGCGATCTGCGCGCTGGCCACGGTCGGCGCGGCCAGCGCGAACACGAGCGCGGCGGACAACGCCGCGATCAACCGGATCTTCATGATTCCCTTTCGGGTAGAGGCAGCGCTGCGCTGCCGTGCGCCTACCTGGCACCTGTGTGCAGATGCCGGTGGCTACAGAATCAGCGGCGAGTAACGATCCGGCTACGGGACGGACGTCCAACGACTGATCGGGCATGTGAGGGGTATCGGATCGCACTCGAGGTGGCCGATCAGCGAGACTGCGCCCCATGGACCTGAACGCGCTGGAGGGACGCGCCCGCAGCGCGCTCGACCAGGCCGCGTACGACTTCATCGCCGGAGGCGCTGACGACGAACGCACGCTGGCCGACAACGTCGCCGCCTGGCAGCGGCTCCGTCTCCGTCCGCACGTGCTCCGTGACGTCTCCGCGGTCTCTTGCCAGACCACCGTGCTCGGCACGCCGGTCTCGATGCCCGTGCTGGTGGGTCCGACCGCCTTCCATCGGTTGACGCACCCCGAAGGCGAGTGCGCCACGGCCAGGGCCGCGGCCGCAGCCGGCACGGTGATGACCGTGTCGACCATGGCCACGATCAGCCTGGAGGAGGTGGCCGCCGCCGCGGCCGGAGCGCCCCGCTGGTTCCAGATCTACGTCTTCACCGACCGTGGTCTATCGGCCGGCCTGGTCGAGCGCGCGGTCACCGCTGGGTACGAGGCGCTGGTGCTCACGGTCGATGTCGTGGTCGCGGGGAACCGGCGCCGCGACGAGCGCAATGGCTTCGCGCTGCCCGAGGGGCTGCGCCCGGCCAACGTGGACCTCGGCCCGGTCGTCCCGGACCCGTACCGGGTTCCTGGGTCGGGGGGCTCCGAACTCGCCAGCTTCGTGGCCGGCAGCTTCGACCCGGCGGTCACGCTGGACGACATCGCCTGGTTGAGCGAACTCAGCGGGCTTCCGGTGCTGATCAAGGGGGTGCTCCGGGGCGATGATGCCCAGCGCTGCATCGAAGCGGGAGCGGCCGGGATCATCGTGTCGAACCACGGCGGCCGGCAACTCGACACCGCCATCGCCACCGCCGAGGCGCTTCCCGAGGTCGTGGCGAGCGCGGGCCCGGATGTCGAGGTGTACGTGGACGGAGGCATCCGGCGCGGCACCGACATCGTGAAGGCGCTGGCGCTGGGCGCTCGCGGCGTACTCATCGGTCGCCCCGTAATGTGGGGACTGGCGACCGGAGGCAGTCAGGGAGTTCAGGATGTCCTTGACGGATTCCGGGCAGAACTTGCGCTGGCACTTGCATTGTGCGGCTGCCCCAGTGTCGCTGATCTGACCCTGGACCTCGTCAAGCACGGCCTGTGATGCTGCCTTCCTCCCACAACTCCTCCTTGGCCACCACGCGCAACACTGCCGTGTCGGTGCCTGCGCTGACCGCGACTCTCACCCTCGCCATGGGCGTGTCCACGCTGACGCAGTACTCGCTCGGTGCGCTGGGTCCGTTCCTGACCCAGGATCTCGCCCTGTCGCGCGTGGCGCTCGGCTCGCTCACGACGGCGTTGTTCATTATCGGCGGGGCGTTCTCGCTGGTCGCCGGTCCCTTGGTAGACCGGTTCGGCGGCCGCCGGCTGCTCCTGGCGCTCTTCACCATCGGCGCCACCGCAACGGTGGCCGCCTCCGCCGCACCATCCTTTTCGTTCCTCCTGGTCGCCGTCGCGCTGGCCGGCGTCACGGTGGCCCTCGGCAACCCGGTCACCAATCAACTGCTGGCCGTCTACGTGGAGCCGGGACACCAGGGGCTGCTGGTCGGCATCAAGCAGTCGGGGGTGCAGGCCGGAGCGTTCCTGGCGGGTGCCACACTGCCAGTGCTCGCTGGCGTGTTCGGCTGGCGCGGGGCGCTGCTGGCTAGCGGCCTGCTCGCGGTGATCGGCATCCTTGCGGTCGTCGTCACGCTGCCATCGCCGCGACGCTGGTCCCAATCGGACGCCAATGCATGGGGCGCTGATCCGGCCACGCCCGTCGGTCCGGGCGCGAGCGACGCCCCGGCCACGCCCGTCGGTCCGGGCGCGCCCGACGCCCCGGCCGCCAGCACGCAACTGGATGGGCGACTTCCGACCGGCGTGACGTGGCTCGCCGCCTACGCGGTGCTGATGGGGATAGGGGTCGGGGTGGTCACCGCCTACCTGCCCCTCTACGCGGTCGAGGAGTTGGGGTTCACCACCGCCAAGGGCGGGTCGGTCGCCGCGCTGGTGGGACTGGTGGGCGTGGCGGCGCGGATCTTCTGGGGACGGCAGGCCGACCGAGCGGGCGCCGGCGTGGTGACCCTGCTGGCGTGGATGGCTGCGGCGGCGGTCGCCGGTGTGGCGCTCATCTGGGCTGGGCCAGCCCTCGGGGACTGGGCGCTGTGGACAGGCGCCGTCGTCTACGGCATGACCGCGATCGCCTGGAACGCGGTCGGCATGCTGGCACTGGTCCGCGACATCGACGTGCGACTGGCCGGACGGGCGTCGGGACGGGTGCTCCTCGGCTTCTACGGCGGGTTCGTCGTCGGGCCGGTCGGCTTCGGCTGGACGGTCGACGCCTCCGGGCGCTACCTGTTCGGGTGGTCGCTGATCATCGCGACCTTCGTCGCCGCCACGCTGTTGACGCTCGTCTGGCGCTCCACCAGGAGCCCCGCCTGACGGCCGCGGGCGGTATCCGCGGTCGATCCGCTAGCGTGAGCAGGGGACCCTGTCCGTCACTCGGACCGGCCACCCGATTCCGGCATCCATCCGAGTCCAGGAGGAACACCGTGGCGCAGACGACCGCCATCAGCGTCGTCAGCCAACTGGTCAACGAGGGTCGCCTGCAGTTCGGCGACCTCGACCGGGTCGACGTGCCCCACCAGCTCTGGGAGCAGGTCATGGACGAGGTCGCCGCCGCCGGAGGCCAGGTCGGCTTCGACACCTGCGTCGTCGACGGCGTCGCCGTCGGTGCAGGACAGCTGCCCTCGGGCGAAGCCGCCGCCTACCATCCCGCCGGCCAGTCCGAGGTTCGCTACCTGCCCCCGGCCGAGCAGCGCTGATCACCACGCCAGGATCGGCTTCGCCGTGAAGCCTGCGCGGTCTGGCGCCCGCGGCGCGGCACTATGTGGGTGTGTGCGACTTCCTGCGTTCTCCCAAGTGGCTGGTTGGTCATGTCCTGGCGCTGGGCGGCGTGATCTTGTTTGTCGTCGCCGGCTCCTGGCAGCTCAGCCGTATGAACGAGGTCCGTGCCGCCAACGATCTCATCGAATCGCGGATGCAGGTGCCTGAGCAGTCGCTCGCGCAGGTGCTCGCCGAGGTCGGTGACGATCTCGATGCCCTGGCCTTCCGCCGGGTCTCGGCCACCGGCGCCTACGACACCAACGAGGAGGTCCTGCTCTCGTCCCGGTCCCACGAGGGGCGCCCCGGCCATCACCTGCTCACGCCGCTGGCGATCGGCGAGGGCGCGGCCATCATCGTCGACCGGGGCTGGGTCCCGCTGGAGTTGGACGAGCCTCCGGTTGCACAGGCGCGGCCGGTTGCGGCCGGCGACGTACAGGTGACGGTCAACGGCATCCTCTTCCCGCCGGACGAGGACAGCCAGTTCGGACCGCGAACCGGTGAAGGCCAGGTCGACTACGTCGGCCGGGTCGATCTGGAGAAGCTGCAGCAGCAGATGAGCACCGACCTCGCGCCCGTGTATCTGCTGGCCCAGGAACAGCAGCCCGCGCCGCCGGGCAGCCTGCCGCTGCAGGCTGCCTCCCCCGATCTCGACGACGGCCCGCATCTGAGCTACGCGGTGCAGTGGTTCCTGTTCGCGCTCGTGGTGGTCGTCGGCTACCCGCTGCTGGTCCGTCGGACCGCTCGCGACCGCGCCGCGGCGCGGTCGGGCCCCGAGGAGAGCGACGCTGCGGGCGTCAGTACCCCATGACGCGGTAACGATTCATCCGGGCGCTGCGGCGCTCCCCGGCGTTGCGGTGGACCAGGTCCAACAGTTCGCGCGCGGCTGTGGCGGCGATACGCGCACCGAAGCGCGCGCCCTCCTCACCCGGCTGTGGACGGTCGGGCACGACCACGTCGACGATGCCCAACCTGCGCAGGTCTGTCGAGGTGATTGCCTGGGACGCCGCAAGCTCTGGCGCTTGCCTGGTCGTGCGGTACAGGATCGCCGAGGCGCCCTCCGGGGCGATCGGTGACAGCCAGGCATGCTCCGCGGCGACGACCCGGTCGGCGGGCAGGAATGCGAGCGCGCCCCCACCGGTGCCCTCTCCCAGCAGCAGCGAAAGCGTGGGCACCTCCAGCCCGCTCATGGTGGCAAGACAGCCTGCGATCTCACGG
>WHTC01000316.1 GCA_009379795.1 Nitriliruptorales bacterium | reverse complement strand
CGTTCCGTCACCCGGATCAGTAACCCGCGCGAGTCGAGGGCTGCGAGATGATCACGCAGGTCCCGGTAGGGATAGGACATCGGCTCTCCTCAGGTGTCAGGCAAGCACGTCGTCGTCGAGGACCTGCAGGGCGGCCGTGGCCGCGCAGCGCACATGTTCGAGGCAGGCCCGGGCGGCCGCATCCGGGTCACGAGCGTGCATGGCGGCGATGATCTCGTGCAGTTCTCGCACCGTGTGCTCCCACCGGCCCTCCCGCTGCAGCGAGGTGCTCCGCAGGAAGGTGACGCGGGCCCGGATCGAGTCGAGCGTGTTGGTCAGGATGTGGTTCGCCGCGCCGCGCAGGAGAACTTCGTAGAAGCGCTCCTTGAGCGCCAGGAGGTCTCCGCCCCGCCCCTGCTCACCGGCGGCACGGATCTCCTCGACGATCGCCTCGAGTTCGTCCAGTTCCCGTTCCGATACGCGCTCGGTGAACAACCGGCATGCCAGGGCTTCGAGGACGCCGCGAACCTCGTAGAGGTCGGCGGCCTCGCGAGCGGAGACCACGCGGACGACAGGGCCGTGGTTGGGCACCATCATCACGAGGCCCTCGGCCTCGAGTTGGCGCAACGCCTCCCGGACCGGCGTCCTGCTGACGCCGGTCATCTCGCACAGTTCGCGTTCGAGCAGCCGCTGGCCGGGGCGGAATGTCCGGTTCAGGATGGCCTCCCGCAGCTTCATGCTCACCTGCTGGCGGACGGGCGCGGCGACGGCCGCCACATGCAGCGGCCGATTCCCCACAGCGCGGCCTCCCGGTTCCCCCCTGCCCGGCCCATCAGTGCCAATCATCATGGTTTTGAACCGTTCGTGGGTCCTGACCGTGCTGCCCGCGGACCGGTTTGCCAGCAGCGCGGCGGCGAGCCTAGCGTATGACGATATGACTGTCATCGAGCACGGGAGCGGTCAGCCCTGCTCATTGACCGACGCTGGGTGACGACGGATGCCCGAGCCGACGTTGGGGTCCGGGCGTGGGCTTTACCCATGATCCCAGCACTTGTATAACCGTAATACAGCTACCCACGAGGGGACGCAAGTGCGGGCAGTACGAAGGCGACGTCGAGGACGCGAGGTTTCTCTCCTCGACTCGGCGCGCCGGCGAGCCGACGAGATCGGGGTGCCGATCACACGTCGTCGTCCTCTGGTCCCGTGCCGATCCGCGCGAGCGGACGACCGCTGCTCGCGGAGCGAGAGTCAGCGAACCCACGTGCAGGCACAACCAATGAGCAGGAGAGAACCATGAAGCGATGGATGTTCGGCCGGGCCGGGCTGCTGCTGGTGGTGCTCGCACTGCTCGCGGCCGCGTGCGGTGGCGAGGAGACGCCTGTAGACGCCGACGAGGACGGGACCGATGACGCCGCTGAAGAGGCGGGCTCGGAGACCGCGGCTGACACCGCGGACAGCGACTACCCCAACCGCGACATCACGATGGTCGTCGGCCGCTCGGCCGGCGGAGGCCACGACGAGTACGCGCGGCTCATCGCCCCGCTGCTCGAGGAGGCCCTCGGGGTATCAATCGTCATCACCAACGTCGAGGGGGCCGGTGGCCGCGTTGCGGCGGCGGAGATCCTCGCCGAGGAGCCCGATGGCTACACGATCCACCTCATGGAACCCAACGGGCTCGCCGCCTTCCAGGTCCTCGGCGCCGCCGATTTCGACCTCACCGACTACACCGCACTCGGGATCGTCAATGAGCGGCCGAGCACCTTCGCGGTGTCCGTCGACTCCGAGGTCCAGACGTGGGACGACCTCGTCGCCGACGGCAACGCGAGCGAGTTGCGGTTCTCGACGTCGGGCCTGACCAGCCCGAACTTCGTGAACGGCGCGATCGTCGCGGGGGCGGCCGGCATCCAGTTCGCGCCGGTGCCGCACGAAGGGAGCGCGGAGGCGATCACCTCGATCGTCCGCGGGGACACCGACTTCACGGTGTTCTCCGGTGACAGCATCGCCGAGTCGGTCGATGCGGGCGACCTGCGCGCGCTCGTCCAGTTCGGGGCCGAGCCCCTGGACCTCCTGGGCGACGACGTGCCGCAGGGCGCGGACGTCGGGCTGGAGCAGTTCGACGGCGTGCTCACCACCAACCTTGTCCTCGTCGCCCCACCGGGCCTGCCGGCCGACGTCGAGCAGATCCTCGCGGACGCGGTGCAGGACGTCCTGAACGGCGACGAGATCGCCCAGGTCGCCGACGAGACCAACCGGCTCATCCAACCGGGCACGCCGGAGGAGACCACCGAGCTCTTCCAGCGGTCGCTCGAGACCTACGCCGAGTTCGAGGAGACCCTCGCCCAGTACCTCGAGGTGTAGCCGGCCTTCGTCGGGGGGCCGCGTCCGCCGCGCCCCCCCGGCGGATCCAACCGCAGTTGGGGAGGCGAACGATGCTGGAGGCAGCGGGCTCCGCGCTGGAGGTGATCTTCACGTGGCCGAACATCCTCATCCCGCTGCTCGGCACCTTCGTCGGGCTGCTCGTCGGGATCCTCCCAGGCCTCGGGGCGGCGGCCGGGATCGCGCTGCTCATCCCGCTCACCTACTCCTGGGCTCCCCAGCAGGCGTTCCTGCTGCTCGCATCCGCGATCGGCGGCACCAGCTTCTCGGGCTCGATCACCGCAATCCTCATCAACACGCCCGGTGAGAACGCGAACGCGGCGACGCTCATCGACGGCTACCCGATGGCCAAGCAGGGCAGGGCCTCGGTCGCGCTCAGCCTATCGGCGTTCGCGTCGGCGGCAGG
>WHTC01000318.1 GCA_009379795.1 Nitriliruptorales bacterium | reverse complement strand
GCCTGGCGCTGGGTGTCACTCATCGAGATGCGGCTCCTTGGCCAGCCTCTGGCGCGGGCTCGTTATGGCTATACTGCCCCGAGCGGTGGAAGCCCGCTTCCGGAGTCGTCGCCTAGTCTGGCCTATGGCGCGGTCTTGGAATGGCCGTAGGGCGGTAACGCCCTCGAGAGTTCGAATCTCTCCGACTCCGCTGCACCCCTAAATGTTGCTGTGGGAGATGGCCGAGACATCCGAGGCGGTCGCCTCGAACGCCGGCCGCTTGGCCAAGGCGGAGCGGCTGGCGGAATGCCTGCGGCGGCTGGAGCCCGACGAGATCGGGACCGCGGTGGCGTTCCTGTCCGGTGAGCTGCGCCAGCGACAGATCGGCGTCGGCCACGCCGTGCTGCGCGAGCCCCCGGCGGCGGCGGCCACCCCATCGCTCACCCTGCGCGAGATCGACGCGACCTTCGAGCGGGTTGGCCAGCAGGCGGGTCCCGGATCGCAGCGTGAGCGGCGGCGGCTGATCAGCGGTCTGCTGGCGCGAGCAACCGCGGTCGAGCAGCGCTTCCTGCGCCAACTGCTGACCGGCGAACTCCGCCAGGGCGCGCTGCAGGGTCTGATGGTCGGGCATCGCCAGGGCCGCCGGCGTTCCGGCCAGGGATGTCCGGCGGGCGCTGATGCTCCACGGCGCGCTCGGCGATGTTGCGAGCGCCGCGCTGATGAGCGGGATGACCGGTCTGCAGGCGTTCCGGCTGGAGGTCGGCCGTCCTCTGCAGCCGATACTGGCGCAGACGGCGAGCAGCATCGAAGGTGCCGTCGAGCGCATCTGCCCGGCCGCGGTGGAGTGGAAGCTCGACGGCGCTCGCGTGCAGGTCCATCGCGCCGGCGACGAGGTGCGGGTGTTCACCCGGACCTTGGACGACATCACCCCGCGGGTCCCCGAGGTCGTCGAGGCGACGCTGGCGCTCCCGGCGCGCTCCCTGGTGCTCGACGGCGAGGTGATCGCCCTGCGCGAGGACGGCCGTCCGCATCCCTTCCAGATCACCGCCGGCCGCATCGGGAGCCGGCTCGACGTGGACCGGCTGCGGGGTTCGGTGGCGCTGCGGCCGTTCTTCTTCGACCTGCTCCACGTCGACGGTGAGGACGTGCTCGACCAGCCCGGCGAGGCGCGGCGGGCCGCACTGGCCACGGTGGTACCGGACGCGCTGCTCATCCCCCGCGTGGTGGTCGACGACCCCGAGCCCGCGGCGACGTTCCTGCGAGACACGCTCGCGCGTGGCCACGAGGGCGTCGTGGTCAAGTCGCTGGCGGCTCCCTACGAGGCGGGGCGGAGGGGTTCGAGCTGGCTGAAGGTCAAGCCCGTGCACACCCTCGACCTGGTCGTGCTCGCCGCCGAATGGGGCCACGGCCGGCGCCGCGGCTGGCTGAGCAACCTGCACCTCGGCGCCCGTGATCCCGCCGGCGGCGGGTTCGTCATGCTCGGCAAGACCTTCAAGGGCATGACCGACGCCATGCTCACCTGGCAGACCGAGCGCCTGCTGGAACTGGAGGTCTCGCGCGACGACTGGACCGTGTACGTGCGCCCGGAACTGGTCGCCGAGATCGCGTTCGACGGCGTCCAGCACAGCCCACGGTATCCGGCCGGGCTGACGCTGCGCTTCGCGCGCGTGATCCGTTACCGGCACGACAAGCAGGCCGGCGAAGCCGACGCCATCGACGCGCTCCGGACGCTTTTCCCCGCATGATCCCTCGCGGGTGAACGGTCCGCGAAGAAGGGAACGGTGAGCGAGCCGTCACCGGCACCTCTCGCCGAGCAGGAAGGAGCACGCGGATGGCCGTCACCGCAGCCGGCGCCGATCTGGTCGTCGAGCGTCCTCAGGGACTGCCGGCTGAGGAGGTCGCCCACCTCCTGGGCGCCGATGCGCGGGCTGGCCTGCCGTCCGAGGAGGCCCGGCGGCGACTCGAGGTGGTCGGCCCGAACCGGTTGCCGGCCGCGACTCCGACACCGCTGCCGGTCCGGTTCATCAGGCAGCTTCGGGACCCGATGGCCCTGCTGCTGCTCGCCGCCGCCGGCATCTCGGCGTTCGCGCTTGACGAGGTCGTTGACGGGATCGCCATCGCCGCGATCGTCCTGATCAACGCCGGGATCGCGCTGGTGCAGGAGGGGCGGGCGGCCAGCGCGCTCGCCGCGCTGCGCAGCCTGGAGATCCCTTCGGCGAGGGTGCGGCGGGACGGGCGGGACCGGCTGGCGCCCGCTCCCGAACTGGTTCCCGGTGACCTGGTGGTGCTCGAGGCGGGGGACCGGGTGCCGGCGGACCTGCGCCTGCTCGCCGTCGACGGACTCGAGGTCGACGAGTCGGTGCTGACCGGGGAGTCCCTCACGGTTGCGAAGGACCCTGCGGCGCTCGCGGCAGCCGATGCCTCGCTCGGCGAGCAGGCCGGAATGACGTTCTCCGGCACCTTCGTCGCCCGCGGGACCGGTCGCGGCGTGGTGACCGCGACCGGGCTGGGGACGGCCATCGGGGCGATCGCGCGGGACGTCGCGGAGGACCCCCGGCCGACCCCACTGCAGATCGATCTCGCCGGCGTCACCCGTCAGCTCGGACTGGTGTGCGTGGTGATCGCCGCGGTGGTCCTGGCGATCATCCTCGTGCGGCAGGGCATCAGCACCGAAGGCGTGGAGCAGGCGTTTCTCGCGGCGATCGCCCTCGCCGTCGCAGCCATCCCCGAGGGGCTGGCCACGGTCACCGCGGTCGGGCTGGCCCTTG
>WHTC01000024.1 GCA_009379795.1 Nitriliruptorales bacterium | reverse complement strand
GCGCGCGGGGACAACCCGCTTGCCGGGCTCGCCGACGTGCTGTCCGCCGCGGATCTCGCCGTCGTCAACGTCGAGACCGCCGTCGGCGTTCGCGGCACGCCCGAGGACAAGTCCTACGTCTTCCAGGCGCGTGCAGAACTGTGGGACGCGCTGGTCGAGGCCGGGGTCGACGTCATCAGCCTCGCGAACAACCACGCCCTGGACTACGGCCGTGAGGGGTTGGAGGAGACGATTGCGGGGGCGCGGGCGGCCGGGCTCGCGGTGGTGGGTGCCGGGGAAAACGCCGACGAGGCGTACGCCCCTGCCCTGATCGACGTGCGCGGGACGACCGTCGCGGTGGTGGGACTGACCCGGGTCATACCCGTCGTCGAGTGGGCCGCCCGTCCTGAGCAGCCAGGGCTCGCGTCGGCCTACGACGAGGACGTCGCGGTCGCGGCCGTCGAGCGCGCTGCTGCCCTGGCCGATACCGTCCTCGTGACGATCCATTGGGGGCGTGAGCTGAATCCCTGTCCCGTCGACCACCAGGCCAGCCTCGCTGCAGGACTGACCGCGGCAGGGGCCGATGTCGTGGCCGGCCATCACGGTCACCGCTTGCAGGGACTGGAGGATCGCGACGGGGCACTGGTCGCCTACGGCTTGGGCAACCTGGTCTTCTACGCGCGCACCGAGGAGACGCGGACGACCGGCTTGCTCCGGGTCGTCCTCAGTCCGGACGGCGTGGAGCACGAACTCGTCCCCGCACGCATCGACGACGAGGGCTCGCCCCAGCCGTTGCCCCCTGACCCGGCGCAGGAGGTGCTCGACGAGGTCGCCCGCCTGACGCCGGGGCAGGGGAACTGCCCGCGGCTGTTCTGATCCCAACTGCGCTGAGCCCGCCCGGCCGCAACCTGACCGAATATCTGGTCGGCTTGCACGCTGGAGACCGCTATCGTGCGGTCATCATGGGAAACGTATGGGCCCGCTTCGCCGCTCGCATCCAGAACGTCGGCAAGGTCTTCGCCCAGACGCGGCGAAACGACCCCCGAGCCGTCCCGCTTATGGCCGCGGCGGGCCTGGGCGTGCTGCTGGTGTTCGCCGTCATCGGCGTCCTGCTCAACCGCCCGGTGCTGCTCACGCTGCTGGGCATCCTGGTGGCACTGACCGCCGCGATGCAGGTGTTCTCCCTGCGGGCCTCGCGTGCCGCCATGGCCAGCCTCAGTGGCCGAACCGGGGCTGCTGGTGCCGTCCTTTCGCAGTTGCGCCGCCCGTGGCAGGTGTTCCCCGCGGTGTCCTTCAACCGCCGGCAGGACTTCGTCCACCTCGCGGTGGGACGGCCCGGCGTGCTGCTCGTGGGCGAGGGGGCGCCGGCGGGTGCGGCCGCGTTGCTGAAGCAGGAGCGTCGCCGCATCGCCAGGGCCGCCGGCGAGGTGACTGTCCACGAGGTGAACGTGGGCGAGGGCCACGGCCAGTTGTCGTTGCGGCGGCTGCAACGCCACATCATGACGCTGCCTAAGGAACTGAAGAAGGATGAGGTCGAGGCGCTGGCCAACCGCCTGCGGGTCCTCGGCAGCTCGCGCCTCCCCATGCCGAAGGGCCCCATTCCCCGTGCCCCGCGAGGTCGTCGCGCCTGACCAGCTCAGGAACGCGAACAGGAGCAGCGTGTGACCGAACTCGTCCATTACGACCTGGAAGACGGCGTCGCCCGCCTCACCCTGGACTCCCCGCACAACCGCAACGCGCTGTCCAGTCAGCTGACCGCTGAGCTGCACGAGTCGGTGCGTGCCGCGCTCGCCGACCCGAACGCGCGGGTGGTGGTGCTCACCGGCACCGGCCCGGTGTTCTGCTCCGGGGCGGACCTGAAGGAGCAGCGGGCGCGCAACGCGCCTCCGGCCGGGGCACGGGACGGGTCATCCGGACAGGGCGAGGAGCCGGCCGGCCGGGACACCGCGCCGAATCGACCCGGGCTGCCAACCGCGCTGATCGACGTGCTCACCATGCTCTGGGACGCGAGCAAGCCGGTCGTCTGCCGGGTCAACGGCCCGGCGCGCGCCGGCGGTCTGGGCATTATCGGCGCCTGCGACATCGTGATCGCCCGTGAGACGGCCACGTTCGGGTTCGCCGAGGTGCGGGTGGGCGTGGTGCCCGCGGTCGTCGCCGTCACCTGTATGCCGCGGATGACCCAGCGGGCGTCGCTCGAGTACTTCCTGACCGGGGAGGCGTTCGACGCCCGTCGCGCGGTCGAGATCGGCATGGTGAACCGGGCCGTACCCGACGACGAACTGGACGCCGAGATTGATCGCTACGTAAAGATGCTGCTCCTCGGCGCTCCCGGAGCCCAAGCCGACATCAAGAAGATCACCGAGACGGTCCCCAGTCTCACGCGCGACGAGGCGTTCCGGTCCATGCTGGAGCTGTCGCTCGCCCGGTTCGCCTCCGAAGAGGGAGTCGAAGGCATGCGGGCGTTCCTGGAGAAGCGCAAGCCCCGCTGGGTGACCTGATGAGCGAGCCGACCGCCGGGTCGGTGCTCATGTCAATACCCAGCGCCTGCACGTATTCGGCGCTCATCAGCCGCTGCGGTCCAGGAGTCGCTGCTTGATCTCCTTGCACTCCGGGCAGATCGGGAAGCGCTTGGGGTCGCGCGAGGGCACCCACTTCTTGCCGCACAGTGCCTCGACCGGCGTTCCCGTCACCTGCGCCTCGGTGATCAACGCCGCAGCCCGTCCCCGCTCAGGGTGGGCGATGATGTGGGCAAAGCGCTCCCGATCACTGGCATCCACCTCATCGATGCGAGGCTGCTCCAGAATCTCGCTCACGCTATCCTCCTGTACACGCTCGGCGATCCTTCACCGTAACCACCATCGCACGCCTCGTATGCCACGCCGCTCATCCGGGTGTGGTTGGCCAGCCACGTTACGCTCGGTCTGGCTGGGTCAGCCGCTGTGCACGCTCGGAAGGACGCGCCATGGCAGAGCCCACAGGAGCGGAGGGCGGAGCCCTACCGGAGGATCAGTGCATCCGCTACGGCACCCCCCAGGGGCGGTGGGTGATGCTCGCGATGATCCTGGGCTCCAGCGTCGCGCTCCTCGACGGCACGGTGGTCAACGTGGCACTGCCGGTGATCGGCCAGGACTTCGACGCGAACGTGTCCGGGCTGCAGTGGACGCTGAACGGATACCTGCTGGCGTTGGCGTCGCTGATCCTGCTCGGCGGTTCCCTGGGGGACCGGTTCGGCCGCCGCCGGGTGTTCCTGGTCGGCGTGGTCTGGTTCGGGCTGGCGTCGCTGCTGTGCGGGTTGGCGGTCTCGATGCCGATGCTGATCGCGGCGCGCATCCTCCAGGGCATCGGCGGGGCGTTGATGACCCCCGGCAGCCTGGCGATCCTCCAGGCCACCTTCCACCCGGCGGATCGCGGCCGGGCGATCGGGGCGTGGTCCGGCCTGAGCGGCATCGCCACCGCGATCGGCCCCTTCGTCGGCGGGTACCTCATCGCCGCGTTCAGTTGGCGCTACATCTTCTTGATCAACCTGCCGGTCGTGGCGCTGATCGTCCCGATCGCGCTGCGGCACGTACCTGAGACCTCGGACCCCACCAGCGCTCGCCAACTGGACTTCGCCGGAGCCGTCGCCGGTGCGCTCGGCCTCGCGGGCGCGACCTTCGCGCTGATCGAGGGCCCCGAACGCGGCGCCACGTCGTTGTCGGTGCTCGCCGCCGCGGTGATGGGGCTCGGGGCCCTGGCCGCGTTCGTGCTGATCGAGGAGCGCTCGAGGCACCCGATGGTGCCCCTCGACATCTTCTCCTCGGGCCAGTTCGTGTGGGCCAACGTCGTGACCGTGACGATCTATGCGGCCCTGGGGTCGGTGTTCTTCCTGCTCGTGCTGCAGTTGCAGCAGGTGCTGGGCTACACGCCGTTGCAGGCTGGCATGGCCGCCCTGCCGGTCACCGTGCTGCTGCTGTTGCTGTCCGCGCGCGCCGGCGCGCTCTCCTCGCGTATCGGGCCCCGCCTGCCGATGACGGCCGGGCCGTTGATCTCCGCCGTCGGCATCGCCCTGATGATCCGGATCACGGCCGGCGCCGGCTATATCGCAACGGTGCTGCCGGCGGTGACGGTCTTCGGGATCGGGCTGGCGCTCACCGTGGCGCCGTTGACCACGACCGTGCTCGCCGCCGCCGAGTCCCGCCATGCGGGCGTGGCCTCGGGCGTGAACAACGCCGTGGCGCGGGCCGCGCAACTGCTCGCCGTGGCTGTCCTGCCCGTCCTGGCGGGCATTACCGGGGACGCCTACACCAATCCTGAGGTCTTTGCCAGCGGCTTCCGCACGGCCGTGCTGATCGCCGCGGGTCTGCTCGCGGGGGGTGGTGCGGTGGCCTGGTTCACGATCTCCAACGACGTCGGGCGTGTCGAACCGGCCGCCGCATCCCGGCCGCAGGGCCTGCGCTGCGAGTTCCAGGCACCGACGCTGCGCACCGCCGTCCGCCAGTGACCGGCCGTGGGGGCGACGTCCGGGCTGAAGGGGGAACGGCGCGACTAGGCCGCGCCTGTGGTCTCGGTGGTGTCCGGCTCGTGCCAGAACACGAGACGACGCTGCAACCATCCCATGAGCCCGAACAGGAACAGGCCGACCAGGCTCAGGTAGAAGATGAGCGCGAGCACGCGGGCGACCCGCAACTGCGTGGCCGAGACCCGCACGAGCTCCCCCATGCCGGTCCCCCCGCCGAGGTACTCGGCGACAACGGCACCGACCACACTTGACACGGCCGCGATCTTCATCCCGGCGAAGACGTAGGGCAGCGCGGTCGGCAGCTTCAGCTGGCGGAAGGTCTGCCAGCGCGTGGCCTCCATGGACTGGAAGAGCATGAGCGAGTCGCGCTCGGTGGAGTACAGGCCTGCGGCCGTGTTCACGAGCATCGGGAAGAACGACACGAACGCGGCCATCGCGATCTTGGAATTCAGACCGAAGCCGAGCCAGGCGATGATCAGCGGCGCGAACGCGATCTTCGGGCTCGCGTCGACCGCGACCAGGTAGGGCATGATCACGCGCTCACCGAAGCGCGTCTCTCCCACGACCGAGCCGAGGAGGAATCCGAGGGCGACCGCGAGCATGAAGCCGGCCAGGATGGCGCGAGCGCTCGCGAACATCCCCTCGAAGACGTAGTCACCGGCGAGGATGTTGCCGCCCACGAACAGCAGCTCACCGAACGTCTCCCCCGGCGATGGCAGGATCAGCGGCGAGATCACTTCGGCGTTGTACGCCAACTGCCAGATCGCAGCCATGAGGAGCCCGAAGGCGACGACGGACACGGGTCGCGGGATCCGGTCGACGACCGGATCTCGGACGGCGTCGAGGACCTCTGGCGGGCCCGCGCCGGCGTCCGGCCCGGGCGTCGCGGAGTCAACCGTGGCGCTCACGACGACTCACCTCCTGCGTCCAGCCGCTGGCGCACCTTGCGCACCAGACCGGTGCACTCGGGCTCGGCGGTCATGTCGAGGGTCCGGGGGCGCGGCAGGTCGATGTCCACGACCCCGCTGATGCGGCCCGGCCGCGGCGACATGACGTACACCCTGTCGGACAGGAAGACCGCCTCGAGGATCGAGTGGGTCACGATCATCGCGGTCGCGTCGCGCTGCAGGCAGATGCGCTGCAGCTCGACGTTCATACGGTCCCGCGTGAGTTCGTCCAGCGCCCCGAAGGGCTCGTCGAGCAGCAGCAGGGTGGGGTCGGTGATGAGCATGCGGCAGATTGCCGCCCGCTGAGCCATGCCGCCCGAGAGCTCGTGCGGGTACACCTTCTCGAACCCGCTCAGGCCGACCAGTTCGAACAGCTCCAGCGCGACGGCGCGCTTGGCGGCCGCTGCCCGCTTTCCCGAGCGGATCTCGATGGGGAGCAGCACGTTCTCGATGGCATTGCGCCACGGCATCAGCGTCGGCTGCTGGAACATCATGCCGATATCGCCTCGGGCCTCCGCGATCGCCTTGCCGTGCACCCGCACGGCTCCCGCCGTCTGCGGGAGCAGCCCGGCCATAACCTTCAGCAGTGTCGACTTGCCGCACCCGCTCGGGCCGATGACCGCGCTGAAACTGCCCTGTTCCAACTCGAGATCGATCCGGTCAAGGGCATGGACATCCCGTTTCGCGTACGTCTTCGTCACGCCCTCCACCTCGACCAGCGCGGCCGCGGTCCGAGGGCGGGCGGCGAGATCCGACTTGCCGCTCAGGGGACTGTCCATCTCGGATCAGAGGAAGTCGTTGTACGCGTCGACGAACTCGTTGGTATACACCTCCTCGAGGGCGTCACCGAGGGGTTCCTCGAGTTCGCCCGTCTCCAGGAGATTCTCCTCCCACAGCTCCCAGTGCTCCGGCGGCATGTAGCCCCAGCGAGGGTCGTCGACCAGCGGCTGGAGCCGCTCGGCGACGATGTCGAACAGGGCGGAGGCGAACTCCGGTTCGGCAGATTCCTCGGGGTTGCCCTCACGGGCATACTCAAGAGCGGCGTCCTTGTTCGCGAGACCCCAGACGGTGCCGCGGGCGATCGCCCGGCCGAACCCCTCGACCAGCTCGGGGCTGTCCCTCAGGAAGTCACCGGTGGCCGCGAACCCGTTCGCGAACAGCGGCCGGTAGTCGTCCGGCGTGATGTCGCGGTACTCCTCGCCGGTGCGCGCGGCGATGGTCGCGTTGTCGCTGGTGTTGCCGATGTAGGCGTCCACGTCCCCGCGAATGAACGCGGTGGCCGCGAGGCCGCCGTCGCCGACGGGCAGCAGGTCGTAGTCGCCCTCTTCGAGGCCGGCGTCGTTCAGGATGGAGCGGAGCAGCGACACCTCGGCGCCGTCCGCCGTCCCGACACCGATGGTGCGGCCGCCGAGGTCGGCCGGCTCCTGGGCGTCGGAGTCGGCTGGCACGATGATCCCGAAGATGTTGGCCTTGAACAGGTTGTAGAAGTAGACGAAGTCCTCACCCTCGACGCGGGCGCCGATGGTCTGCGCGGGCCCCGGCGTCCCGATCTCCGCCTGACCGGCCGCCATCGCCTGCAGCACAGGGGCCGAGCCGTCGAGGGACTCGACCGTGACGCTGAGACCCTCCTCCTCGAAGTAGCCCTCGCCGAGCGCGGCGTACAGCGGGAAGCGGTTCAGCGCCGACGGGCTCGTCGTCACGACCGTGATCTCGGTCAGCTCGCCCGTCCCGTCGCCGACGGCGTCATCGCCGTCGTCGGGTCCATCGCCGTCCGCGTCATCGCCGGTGTCCGCGTCGGCGCCCGCCGCGGTCGAGCCGTCCGTCGTCTCCTCGTCCTCGCCACCGGCACAGCCTGCCGCCAACAAGGCGATCGCGGCTGCGACCATGAGCAGCGTCCGCAGTCCCCGCATCTGGACCCCTCCTATCCTTGCCGTCCGTTGGCTCGTGGTTGGGAGCTCGTCAATGTGCCGGCCTCGTCGCCCTACTTGCTCTTCTTGAAGACGACCTGGTTGCGAAGCACTCCCAGACCGGTGCCCGCCATCTCGACGACGTCACCGTTCGCCAGGAACTCCTTGGGTTCCCGCCAGAAGCCGACGCCCGAGGGGGTCCCGGTCAGGATGATGTCGCCGGGCAGCAGGCGCATCGAGTGACTCAGCTGCGAGACGATCCGCGGGATGTCGTGGATCATCCGTTCGACGGCCGTCGCCTGCTTCTCGATGCCGTTGACGGTCAGCGAGAACGCGATCCGGTCCACATCGTCGATCGACGCCAACGTCCTCAAGAACGGTCCCATGGGGCAGAACGTGTCGAGGGCCTTTCCCTTGAACCACTGGCCGTGGGCGCGCTGCACGTCACGCGCCGTCACGTCGTTGGCGAGGCTCAACCCGAAAAGGTGGTCCCACGCCCGCTCGGGCTCGATGTCGCTCCCCTCGACACCGATGACGACCGCGATCTCCGCCTCCCAGTCGGCCATCGCCGTCACGTCGGGGTCGACCACGATGTCGTCGCCGTGGCCGATCAGCGTCGTCCAGGGCTTGGTGAAGAACACCGGGAGCGGCAGATCCTCGGGTAAGCCACGATCGTCGCCCTCGTCGTAGTGATCCTGGTAGTTCAGGCCGACGCAGAAGACGTTGCGCGGCGGGACGGGGATCGGCGCGGCGAGGTCCACCTCGTCGAGGTGCCACTCGGCGGGGTGGTTGTCCGCTGCGCCCGCGTCCCAGGCGTCGGGGCCAGCCTGGATGAGTTCGAGCACTGACGAGTGGCCGAGGCTCGGGAGAGCGACGATGGAGTCGTCGTCGCGCAGGATCCCTCCGGCCGTTGCCTCGGGGGTCCGGACCGTCACACAGCGCACGCGGCTCCTTACCGGACCCTGAGAGGCGACATCATCTCGTATATCTACTGTGGGGTCCGGCGGCTTGTCAACTGCCTCACGTTCGACCACGCCGCGCCACCGATCCGGGCAGCTCCGACCTATCCTGAGCGTCCCGGATCCCCGGTCTGCACCCGAAACTGGAGACATATGGCCGCCGAGCCCGCCGATCGCGCTACCGCGACAAGGACACGACCGGGCGCCAGCTCGGCCGGCAGCTTCCTGCTGGTGGCCCTGTCGGCCGCCCTGTGGGGGACCGATGCGCTCTTCCGCCGCGGGCTGGCGCTGGAACTGCCCGCCGCTGCCGTGGTGTTCGGCGAGCATCTGATCCTGGTGCTGCTCACCCTGCCGCTGCTGATCGGCGGCCTGCGCGCCACGCGCTCGTTCAACCGCGCCGACTGGGCCTCGCTGGTGCTGATCGGGGCCGGGGCGTCAGCCACCGCGACTGTGCTGTTCACCGCCGCCTTCGCGTTGGGCGATCCGACCACCCCGCTGCTGCTGCAGAAGGTGCAACCGCTGATCGCCATCGCCGGTGCGTGGCTGCTGCTCGGCGAGCGTCCCCTGCGGCACTACCTTGTCTACCTGGTTACCGGGATCGCCGGTGCTTATCTGATCTCATTCCCTGATCCCACCAACGTCAGCATCGCCGCCTTCGTCCCGGCGGTGCTGGCGCTCGGCGCGGCGGCGCTGTGGGGGATGGGCACCGTGCTGGGTCGTCACCTCACCACGAAGGTCGCATTCGACCAGCTCACGGCGCTGCGCTTCGCCGCCGGTCTGCCGGCCAGCGCGCTCCTGCTGTGGATGCTGGGCGGCGTCGGGGCGTTGGGAGGGTTGAGTGGCAGCGACCTGCTTGCCCTGCTGCTGCTGGCGCTGGTCCCCGGACTGCTCGCCCTGCTTCTGTACTACCGCGGCCTGCGTGGGACACCGGCCGCGGCCGCCACGCTGGCCGAGTTGGCCTTTCCCTTGAGTGCCGTGCTGGTCAACTACGTCGCATTCGGAACGACCCTGGCACTGAGCCAGTGGCTGGGCGTGGCGCTGCTGTCGGGGACCATCACCGTGATGGGGATCGCCGGCCAGCGAAGCGAGCGCGGCCTTGGTGTCGCGGTGAGACGGCGCACCGAACCGGCTCTGGTCGAACAGTAGGCGACCCAAGCCTGCGCACCGGTCGCCAGCGGCGTCTCAGTCCGCTGGAGCGGCGAGGGTTGGTCGAGTTGCGGGAGGACAAGATCACGCTGACCGCGGCCGGGCGTGAGGAAGCCCTGGACATGGCCCGGGCGCAGCGCCTGATCCAGCGGTACGCGCACGAGGCGGACGAAGTGCCGCTGCACGAACCGCCGGGCTAGTTCTATTCTCCCCTCGAGTCGGTAGGAGGAGGACGCGGGCGACGCCCACGCATTGCGCTGCACGAGGCGAAAAGATGGGGTGACGCATGAGCACCATCGAGACGACGTTCATCGCGTTGGCGGTTGTCACGCTGCTGGTGGGCGTGTTGTCTGAGGTGACCTTCTACCGGGTGGCCGCCGCCGCCGACGAGCGCAAGCTTCAGTCGATGGAGCGGGTCGGCCGGGGTCTGATCGCGGCCGCCAAGGTCTGCGCCATCCTCACGCTGGTCATGACCGGGACCTTCATCATCACGCGCGTCAGCTGACGGCCAGCGCAGTTTTCCTGCGCCTTTTCAGTCGAGTGCGGGGAACGCGAAGCCGTAGGGCAATTCGAGATCGTGGGCAGCCAGGAGTACCTCGTCGGCGAGGATGGCGCGGAGCGGGCCGTCGGCGACGACCTGTCCGGCGTCCATCACCACCGCCCGCTCGCAGAGTTGCAGTGCGTACGGCAGGTCGTGGGTGACCAGCAGCAGGGTGAGGTCGAGCTCGGCCAGCCTCTCGGCGAGTTCGCGCCGGGCGCGCGGATCCAGGTTGGACGACGGCTCGTCCAGCACCAGCACCTGCGGATCCATGCTCAGCACCGCCGCTGTGGCGACCCGCTTACGCTGCCCGAGCGACAGGTGATGGGGGGCGCGCTGAGCGGCTGATTCCATCCCCATCGTCGCCAGCGCCGCCAGCGTCCGGCGTTCGACCTCGTCCGCCGGCAGCCCGAGGTTCGCCGGACCGAATCCGACGTCCTCCGCCACGGTCGGCATGAACAGCATGTCGTCGGGGTCCTGGAAGACCAGCCCCACACGCCGGCGAATCTCGCTGAGGTCGCGCCCTCGGACCGGCAGTCCGCCGATCTCGACTCGGCCGGCCTGCGGCCGCAGCACGCCGTTGAGGTGCAGGCACAGCGTGGACTTGCCCGCGCCGTTGGGGCCCAGCAGCGCCACGCGCTCGCCGGGGTCGACAGCCAGGGAGACTCCGTCCAGAGCGGGCGCGGCCATGCGGGTCCCGGGATAGGCGAAGCGAACGTCCTGCAGCAGAATCGCCGGCGGTTCCCCCGGCCCATGCCGGGGTCCGGAGCCGTTGGTCGACACGCCGCTCACCCCAGTACCACCCGCACGGACGCGAGCCAGGCGGCGAGGCCTGCAACGAAGGCGAGGTCCGCCCTGCGCAGCGTGAGCGGTACCACCATCCCCGAGGGCACGCCGCCGGCGTAGCCGCGGCTGGTCATGGCCAGGTGCACCCGCTCTCCGCGCTCCAGGGAGCGGATGAACAGTGCGGCGATCGTCGCGCCGATGGCGCCGCGGGCCTGCCAGAGGGTGCGCGGTCGCCAGCCGCGGGCCTCCCGGGCGATGCGCATGCGCCGCAGTTCGTCGCCGATGACGTGCAGGTAGCGCCACATGAAGGCAACGATCATGACGATCAATGCGGGTGCTCGCAGCCGCTGGAAGCCGCGGAGCAGGTCGGGAAACGGCGTGCTGGAGCTCAGCAGGATCACGGCGAGCACGCTGAGGGTGATCCGCACCGCAAGCGTCCCCCCGGCGACGGGCCCCCGAACGAGCACGAGGAACCCAGCGGCGATCAGGAACGGGGTCTCGATCACCATGCGCCGCAGCACGTGCCCCAAGGGCAGCCTGGCGATCGCCCACAATGCGAGCAGCAGTACGCCGTAGGCGGCGAAGGCGGGCCAGGCTCCCTCCGGGGTGCTGACCGTTACCAGCACCACGCCGATCAGCCCGATGATCTTCGCTCGCGGATCCAACCGGTGGATCGGACTGTCACCGGCGGCGACCTCCTCGACGCCGGTCAGCCCATGCGCGTGCCCACGGCTCACCCGGCGTCAGCCCCCGGCGCATCTGTCGGTTCGCCCTGGCCAGATCCCCGCTCGCCGGCGGCCCTGTCAGGGCCGCCCTCACCCCGCGCGTGACGGGCATCGAAGGAGCGAGCGCCAGGCGACGAGCGGCCGGATCCTCCGCCGCGGATCAGCGTGACAATCCCCACCGCGACCGCGAACGTTGCCAGCACGCCCAGGAAGCCGGATAGGGGCGTGATCTCGTAGTCCGGCAGCGGCGCGGCCGTGTAGACCGGGTCGCCGGACGCCCGCTCCAGGCAGGCGTCCAACTCCTCGTCGGAGCCCGCGCCGCACTGCGTCTTCAGCACCGCCGACTCCAGCCCGTCCGGGTCCGGGGAGGCGACGTTGGACACCAGGACGCCGAGCAGCAGCGCAACCGCGAGGCCGGTGAGGACGAACCCAAGGCTGCGATTCATACGCTCACCATCCGTCCTGTCACGGGGCGCAACGGGTCACCGTTGACCATGAGATCGGGGCGGGCGGCCGTCACCGCGGCGACGGCGGCGACGGTGATCAGCGCCTCGCCGGCGCCGATCAGCGCGTGCAGGCCGACCATCGTGAGCAGCACGGTGCCGATTTGGTCCCCGCCGAACACTCCGCCGTAGGTGATGAACAGCGTGCACACGACGCTGGCGACCATCACGGTGAGCCACGAGGTGATCGCGGTCGCCGTCAGGAACCCACCGCGCGAGCGCGGCAGGGCGGCGATCAGCGCCCGGAAGAGGGTGGAGCCGCCAATCCCAGCCACAACCCCCATCAGGGCGATGTTCGCGCCCAGCGCGGTGATCCCTCCGTCAGCGAAGCCGATCGCCTGCACGAGCAGGACCACGGCCAGCACGAGACAGGCCATCCAGGGCCCCAGCAGGATCGCGGCCAGCGCTCCGCCGACCAGGTGTCCGCTGGTGCCCAAGCCGACGGGGAAGTTCAGCATCTGCACCGCGAACACGAAGGCGGCTGTCACTCCCACGAGCGGGACCTGACGGTCCTCGAGTCGCTCCCTGCCCATCTTCAGCGCGTAGGCGACCGCACCTGCTGACACGGCACCGGTCGCCAGCGCGGTCGGCGCTGAGATGAACCCATCGGGGATGTGCACGGCCTCTCCTTCGCCCGTTATCCAGCCCGTCGTATTGCGAGTGACTTGCAATAGCGTAGATCACGGCCGTGGCCCTGGTCGAGTCCTGGGCGTTTGCCGGGCTTGTTCGGCCGATGCCCGGAGCAGCGGGACGGCCGCGTAGCCTGGAAGCGCGAGGGGCAGGTTCTCTCGCCCTGCTGTCAATCGAGGACAACGCCGCATGCTGATCGCCTTGGGCCTCATGGCCGTCCTGGCGCTCATCGTGGCCAACGGCTACTTCGTCGCCGCCGAGTTCGCCTTCGTCGCCGCACGCAAGGGCCGGTTGGAGGAGCTGGCCGAAAGGGGCGACGGGAGGGCCGGACGCGCATTGGGAGTCCTGCGGCGGCTGTCGTTCATGCTGTCCGGCGCCCAACTCGGGATCACCGCCACCTCGCTGGTCGTCGGTTACATCGCCGACGCCACCCTGGGGCGTGCCATCCGCCCCCTGCTGGAGCTCGCCGGCCTGCCGCCACAAGCGTCGATCGGCCTGTCACTCACGCTGGGCCTCATCATCGCGACCGCCACCCAGATGGTGCTCGGCGAACTGGCGCCGAAGAATCTTGCGATCGCCAAGCCTGAGCCGGTCGCGCTGGCGCTGGCCCGCTCCACGGCTCTGTACACGCGCCTGGCGGGGCCGATCATCAGCCTGTTCGACAACTCCTCCAACCGCCTCCTCAGAGCGGTGGGGATCGAGCCCGTCGAGGAAATCAGGGCCGGCCGGTCGGCCGAGGAGCTGGGCCTGATCATCCGGCAGGCCGGGCGCCAGGGCGCGCTCACGCCCGAGCAGACCGCGCTGCTGCACCGATCGCTGGAGTTCCGGACGCTGCGTGCCGTAGACGCGATGGTTCCCGGGCCGCAGGTGGTGAGTCTCCCCGGCGGCGCCTCCTGCGAGGATCTGCGCCGGCTGGCCGTCGACAGCGGCCACTCGCGCTTCCCGCTGCTTGGCACGGGCCTGGACGATGTGCTCGGCGTGGTGCAGGCCAAGGACGTCCTCAAGGTGCCCCAGGACCGGCGGGCGATCACGCCCGCCCGCACCCTGCTGCAGGAGCCGCTGGCCGTGCCCGAGCAGGCCCCGCTGAACCACCTGCTGGCCGACATGCGTGAGGCGCACGCCCCGATCGCCGTTGTTGTGGACGAGTACGGCGGGACGGCGGGGATCGTCACCCTCGAGGACATCGTCGAGGAACTCGTCGGCAACATCCAGGACGAGTACGACCTCAGTGAGCCGGGCGCCCACCGCCGGCCGGACGGTTCCTACCTGGTGCCGGGCCAGTGGCGCCTCCACGAGGTGCAGCGGGACACGGGCCTGGAGTTGCCCGAGGGCGACTATGACACCCTTGCAGGGCTGGTGATGGCGCGGCTGGGGCGGGTGCCGCGCGAGGGTGACATGATCCGGCTCGACGGCATCGCCCGCCTCCAGGTGGAGGAGATGGACGGCATGGCCGTCGCGCTGGTGCGCATCGACCCGAACGGGGCTCAGCCGGAGCGGGGTGAGCCGGCGTGAACCTCGGCGCCGTAGGCATCGGGGTTGCCCTGCTGGCCGCCAACGGGTTCTTCGTCGCCGCCGAGTTCGCGCTGCTGGCCTCCCGCCGCTCGCGGATCGAGCAGCTCGCCGCCGAGGGGGATCGGCGGGCCCGGCACGCGCTCGCCGGCATCCGCGAGCTGTCGCTGATGCTGGCCGGCGCCCAACTCGGCATCACGATGGCGTCGCTGGGGCTCGGGGCGGTCACCGAGCCGGCCGCGCACCATGCGCTGGAGAGCCTGCTGGGCCTGGCCGGCGTTCCTGCGGCCGTCAGCAGCGGGATCGCTCTGACAATTGCGCTGGCGATCGTGGTGTTCCTGCACATGGTGGTCGGCGAGATGGCCCCGAAGTCCTGGGCCATATCGCATCCGGAGCGCTCGGCATTGCTGCTCGCCCGCCCCTTCCGTGCCTTCGCACTGGTCTTCCGGCCGTTCATCCGGCTGCTCAACCTACTGGCCAACGCCGCGGTGCGACTCTGCGGGGTGACGCCGCAGGACGAGCTCGCGCAGGTGCATGCGCCGTCGGACCTGCTGCTGATGGTCGCGGAGTCCGCCCGCGAGGGGATGCTGGCCGCCGAGGACGAGAGCCTGCTGTCCCGGGCGCTGGACCTGTCCGGCCTGGACGCACAGGCCGCGATGATCCCCCGCCCGGACGTGGTGGCGGTGTCGGCCGGTGTCGGTGTCGCCGAGTTGGAGGACATCGCCAGCCGCACCGGGCGGTCACGGCTGCCCGTGTACGACGAGGATCTGGACCAGATCCGGGGAGTACTGCATGTCAAGGACCTGTTGTCACTCGCCCCAGAGGATCGAGCCACGACGACCGCCGGGACCCTGGCCAAGCCGGCGCTGCTGACGCCGGAGTCCCGCCCGCTGGAGGATCTGATGCTCGACATGCGCCAGCAGCGGCAGCATGTCGCGATCGTCGTGGATGAGTACGGCGGGGTCAGCGGGTTGGTCGCCCTGGAGGACGTTCTGGAGGAGTTGATCGGGGAGTTCGAGGACGAGACGGACCGCAGCGCCCGTCCCCTGCGCCGCCGGCGTGACGGGGCGCTGCTGGTCCCGGGACTCCTGCGCCCTGACGAACTGGCCGAACAGGCCGGCGTGCACCTGCCGCCCGGCGACTGGGAGACCGTCGCCGGCTTCGTGGTCGCCGACCTGGGCCGCCTGCCCAACGTCGGGGACAGCGTCGAAGTCGCAGGCGTGCGCCTGGAGGTCACCAGGATGGACGGCTACCGCGTGGTGGAACTGGCGCTGCATCCTTCCAGGTCGACGCGCACGACCGCGGCGCCCGGCTGATCGCGTTCGGGTGCGCGTGGGCCCCTGTGCCGCAGGGATCGATCACGCGCTCATCAGCAGTACGCCCGCGCCGTTGATGCGGCCGCCGGCGAGGTCGCGCAGGGCAGCGTCCGCCCGCGTGAAGGCGAACGGCGTCGTGGTCACCCGCAATGGGATGCGCGCGGCCAGCGCCAGGAACTCCTCACCGTCCCGCCTGGTGTTCGCCGTAACGCTGCGCAGCGCGCGCTCGTAGAACAGGTCCTGCTCGTATCGCAGGACCGGGATGTCGGTGAGGTAAATGCCGGCGATCACCAGCGTCCCGCCGCGGTCCAGCGCTCGCAGAGCCCGAGGGACGAGCATGCCGGCCGGGGCGAACAGCAGCGCGGCGTCCAGTGGCTCGGGAGGCGGGTCGGTGGCGCTCTGCGCCGAGTCCATGTCCAGCGCCAGGGCCTGGCGCCGCGCATCCCGCGACCGGGTCATCACGTGCACCGTGGCGCCCTCGTACCGTGCGACCTGAGCGGCGAGGTGCGCGGATGCCCCGAAGCCATAGACCCCCAGCCGCCCGCCGGGCGGCATCTCGGCCCGTCGCAGCGCCCGGTAGCCGATGATCCCCGCGCACAGCAGCGGGGCCAGATGCTCCTCGTCGAAGCCGGACGGCAGACGGTAGGCGAAGGCCTCCGGGACCACGGCGTACTCGGCATACCCGCCGTCGGCGTCCCAACCGGTGAAACGCGGGGCCAGACACAGGTTCTCACGGCCGCTGCGGCAGAATCGGCAGGCTCCACACGTGTGCCGCAGCCATGCGATTCCCACACGCTCCCCGGTCTCGAAACGCCGCGCGTTCGGACCCCGGGCATCGACCAGGCCGACGACCTCGTGGCCGGGAACCACCTGCGGGTGGCGCGGTGGCAGGTCACCCTCGGCCAGGTGGAGATCAGTGCGGCACACCCCGCAGGCCAGCACGCGGATCCGGACCTCGCCGGGGCCGGGTTCGGGGACCGGACGCTCCACCAGCGCCAGCGGGCCCTGGTCCGCGGGCGCCGGCCTGTTGACCACCCATGCCCGCATCGTCTCGCGCATCAGCGCACAGCAGGTCGCTTCCTAGGCCGGGGGCGGGCCGCCAGACGACGGAGGGCGGTCCTCGCCGGACCCGATCGAGGGATCGGGAGGAGGCGGTTCCTGTTCCCACTCCTCTTCGGCGCCGTGACCATCGAAGCGCTCGCGCGCCTGGCCGCGCAGCGTGGAGAAGGTCACCCCGAGCGCGTCGACCAGCGAGACCGCAGCATCCTTGGCGTCCTGCTGGACCTTCGTATCGCGGAGGGCGTTTCCGGCCGCGGTGGCCAGGCGGTCCGCCGCGTCGCCGAGTGCACGCAGCGCGTCCTCGACCGTTTCCCGGGCCTTCTCCGTCGTCTCCCCGGCGGGCGTCTCATCCTCGTAATGGCGCCGGAGGCTCTCGCCCAGCGAGGCGAACTGCTCGCTCACTCTGTTCCAGGCGGCATCCCGTGGATCCATGTCCCCTCCTCTGGGTCCGCACGCGCGCGGTCGACCCTTTGTACCCCTCGCGGGACCGGTGCGAGCCGGATCGTTACCGGCCGGCCCGTTGCACCTGGGCGCGCGACAGCACCCCCACGAGCCGGTCCTCCTCGATCACCACGAGCGCCTCGGCATGGCAGGCCTGCAGCAACCGTTGCGCCGCCTCCAGTGTCTCCTCGGGACCGATGGTGTGCGCGGACGGCGGCACCAGCCCCTGCACCCGTGGGGCACGGCCGGTGGTCACCTCGATCTCGTGATAGCTGAGCATCGCAACGGGATGATCGCCGGCGACGACCGGCAGGTGTTCGGTGCTGTACAGCCGCATGAGCCAGCGGGCGTTGCGCACCGAGGTCTCCGGCCGAACGTGAATGGGTCCGCGGGTCATGACGTCTCGGACGCGCATGATCGTTCCTCTCCCTGGGCAGAGAGGGTTCCCCATCAGGCGGGCTGCGTACCGCGGTCCAGGGTGCGACTGTTGCCATGACCATGATCGTGACCCTCACCCTCAATCCCGCTCTGGACATCAGCGCGCACGTCAACCGCGTCGTGCCTGACTCCAAGCTGCGTCTGGGCGAACCGGTGTGCGAGGCGGGTGGCGGCGGCCTCAACGTGTCGCGGGTGCTGGCCCGGCTCGGTGGCGACTCGCTGGCCATCTACACCCGCGGCGGTCCCGCCGGCGCGCGCCTGGACGCGCTGCTCGAAGAAGGGGGCGTCGCCCGGGAGGCCGTGGACATCCAGGACGACACCCGCGAGAATCTGTCGATCATCGAGGACTCGACCGGGCAGCAGTTCCGCTTCGTGATGCCGGGCCCGCGCCTGACACGGGACGAGTGGCAGCGCTGCCTGGACGCGGTCGCCAACCTCGACCCCGTTCCCGATTACGTCGTGGCCAGCGGGAGCCTGCCGAGCGGGTTGTCCGTCGACGTCTACGCTGATCTGGCGCGGATGGTCCATGAACAAGGGGGGCGGTTGGTCGTCGACACCTCAGGGGAGGCGCTGCGGGCCGCGCTCGACGAGGGCGTGTACCTGGTCAAACCCAACGTCAGGGAACTCGCCAGGCTCGTTGGCCGGGACCCGGAGGGCGGGTGGGACCCCGAGAAGGAGGCCAGGGGCCTGGTCAGCGGCGGCGGCAGCGAGGTCGTGGTGCTGTCCCTGGGAGCCGGCGGCGCGTTTGTCACCGGCCGTGACCTGGAGGTGGGGGAGCACGTGCGTTCCCCCACGGTGCCGATCACCAGCAAGGTGGGTGCCGGCGACAGCATGGTCGGTGGGCTGATGGCCGCCCTCGCGCGTCACGAACCGCTGCTGCATGCGGTGCGCTACGGAGTGGCGGCCGGTGCGGCCGCCGTCATGACCCCCGGCTCGGAGCTGTGTCGCAAGGAAGACACCGACCGTCTGTTCGCCCGCATGCGGGAGGATGCGGCCGATCCAGCCGCTCAGTCCGGAGGGCAGGCGGCGATGGCATAGGGCGTGGGGTTGACCGCCGGGCCCTCGCCTGGATGCGCCTCCCAATGGAGGTGGGGTGGGGTGTACCGCGCGTTGCCAGTGTTGCCGTTGTAGCCGACAACGTCGCCCGCTTGGACGCGGGAGCCAGTCTTTATTCCCTCTGCGTAGTCAGAAAGATGCGCATAGTAATAACTATCGCCAGAGTCTGTCGTGATCCAAAGACCAATCCCGCCAAGGCGCGAACTGCTCACGCGCACGGTTCCGCTGCGGTACGCATAGAGCGGAACACCAATCTCGGCGAACATGTCAACTCCCTTGTGCGCGCGTCCTCCGGAGCGTGGTGCGCCCCACGTATCCGTGAAATGGTGGGGGCGTCCGACGGGGCATGCCGTCTCCCCGACGATGACCGGCGCGGCGGCGGCCGCCATCCCCTCGATGCAGACGACCACCGCGGAGTCGTCATCAGCGCCGAACTGCTCGGCGAGCGTCTTGATCTGTGGCACATAGGCCCGGGTCTCGGCGAAGGGGGGGATGCCCCCGTACCGGACGACCGCTCCGGGACCTGCGTTGTAGGCGGCCAGGGCGAGTTCCCACGAGCCGAAGCGGTCGTACTGCTCTTTCAGATAGCGAGCGGAGGCGTCAATATTCTGAGCCGGGTCGAAGGGGTCGCTCACGCCCAGGCGTTGCGCCGTGCCGGGCATCAATTGGCCCAATCCCTGCGCCCCGGCGGAACTGACCGCACGGGGGTTCCATGCGGACTCCGCCTGCAGCATGCCGGCGAGCCAGGGCGCGGAGACCTCGTGGATCGTGGCGGCGTCATTCACCAGCCCCGCATATTCGGCGGGAATGCGGGCCCCGCTCACTTCGCCGCCCTCCGCAACTGGCACGCATCCGCGGGGCGCTGGTGCGCTGAAGAGCACGAGCAGGACCAGCGGGATGCTCAGCAGCAGGGGTAGCGCGAAGTAGGCGACCAGCAGTCGAGCGAACAGCGGCATGAGCCCCTCTTCGGCGCGCTGCCGGAACTGCGCGCCTCCGGCTGACGTTCATTCCTTGGCAAGCAGTTGCGCATTGTGCCCTACTGCGCTGCGCTGGTGGGTAGGGAAGAAAGCTGGGGTCGTATTCTGATCGGTGGAAGGCAGTGTTTGGCGCCCGCTAGCATTGTGTGACCAAATGCCGCGGACCGGACGAGGGATGCCAGCTCCGGGACCCCTCGGGAGGAGGAGTGACGCGTGGAACCGCACCTCCAAGGTGAGGAAGAGGAAACGCTGGTCCAACTGTCCACTGACCGCCGATTTCCCCCGATCGACCTGCCCGCTCCCGAAGAGGCGGCCACCCTGGAACCCTTCTCCGGCTCGGAGGGCTACCAGAGTCTCACGCAGTCCGCTCCGTTCCTGGACGAGGACTTCGTCCAGACACCCAAGGCAGGGGCACAGCAGGGCTGGCGGCGCTGGATCAACGACGCGAGCGGCGGCCTGGTCACGCTGGGCCCCTCGGCGTCCGAGGCCGAGTCAACCGCCCTGCTGGAGCGGGTGCGGACACCATTGACCGGGTGCCGGCGAATCGTCGTGCTGTCGCGCAAGGGCGGCGTGGGCAAGACGTCGGTCACCCTGGGCCTGGGACACACCTTCGCCACGCTGCGCCCCGACCGCGTCGTGGCGCTCGACGCGAACCCGGACGTCGGCACGCTGGGTTACCGCATCGCCGGATTGCCAGGGCGCACGTTGACCGAGCTGCTCGACGACGCCGAGCAGATCACGCGTTACAGCGAGGTTCGAAAGTACACCACGCAGGCTTCTTCACGGCTTGAGGTGATCGCCTCGGATGACGACGCCCGGATCACCCGGGGTGTCGGGGAACACGAGTACCAGGCGGCCGTCGACGTCCTCGAACGGCACTACAACCTGCTGCTCACCGACACGGGAACCGACATCACCCACAGCATCATCCAGGGCATCCTTGCCGGGGCCGATCAGGTCGTGCTCGTCGCGGCGCCCAGCCTCGACGGCGCGAGGGCAGCCTCGAAGACCTTCGACTGGCTCGAGCAGAACGGGCATGGTTACCTGGTGCGCGGCTCGGTCGTGGTCCTGAACGGCGTGCGGCGACGCATGCTCGTGGACCTCGACCGGTTGGCGGCTCATTTCGCCGCCCGGAGCCGCGCCGTGGTGCCGCTGCCCTGGGATCGACACCTCGAAGCGGGGGCTCAGACCTCCCTGGAGGACCTGCATCCGTCCACTCGCGCCGCGTATGTCCAAGTGGCCGCTGCCGTAGCCGACGGCTTCGGGCCAGCCCACTAGGAAGGAGCGCTCATGTTGCGCGCACTCATCGCCCAGGTCTCGGTGGATCCCGATCCCACCGGCCTGCCCGGGGGCGAGGCGGTCCAGCGCCTCGTGAACGGGATCGGTTACTACGCCCTGATCGCCGTCGTGGCCGCCTTTCTTACCGGGATGGCCCTGATGGCCTTCGGGTCGCTGTCCAGCAACCCCCGTTCGTCGGCCCTCGGCAAGGCCGCGGCGGTGGTGTCACTGCTAGCGGCCTTCGGGATCGGTGCCGCCGCCGCGATCGTGAATTTTTTCTACAGCTCGGGAGGCGGTGTGAGCTGAGGTGCCCTTGAAGCTCCTGCCCGCCCGGCCGCGGGCAGGGCGAGCGGAGGCCCGCGCTCTGCCCCGCCGCCTGGTGGCCCTTGCCGCTGGCACCGCGCTGCTGGTGGGGATGTTCTTCGCCGGCCGGGCTACCGCCCCCGCCACGGTCGTCCGCAGCGCGCCGGTAGAGGAGGAACCTCTGGCGGCCGAGGCCGAGGAGGGCCCCGGTCCCGCGGACACCGTCAATGGGGTGGCGGTCGGCTATACCCGGACCGAGGAGGGAGCCGTCGCGGCCGCGACCGGATACCTCGCAGCGATCGGTGACAAGCGGGCGTTCAACCGGCAGTGGCGCGAAGGCGCCTACCGGGTGATCGCGGCGCCGGAGGTCTACGAGGATCTTGTCGAGTCGGTGGAGGCATCCTACGAACGCATCGAGGTCGACCTGGGACTGGGGGACGCCGCCGCCTACGACGGGTCGATCCTGGCGGTCACGGTGCCACTCGGCTACCGCGTGGAATCCTTCAACGAGGACCGTGCCACGATCGTGGTCTGGGCCGCGGGTTGGCTTACCCGGCCCAGCGGCCAGCAGCTCCCGCTCCGGGCGCAGGCCAACGCGATGGAGTTGGCCTGGGTCGACGACGATTGGAAGCTCACGGGCGTGTCGGGCAGTCAACCACTGGACCCGCCCGGCGTCACGATCCCTCCCGACGCGCAGATCGTCGCGGAGATGGCGCAGTTCAACAGCTACCACCATCGCCCCCAGGAGCCCTGATGAGGTTGGTGCTGCGCCTGGCCGCGCTGCCGTTCGCCCTGCTGTTCGGATGGCGGCGCCCGGGCTTCCGCTACCTGCTTATCGGGGCGTTGGTCGCCTTCCTGCTGCTGTTCTCCGCGCATCTCGCGGACGCGGTCGACAGCGACGACCAGCCCTCCGGTGATGACACCGCGGGGCAGAGCATCAATCTCTTCGACCGCCCCCAGGAGCCCCTGGACACCGACGACACCGGCAACCGCGAGGACCAGGAGAACGCCCCGACGGGCGGGGACGATGACTGTCAAGCCATGCTGGGCCTGCCCGCCAGCATCGGCTGCCGGCTGGTCTCGGCGGGCGGCGGCGGGATCGTCTCGGGTATGGTCGGCGCGGCGACGTCCTCGGCCTTCGAAGGGTTCGTCGATGCGGTCGCGGACAGCGCGGTCTACTTCCTGTCCGAAATCGCCTCGTTCCTGGACACCAGCACCCAGCCGGACGTGCGGTCGTCGTGGTTCACCCGCCAGTACGACACGATGGTGGCGCTGGCGGCGCTCGTGCTCCTGCCGCTCGTCCTGGTGGCCATCGTCGACGCCGTGGTGCACGCCCGGCCCGGGCAGATCGCCCGGACGCTGTTCATCTTCGTGCCCGTGGCGGCGATCGCGACCTACGTCACCCTCGAACTGGTCGACATGGCCCTGGTGATCACCGACTGGGCCAGCGCCTATGTCTCCGGTGGGGTCGCCGCGGATACCGCGGCCTTCCTGGAGGGGCTCGGCCAGGTGCTGTCGGGCTCGAGCGGTGAGACGCTGCCGACCTTCGCGGTGTTCATCGGCGCCATCTTCACGGTGTTCGGCGCGTTCCTGCTGTGGATTGAGCTGATCCTGCGGACCGCCGGGATAAACCTCGCGGTGCTGTTCCTGCCGCTGGCCTTCGCCACGCTGGTGTGGCCGCGGGTGTCCAGCTGGGCCTCCAAGGCGTTGCGCCTGCTGGCCGCGCTCATCCTGTCGAAGTTCTTCATCGTGGCGGTCATCTCGCTGGGTGCGTCGATCCTCGGCGGGGTCGACGGGGGCGCGGGAGCTGGCGGGGGGCTGGAGGCCGTGATCGCCGGGGTGTCGCTGATTGCGCTGGCGACGTTTGCTCCATGGTTGCTGTGGCGGGCACTGGCGCCGGTGGAGGGTGCGGCGATTCTGGCGCTGGCGGGAGCCGGCCGCAGGTCGGCGGGCACCACGCCGCCAGCAGGCGGCCAGGTGGCCGGAGTGTCGCGCTTGGGAACTCAGTCCGGCGGCCCGCTGCCTGTCGCCGGCGTCCCCGTGGTGGGGGCCGCCGTTGGTGCGACGCGCACGGCCGGCGGCGCCGCAAGTGCCGCCGGTGGAACGACCGCGGCCAGTGGGGATCCAGCCGCGGGGGCGGCCGCAGCCTCGACGGCGCGGGCCAACGCCGACGCGAATTCCAGGCGCCGGCCCGCGGCCGGCGATGGGGCCAGCGGCGCCGGCCAGCGCGGCGCCGGCCAGCGCGGGGACGGCCAG
>WHTC01000401.1 GCA_009379795.1 Nitriliruptorales bacterium | reverse complement strand
TGCGCGCCGGGAGGGATTCGAACCCCCGACCTTCTGATCCGTAGTCAGATGCTCTAATCCACTGAGCTACCGGCGCGGGCTTGGTGCCGAGACCTGCGGTTTCACCCCGTTGGGGGACGGACACCGAGCCTAGCATACCGCCCGGAGAGCGCCTAACCGGCCCCGCCAGGCGATCGGAGGGCGGCTTCGCGGTCCACCCGGTCCCGCTGCGCGACGGCGCAGACGGTCCAAATAACACCTTGACTCATATCGATGAGGACTGAACAATCCACGATATCGGTCGTTGGGCGGGTCGGATCGAGTGGGGGTAGGGCATGGACACATCGCGCACCGAAGTAGGCCCCAGGGGCAGTTACCAGTTGGGGGTCAGTAGACCTGCGTTGGAAATCGCCGATCTCCCCGCTCCGGAGGAGGTCTTCGGCGTCGAGAGGATCGGGCCAAAGGAACTCTTCAAGTACGCCGTCGGCCCCAGCCTGATCGCCCTGGGGATCTCCATCGGGTCGGGCGAGTGGCTGCTTGGGCCGCTGAGCGTCGGGCAGTTCGGATTCGTCGGGGTCGGCTGGGTGATCACCCTGTCGATCGTCCTTCAAACTCTCTACAACATCGAACACGCCCGCTATGTCGTGGCCACGGGCGAGGTCCCGGTGCTGGGGTTCGGGCGAGCCCCACCCGGCTTCCTGTTCTGGGTACCGCTGTCGGTGCTGCTGATCTTCTTCTCCTTCATCTGGGGGGGCTGGGCCGCTTCCGCTGGGCAGGGGCTTTTCACGCTCTTTACGGGGCGGGTGGCCGAGACACCGGGAGATACCGCCGCCGCTCAGTGGTTGGCAACCCTGCTTTTGGTACTGGTCTTCGTCATCGCCGCCCTCTCCCGGGTCGTGACCCGCGGCCTCGAACTGGTCAACTGGGCCATCGTGGGGTTCGTCCTGGTGGTGCTGATCATCCTGGACATCGCGGTCGTTCCCGCCAGCATCTGGTGGGAGGGCTTCAGGGGGTTGTTCACGCCCGCCCGTCCGCCCGCGGGGATCACCGCCACCGAACTCGGTGGGCTCGCGGGCTTCGCCGCCCTGGCGTCCGGCCTGAACTGGTACGTGATGAACCACTACCGGGACAAGGGCTACGGGATGGGCAGCCGCGTCGGCTTCATCGCGGGCCTGCGAGGGGAGCGCAAGGAGGTCCTGGCCTCTGGAGTCACCTTCCCGGACGACGAGAAGAACGCCGGGCTGTGGAAGCGGTGGTACCGCTTGCTGCTGGTCGACATGTGGGGAGTCTTCTTCGTGGGCGCCTTCCTCGGCATGCTCCTTCCCACGATCCTCATGACCCACGCGGTCCGACTGTCCGGCGAGATCCCCACCACCGAAACCGTGCCGGTGTTCGTGGCGACCGTGCTGCGGGAGGAATACGGAGGGGCCCTCTTCTTCTTGGCGCTCCTCATCGGCACGCTCATCCTGTTCAGCACGCAGTTGGGGATCTTCGAGGCCATGGTCCGGAACTTCACCGACGGCCTCAACGGGATCAGTCCAGGGTTCAGGCGCCTGGTCGAGGGCGACCCACGGCGCTTCTACTTCGTCTTCATGGGCGTCTTGATCGTGGTGATCGCGATCGTGATCCGCCTCGCCCTGCCGGTGAGGCTGATCCAGGTATCGGCAAACATGTCGAACCTCGGCGCTCTGATCTACCCGTTCATTCTGATCTACCTGAACAGCAAGCTGCCGCGCGCCGCCCGGCCATCAATGTGGCACTACGCAGTCCTTTTGATCGCTGCCGTGTTCTTCGGGTTCTTCTTCATCAATTTCGTCGTCGAGTTCTTCACCGGGGAAGCCCTCGTCGTGTTCTAG
>WHTC01000405.1 GCA_009379795.1 Nitriliruptorales bacterium | reverse complement strand
TCCTCGGTCGGCTCCTCGGTCGGCTCCTCGGTCGGCTCCTCGGTCGGCTCCTCGGTCGGCTCCTCGGTCGGCTCCTCGGTCGGCTCCTCGGTCGGCTCCTCGGTCGGCTCCGGGTCCGGGTCCTTCGGCTTGCCGTCATCGCAGAACGGCAGGTCGCCGACCTTGAGCTTGAGCACCAGCACAACGACGCCTCGGGCGTGATCGGCCAGCTTCAGGACAACGGCATCGTGGCCCGACGGGACATCCATGAATTGCTCGCCGTCCTGCAGCGGGACGTTCCCAAGGGGCTCACCGAGACCCTCGAGGTCCTCCGAGACGACGTTGAGACCGTCGCCGAGGTTCGCCTTGGCGACACCCCTAAGCGTGAGGTGGTCCTCGTTTAAGAGCAACTTCGCGAACACGCCCGCCTGAATGTCGCCGAGGTTGATCTTGACCTTCAGCCGGATCTTGGTGTCATCGAGACAAACGGCGCCCAGGTTGATCCCGAGCTTCGCCTTCCCGTCCAAGTCCAAGAGCCCGTCGAGGTCGTCAACATAACGATTCACGTTCGCCGCGTTGCTGACTGCGTCGGTTGCAAGCGCTGCAGGAGCAGCGCCGATCAGCATCACGCTGGTGAGCGCGATGACCCGCAACAACAACTTCATCAACTTCTCCTGTATGTCATGGGTGGGTCGTTGCTGACCCGCATGTCTTGTAAGTCGTCAGTGCGGCGCCGAGCGGACCTACCCGGTCGTACACGCCGGGCCAGAGAGACGGGGCCTCCCCGGAAAGGAGGCCCCGCGATGCGAAGGAAAAGGGATCTGGAGACAAGAGCGCTGCCCCCGGACGCCAGCGGTTCGTCTGGGGGCCGCCGGTCAGGGCCGCGCTCGCTCAGCCCCGACGCTTGTCAGAGGAGCAGATCAGCGGTTCAGCCGCCGACGCTGCCAGGCCAGTGCCACGCCGCCGCCAGCCAGAAGCGTCAGTGCCAGCGCCCCGAGGATCGGAGTGTCCAGACCCGTGGCGGCCAGGACGTCCGGCCTGGGGGTCTCGGTCGGCGTGACCGTCGGCTCCTCGTCCGTGGGCTCCTCGGTCGGCTCGTCCGTCGGCTCCTCAGTGGGCTCCTCGGTCGGCTCCTCCGAGGGCTCCTCGGTCGGCTCGTCCGTCGGCTCCTCAGTGGGCTTGTCCGTCGGCTCCTCGGTCGGCTCGCAGAGCGGCTTCTTCCCGATCGCCTGCTTTGTTGAGAAATCAAGGGCAGGAATCCTCAGACGCCACATGTCGCCGCCCTTGCCCCATGGAACCTCGACGAAGGTGTCACCGGGCTCTGCCGTTCCGTCGACGGAGAAGTCCCCGCCGCGGGTTTGCTCAAGCGTGAAGTCCTGCGCGGTGTCTGACCTGTTCACGATCCGCCATTGCCCGGTCTTCTCGTCCGGACGGCAAGCCTTCCGGAGCTTGAACAGGCTCGCGGGCGGCCGTGTCTTGCCCTCAGTCGGCTCCTCAGAGGGCTCCTCAGTCGGATACTCAGTCGGCTCTTCCGAAGGCTCCTCCGAGGGCTCCTCAGTCGACTCGTACGTGGGCTCCTCAGTCGACTCCTCTCCCGAGGTCGCGAGCGCCGGAGCAGCGCCGATGAGCATCACGCCGACCAAAGCGATGAAGCGGAATAACAACTTCATGGGCTCTCCCGTCTCGGTTCGTTCGTGCCCGACATGGCTAGAGACGCCGAGGGCGCCTCCGGCTCACCTACCCCGCCGGACAAGAACGCTGCGGGGCACCCGCGGCTTGCCTTCCCCGCCGGACAGCGACCGGCGCCCGGCCGTCCCTGG
>WHTC01000196.1 GCA_009379795.1 Nitriliruptorales bacterium | reverse complement strand
GGCCCCGCCCGCGCGCACGCGGACCGCATCGCCGAGCGTCTGGCCGCCGACGCCGGGCCGCTCGCCGGGCATGTGCTGCGACTCGTCGCCGGGGGCCGGGGCTCCGAGTTGGCGCCGTTCGGTCTGGTCTGTGACGTCCTGTGGGCTCCCGGGACGGCAGCCGAGGCCGGGGTGGTCGCGGCGCGGGCGCGTTTCGAAGCGCCGCTGGGCGCCCGGAACCTCGCCGAGACCGTCGCCCGTGACTGGGCGCACGCCGCCACCGAACTCGTCCGCCGCGCCACCGAGGCCGGTGATGATCTCGCCGTCTCCGGTTGGCTGGCCCGCGCCGAGCACCTGCTGGCCGAGTTCGGCGCCCTTGGGTTCGCCGCCTCCTCCGACGTGCTGCCCGCCGCCTTCGGTCAGCGTCTGGAGTCCGCCGGGCGTCGGCTCAGCGCGTTTCTCGACCGGCCCGGTGGGGAGCGACTCGCTGGGTTGGAGGAGACCGCGGGAGCGGTCCAGCGGCACCTGCGCGCGGGCAAGGAGCCTGAGCGGGTGCGGATACTGCAGATGGCGGTCCGCCTGGCCCGCCGGCTCACCGATCCACCGACCACGCCCCCGCCGACCTCGCCCAGGCCACCACGGCGTTCGCCGAGGACGGCGCATGGGTGGACGCCGCCCGCGATGCGCTCGCCGAGGGCGAGACCGTGCAACCCCTCGGTGCCGCCTACGGGCGCCTGGCCGCACTCGTCGACGGCGAGCGTCACCAGCGGGATCGGGCGTTCGCCGCCGCGTTCGCCGGGTGGAGCACCGTTGCGCCCACGGCCTCGCGCCCCCTCCTGCCGATAGAGCGTGTCCTCGACGAGGTGGTGACGCCCGTCGCACGTCTCGCGCCGGTGCTGCTGCTGGTCCTCGACGGCCTGTCCCATCCGGAGGCGACCCGGTTGTTCGGCGACATCACCGCCGCCGGGTGGACCCCGCACGCGCCCGCGGACCGCGCCCTGCCCCACGTGGTCGCGGCCGTCCCGACCGTCACGGTCGTCAGTCGCGCCAGCCTGCTGTGCGGGCGCCTGACGGACGGCAACCCGCAGACCGAACGGGAAGGGTTCGCCGACCACGCTGGTCTGCTGGCCGCGAGCGGGGGTGCGTCGCCGCGGTTGTTCCACAAGCGCGACCTCGGGATCGACCGGGCTCCTCGGGTGCACGACACGATCCTCGACACGGCGGTGCGCGTCGTCGGCGTCGTGGTCAACGCGGTCGACGACCATCTCGCCAAGGGCGCGCAGTTGCGCCTGGCCGAGGGACTCGCAGGGGTGAAGCCCCTGCGCGGACTGCTCGACGCGGCCACCGTGGCGGGGCGTGTGGTCATCCTCACCAGCGATCACGGCCACATCCGCGAGCATGGCACCACGGTGCGCCCGGCCCCGGGAGGTGGCGAACGGTGGCGGCCGGCCGTTCCGCCGCCCCGCGGCGACGAGGTCGCGATCACCGGCCCGCGGGTGCTGCGCGGCGAGGGCAGCGTCGTGGCGCCCGCCACCGAGGCGGTGCGCTACATCCCCACGGAGAAGTTGGGCTACCACGGCGGCGCCACGCCGCAGGAGGTGCTGTGCCCCCTGGCGGTGCTCGCGCCCGCCACCGTGCACCTGAAGGGCTGGCAGGCCACCCCGTTGCTTCCTCCCGCCTGGTGGGAGGCGGGGGACGTCCTGCCTTCAGCGCTGCCGTCGTCGGAGCCCGATGCGGCGGTGGACGCGAGCGGTCAGGCCACGCTGTTCCCCGCCGCGGCCTCGCCGGGGGTCTCGCCGGATGCGCCGGGGTGGGTGGCCGACCTGCTCGCCAGCCCCGTGCTGGCCGAGCAGCGCACCCTTGCCGGGCGCGCCGCGCTCGACGATCACGACATCGCCCGGTTGCTGAGCCTGCTCGACGCCGTCGGCGGGGTGGCGACCGGTCCCGCGCTGACGCGCGCGACGGGCCTGCCCGCCGACCGCCTGCGCGGCAACCTCGAGGCGTTGCGGCGGATGCTCAACGTCGACGGCTATCCGGTGCTGACGCTCGAACCCGACGCCACCACCCGCCTGAACCGCTCCCTCCTGACCACCCAGTTCGGCATCCGCGCACCGTGACCCGAGGCGCTGGCGGTGGGAGCGTCGGACACCCCTACGGTCGCCGACGCTTCTTCGGCGCCCCTTGATGACGTCGACCCGACGCACGATCGTGCCCTGACTGCTTCCCGGCAAATGCATACCTCCGCTGCGAGCGGAGGAGGGAGATATCGCGAGCAAAGACAGCTAGTTTGGTGAATGATGAGTTCCAGTAATCGGCGAGGGCTTGGCTTGCCCGCGGGGTCGCCTGTCGCGCGTGAGGTTGACGTCCTCCGTCGATCCCTCGGTGCCCTGAAGGAGTGCATACCTGACACGTGGGTTTGGGAGGTCGAGGAGGGGGCCCGGAGGGGCGACGTCGTCTTCGACGCGCTCCTAACCGTCGAGGCGCCCGACGGCTCCTCGGTCACGGTCGCGGTGGAAGTCAGGCGACTGATCGCAACCCGGGACGTGTCAGCGCAACTGGAGCGACTTCGCTTCCGGATAAGCCGGGCCAGGATCCCTTCGGCGGTCCCCATGCTGGTCGCCCGCTACCTTGCCCCCTCGACCCGGGAGCGTTTGGAGAAAGACGGCGTCGCCTATGCCGACGCGACCGGCAACCTTCTTCTTGCGGTTGACCGGCCAGCGGTGCTCGTGCGCAACGTGGGCGAGGACCGCGATCCCTGGCGCGGTCCCGGTCGGCCGCGCGGCAGCCTCAAAGGAGCACCGGCCGCCCTGGTAGCACGCGCTCTGGTGGATTTCGCGCCGCCATACATTGTCGCTCAGCTGGTCGAGCGTAGCGGGGCCTCGATCGGGGCGACGTATCGGATAGTGAAGTACCTCGAGGAAGAGGATCTCCTTGAGCGAGAGCCTCGAGGGTCGATAACGACGGTGCAGTGGCGGCGTGTCATCGAACGTTGGAGTCAAGATTACGGCTTCCAGCGCAGTGACAGTGTGGACTCGTTCCTGTTCCCGCGTGGCGTCGAGGCGGTGCCCGAGGCGCTGCGTTCGGTCAAGGACGCTCGCTATGTCCTCACGGGGTCCTTGGCCGCCCACCCACTTGCTCCCTATGCGCCACCCCGGCTCGCGATGATCTACGTCGACGATATCCCCACCATGGCTGAGCGCCTCGGGCTGCGTGGCGTGGACAAAGGCGCGAACGTCCTGCTAGCGGCAAATCGCGACGACGTCGCCTTCGTGCGTGCTCACAGCGTGGACGGCGTCGTGAGTGCAGCGCCCAGCCAGATCGCAGTCGACCTACTGACCGCCCCGGGCCGCGCTCCGAGCGAGGGGCAAGCCCTGCTGGATTGGATGGAGGCCAATGAACCACATTGGCGAAGCTGACCTGCTCGTCCGGGCACGACGAGCGCTGCTCGACGTGCTCGGCGCCCTCGGCGACCATCGGAACGCGATCGTCGTGATCGGCGCGCAGGCGATCTATCTGCATACAGGCGGTGTCGCCGTGGCGCTGGCCGAGACCACCAAGGACAGCGATCTCGCACTCGATCCCAGGATCCTGGGCGAGCGACCCCTCCTTGAAGACGCCATGCGCATTGCCGGCTTCAAACTTGACTCAAGAAACTCCCAGCCTGGCGCCTGGATCAGCGCCGACAGTATCCCGGTCGACCTCATGGTCCCAGAAGCGTTGGCGGGGGTCGGGGGACGTCGAAGCGCCCGCGTGCCTCCTCATTCGAAGCACGCTCTGCGGAGAGCTACCGGCCTGGAGGCGGCGGTGGCGGACCACCGTCCCATGCAGGTCGGCGCGCTCGCCTCTGAGGACACCCGCGTCCACACGGTCAACGTCGCCAGCCCAGCGGCGCTGCTCGTTGCCAAGCTTCACAAGCTGGCAGAGCGCTGCGAGCAACGCGACCGGTTGACGGACAAGGACGCCCACGACATCTACCGTCTCCTCGTGGGGGTCGCTCTCGACGAACTGGCCGCCGCACTTCAACGCCTGAGCGCTGACCCGCTCGCAGGGCAAGTGACGCGCCAGGCACTGCAGTTTCTCCAGCGGCTATTCGCGGACGGGCCAGACGGGCTGGGCTCGGTCATGGCCGGGCGGGCTGAGCAGGGCGTTGGAGACCCAGACGTTGTTTCCGCCTCCGTCACCGCCCCCTGTCCCAAGACCTGCTCCAGGCCCTCGAAGCGCCAACGAGCTAAGCGATTCGGGTGCGATCGTGGCCAATCAACCCGCTTCGCATGCTATGAATGGCATTCAAGCAAACCCCTCCTGACCCCGCTTGAGCACGTGCGCGGGCGGGCAACAGGCCGCGTGCCGAGGGGTGCAACCAGGAGGAACGATGTCCAGCAGTGCCACGGCAGTCCATGACGCCACCCTTTTCCAGGAGGCGGCGACCCGCCGGACGCTGGCCATCATCAGCCACCCCGACGCCGGGAAGACCACGCTGACCGAGAAGTTCCTGCTCTACGCCGGCGCGGTACAGGAGGCGGGCGCGGTCAGGTCGCGCAAGCAGGCGAGGAAGGCGACCAGTGACTGGATGAGGCTGGAGCAGGAGCGGGGAATATCGATCTCCTCCACCGTCCTGCACTTCGCCTTTGCCGGGCGCAACTTCAACCTGCTGGACACCCCTGGCCATGCCGACTTCAGTGAGGATACGTACCGCACGCTGTGTGCGGCGGACGCCGCCATCATGGTGCTCGATGCGGCCAAGGGGCTGGAGCCTCAGACCTTGAAGCTGTTCGAGGTCTGCCGGGCCCGCGGCCTGCCGATCGTGACCTTCGTCAACAAGTGCGATCGGCCCGGGTTGCCGCCGCTGGCGCTGCTGGACCAGATCGCCGAGCGCATCGGCATGGAACCGGTCCCGCTCACCTGGCCGGTGGCCGATGGTCTGGACTTCGCCGGGATCGTCGATCGTGGGGCGGGGGAGTTGGTGCGCTTCGACCGGGCCGCTCACGGTTCGCGCATCGCCGACGAGCAGCGGGTGCCGCTTGACAAGGCGGATCCCGACGACGATCTCCCCAACCCCTGCCCGCCTGACCGCTGGAAAGCGGCCATGGAAGAACTGGAACTGCTCGACCTGGAGGAGCACAGCCTGGACCGGGACGCGTTCCTCAACGGGCGGCAGACCCCGGTGTTCTTCGGCAGCGCGCTCGCCAACTTCGGCGTGCGGCTGCTCCTGGAGGGCTTCGCCGAACTCGCTCCACCGCCGGGGCCCCAGACCGTGGACGGCACGAACAACGGTCAGGCGAGCCCCGAGCGGCGGCCCATCGACGCGCCGTTCAGCGCACTGGTGTTCAAGGTCCAGGCCAACATGGATCCGCGCCACCGCGACCGGATCGCGTTCATGCGGGTGAACAGCGGGCGGTTCTCGCGCGGGATGAGCGCCACGCTGGCGCGCACGGGGCGGAGTCTGACGCTGAAGTACGCCCACCAGTTGTTCGCCCGCGATCGCGAGGTCGTCGAGGAGGCGCTGCCCGGCGACATCGTCGGGGTGGTCAACGCCACCGGCCTGCTGGTTGGCGACACGCTCTACCAGGGGCCTCCGGTCCGGTTCCCGCCGATCCCGACGTTCACGCCGGAGCGGTTCGCCACCGTCCGCAACCGCGACACCAGCCGCTACAAGCAGTTCCGCGCGGGCCTGGCCCAGTTGGATGAGGAAGGCGTCGTCCACGTCCTGCGCCGCCCCGAGTTCGGCGAGCAGGAACCGCTGTTCGCCGGGGTGGGCCAACTGCAGTTCGAGGTCGCCCACCACCGGATGGTGCATGAGTTCGGCTGCCAGATCGCTCTGGAGCCGGCCAACTGGCAGCTGGCCCGGCGCATCGACGCGGCCGATGCCGCCAGGGTCCGCGGCCAGCGCGGGACGCTGCTGGTGGAGGACTCGAAGGGCCAGACCCTGGTACTGTTCGCCTCCGACTACGCCCTTCAGTGGGCATCCGAGGACCTCCCGGATGTCGTCTTCCACGAACTCGGCCTCGCCCGCCGCGACCGCGCCTGACGTCGGGGTTTTCCGCGCCGCCGAGTGGGAGAATGTCCTTCCGGGAGATGTCGCATCGCTCCCGTCTGCCGACCGTAGGCGAGTCAATAAAGGACGGAGTTCATCGTGGGCATCATCGCTTTCCTGATCCTCGGCCTGCTCGCCGGGGC
>WHTC01000478.1 GCA_009379795.1 Nitriliruptorales bacterium | reverse complement strand
GATCGCCAACCAGCGCGACGAGCCGCTCGAGCTGGGCGCGGAGTACGCGCTGGACCGCTGGGACGGCCAGGAGTGGAGCAATGCGCTCGACTGTGAGGGGCTGTGCGCGTGGCCTGACATTCTTTACGTCGTTGAGCCGGGCGACGAGCAGCGACTGTCACTGGTCATCCCCGATGAGCCGGGCAGCTATCGCCTCGCGAAGACGGCGGATGATGGTCTCACCGCTGCGGCCGTCTTCGAGGTGCACGCGCTGAGCTGAGTGGACGCCTGCGTCGACGCGCTCGGGCGGAACCCACGTCAGTTCGCCGTCCAGGCCGCAGACCGTCGTGCCATCCCGGTGCCTGGTGGTGTCGTCAGCGGGCGGCTACTCCGCCGGGTGCCCGGGTCATCCCTGAGTGGTACCTGCGGGCATAGGGATTCGTAGGGGATATCGGCCAGACGGGCGCCGTCCTTACTTCCGGCGGCGCAGGCATCCCGGCACTTACTACGTCGAATATAGCGGTTGAATTGTCGTCCGTGGGCGGATGTCAGCGAGCGCCGCTGGCCCTAGCGTTTCTTCCAGTGTGGTTACACAGCAGCCGTGACCGAAGATTAAAACGCTAGTCGGGGTTTCGATAATGGAACGTCTTCAATTTGAATTCGATCGCGCGGATGCACGCTTTACGCGCTGGCTCTCCCGTTACAGCATCAGCCTGCTGCGGGTCAGCTTGGGGCTGGTCTTCTTGGGCTTCGGGCTCCTGAAGTTCTTCCTCGGCACCAGTCCGGCGGAGGCGCTCGTCCAGCAGACGGTGTCTGAGCTCACGTTCGGGCTCATCCCCGAGGACGTCGGCTTGGTGCTGACCGCAGTGGTGGAATCCACCATCGGGCTGACCCTGATCTCGGGAGGTTCCTGCGGTTCGGACTGGCCCTGCTGGGTGTGGCGATGATCGGCATCATGTCGCCGATGGTGCTGATGTTCTCCGAACTGTTCCCGCTGCCGCTGGCCCCCACGCTCGAGGCACAGTATGTCTTCAAGGATGTGGTGCTCGTTGCTGCGGGATTCGTGGTGGCGGCGAAGGCCAAGGGCGCCCGGATGGTCCTTGAGGGCGACTGAGGCTCGCCATCCCGACGCGTGGTCCGCTGGCGTGTGCTTACTGGAAGACGTCCAGTGGCAGGAAGGCGGAGATGACGAAGTTGGGGACGTCGACGACCTCACTGACCTTCAAGTCGACCGCGACGCTGCACAGCGCGTAGGCCTGCTGGCGG
>WHTC01000145.1 GCA_009379795.1 Nitriliruptorales bacterium | reverse complement strand
GCGACGATCTCGGCGTTGGTGCGCCCCTCGAGCTCACCGTAGTCCCACTCGACGAGGTCCTCGATCACCTCGGCATGATCGCCGTAGCCCGCCAGCGCGCAGGTGTCGGCGGCGCGGCGCAGCGGGCTGGTCCACACCGTGTCGAACGAACGGGCCGCCAACCAACCGCCGAGGTCGGCCGCACCCCGCCGGCCCTCGTCGATCAACGACAGGTCCGTACGTCCGGTGTGCCGTCCCGCCGCGCTCCACTCGGTCCGTCCGTGGCGCACGATCACGACGGTCTGCCGCCCTTCAGCCATCGCCCCTCCCTGCCGCCACCGAGCGCAGATCATCCGGCATGAGCGTGGGTCTTACCGCGGAGGACGGACCAGGCCATGGCGGCGATAGCCCAGGCGATCAGGCCCAGGCGGATGGGCAGGCGCAGGAGGCGGCGCCAGCCGGTGGCGTACCGGCGGGCGAAGAAGCGGTCGAGGGAACGGGCGTGCTCCACGACCATGCGGAACCGGCGGCGCGAGACCGCGCCGCCGATCGCGTGGACCACCTCGGCAACCGGCGAGAAGACCACCGGCCAGCCGTCCTGCCCCAGCCGGTAGCACAGGTCGACGTCCTCCACGAACATGAAGTAGGCGGGGTCGAAGCCCCCAACCCGGTCGAAGGCCTCTCGCCGCACGGCGATGCAGCATCCGCTCACCCAGTCCACCACACGCTCGCTGCGATGGTCCCAGTCGGTCAGGCGGTAGGCACGGGTCCACCGGTTTGACGGCCAGAACAGGCCGAACAGCGCGTGGCCGAGGGCCTGCCCGAGTGAGGGGAATGCACGCGCCGAAAGCTGCACCCGCCCGTCGGGGAACCGCACCAGCGGGCCGAGCGCGCCGACCTCGGGTCGCGACACCAGGAAGTCCCGCATCGCCTTCGCCGACCCTGGCGGGAAGCGGGTGTCGGCGTTGGAAAGGACCAGGACGTCAGCATCGCTCTGGGCCGCGCCGGCGTTGGCCGCCTGGCCGAAGCCGACGTTTCGCAACCCGATCAGCCGGGCATCCGGGTCGGCCTGGCGGGCGGCGTCCAGGCTGCCGTCGCTTGAGCCCGAATCCACGACGAGCACCTCGTCGGCGCCGGCGTCCCTCAGTGACTCCAGGCAGCGGACCAGGTCGTCACGCGTGTTGTGCACGACCACCACGACCGCGACCCTGGGACTCGCCGCCGGGGTCATCACGCGTTCGCGGGGCTCGCCGCGCCGAGTTCGGCGATCAGGCGGCGCAGCGACGCCCGCCAGGGCGGCAGGGGCGGCAGGCCGGTCAGGCGGGCGGTGAGGTTGTCCAGGACGCTGTAGGCGGGCCGGGGGGCGGGCGCGCCGAAGCTCGCGGTGTCGGTTGCCGTCAGGTCGACCTGCACCCCCGCCTCCTCGAAGGCGGCCTGCGCCAGGTCGAACCAGGTGCAGTGCCCGCCGTTGGTCAGATGGTAGGTGCCGTGCCGGGCGGTCACCGCCAGGCGCCGGATCGCCGGGGCCAGGTCGAAGGTGAACGTCGGCGACCCGGTCTGGTCGTCGACCACACTGACCGCTCCGCGCTCGCGTCCCAGGCGCAGCATGGTGCGCACGAAGTTGCCCCCGTGCGCGCCGTGCACCCAGGAGGTACGCACGATGTAGTGCCGGGGCAGGGTGCGGCGGACCAGTTGCTCCCCGGCCTCCTTGCTGCGCCCATAGATGCTGAGTGGGCTGGTGGCGTCGTACTCGGTGTAGGCACGCCCGGCGCGGCCGTCGAAGACGTAGTCGCTGGACAGGTAGACCATGGCGGCATCGCCGAGGGCGCAGGCGCGGGCGACCCACCACGACCCGAGGGCGTTTACCCGCCAGGCGGTGTCGGGCTCGGACTCGCAGGCGTCGACCTTGGTGAACGCCGCCGCGTGCACAACCAGGTCGGGAGCGTGGTCGCGCACCGCGGCGACCACCGCGGCCTCTTCGGTGACGTCCAGTTGGGAGCGATCCAGGGCGGTGACCTGGTCGCCGCCGAACGCATCGACCAGATCATGGCCCAACTGTCCGCCGGCTCCTGTGATCAGGACCCTCATGGGGCAGACGGCTCCTTGACCAACCCCTGGCGCCGGCTGGCGCCGTCGTCCTTGAGCGGGCGCCACCACCATTCGTTGGACCGGTACCACTCGATGGTCGCGTCGAGCGCCTCTTGAAAACTGTGCTCGGGCTTCCACCCCAGCGCGCGCACCTTGGTCGTGTCGACCGAGTAGCGCAGGTCATGACCGGGCCGGTCAGCGACCAGGCGGATCATCTCCTCACCCATCCCGAAACGTTCCAGGATGCACAGGGTGAGGTCGCGGTTGCTCATCTCGTTACCCGCGCCAACGTTGTAGATCTCGCCGGGCTTGCCCTCGGTAAGCACCAGCCATTGCGCGGCGACGTTGTCCAGCACGTAGGTCCAGTCACGCACGTTCGCCCCGGTCCCGTAGAGCGGCACCTGATGCCCGTCGAGCAGGTTGGTGACGAACAACGGGATGGCCTTCTCCGGGAAGTGGTACGGCCCGAAGTTGTTGGCTGTGCGGGTGACGGTGATCGGGTATCCGTAGGTGACCCCGTAGGCCCGCGCGAACAGGTCAGCCGATGCCTTGCTGGCCGAATACGGGCTGTTGGGCTCCAGTGCGTCGCCTTCGCGGAACGAGCCCGGCTCGGGGATCGACCCGTAGGTCTCGTCGCTGGAGATGTGCAGCACCCGCTCGACGCCGGCGTGCATCGCCGCGGAGAACAGGCTGTTCGCGCCCAGCACGTTGGCGTTGATGAAGTCGCCCGACGCGGTGATGGAGCGGTCGACGTGGCTCTCGGCGGCGAAGTTCACCACCGCGTCATGCTCCGGCACCACCTGGGCAAGCAGTTCGCTGTCGACGAGGTCGCCCCGGATGAAGCGGTACCGCGGGTCGTCCTCGAGGTCGCGCAGGCTCGCCAGGTTGCCCGCGTACGTGAGCTTGTCGAAGTTCGTGACGCGCACCTCCGGCTGGGTGGTCAGGACGTGGCGGATGAAGTTGGAGCCGATGAAGCCGGCTCCGCCGGTGACCAGCAGTCGCATTCCCCTGTCCCTCCCACCGCGTCAGACGAGCCCGACGCGGCTGTGGTCACCGAGCATGAGCCGGTACGCCCGCGGCTTGCGGGTGGTCAGGCCCACCTCGACCTGCTTGCCGATCAGCGAGTCCTCCATCCGGCGGATGTCACAGATGCGCGTCTCCTCCAGCACCACGGAGTGCTCGATCTCGGAGTCCTCGATCGCGCAGCCGTGCGCGATGGAGGTGTAGGGTCCGATGAACGTGTTCACCAGGCGGGTGCCCCTGCCGACGATCGCGGGTCCGCGCACGAAGCTGTTCACCAGCACCGCGCCCTCCTCGACCACCACGCGGCCCTGGACCTCGCTGTCGGCGTCGATCGTGCCCGAGATCCGCGGATCCAGCGCGTCGAGGACGATGCGGTTGGCCTCCAGAAGGTCGTAGAGCTTCCCTGTGTCCTTCCACCAACCGTCGATGACCTGCGAGTGAACCTCCTCGCCTTCATCGATCAGCCACTGGATGGCGTCGGTGATCTCCAGTTCCCCGCGATCGCTCGGCTTGATCGAGCGGGAGGCGTCCAGGATCCGGCTCGAGAACAGGTAGACCCCGACCAGGGCGAGATCGCTGGTGGGTTCCCTGGGTTTCTCCACGAGGCGCGTAACCCGCTGCTGCCCGTCCAGTTCGGCGATCCCGAACCGCTCGGGGTCACGGACCTTGGCGAGCAGGATCTGGGCGGCCGGCTGCCGCCCCTCGAACTGGCGGACAAAGTCGGTGATCCCACCGGCGATGAGGTTGTCGCCGAGGTACATGACGAAGTCGTCGTCGCCCAAGTAATCCGCGGCGGTGAGGACCGCGTGCGCCAGACCGAGCGGTTGTGGCTGGTGCACGTACGTCACATCGATCCCGAACCGGGAGCCGTCGCCGACGTGCTCGCGGATCTCCTCGTGGGTCTCCCCCACGATGATCCCCACGTCGGTGATGCCGGCGTCACGGATGGCCTCCAGGCCGAACTCGATAATCGGCTTGTTGCCGACCGGTACTAGCTGCTTTGCACTGGTATGGGTGATGGGCCGCAACCGCGTGCCGGCACCGCCGGACAGCACGAGAGCTTTCATGGATCTTCTCCTGGTCGCGGTGGGAACCGAGTGTCGCTGCTAGCAGGCGACGCCGGAGACCTCGGCTCCCGCGAAGGTCGCCTCGGGGCCCGGGTCGATCTCGGACTCGGCGCTGTCTGCGCCGCCCCAGTCGGTTGCGGCCTCAGTGCTGGGCGCAACAGCGCTGTCGTCCGGGGGCGAGGTCGCCTCGCCGTCGGCGAACCCGTCGCCGTCGCCTTCTCCGTGGTTCAGGCCGGGGGTCGCGTCGGCGGCGATCAAGGCGCCGTTGGTCTCCCGGAACCGGGCGAACAACTCCCGCGCCTCGTCCTCATCCATGACCTGCACCGACGCGCCGTTCCATTCCTCGTCGTATCCGGGGACGGTGTAGGTCTCCAGCCCGTCGTTCGTCAACTCTCGGAACGTGTACGCGAGCTGGGCCATCTGGAGGGTGGACAACTGGTCATCGGTGGTCAGGGAGCCGCCCACGGCGCGCACCAGGCGCATGACCTTGGCGGGGTTGGTGAGCGTCTCGATGCTGGTGGCCTCGGCCAGCAACTCGCGCATGAAGCGCTGCTGGCGGGCGATGCGCCCGTAGTCGCTGTCGAGGTGGCGCGCGCGGACGAACCCGAGGGCCTTCGCGCCGTCGAAGGTCACGCAGCCGGGCTGCAGATCCAGACCGGCAGGGCGGTCCCGCAGCGGCTCGTCGATGTGAAAGGTGACGCCGCCGATGGCGTCCACCGCCTGGATGAAGCCCTCGAAGTTGACGTGGACGTAGTGGTCGATGTCGATGCCGCTCAATCTGGCGACCGTCTCCACCAGGCATCCGGGCCCCGTAAAGCTCTCCCGCTCCTCGCCCAGGCGGAAGGCCGCGTTGATGCGGCCGCGCGATCCGTCGCAGTGGGTGACCAGCAGGTCCCGGGGGAAGCTCAGCGCCTGAGCGCGATGGTTCTCGGCATCCAACTGCACGAGCATCAGGGTGTCGGTCAGGTCCGCGTCCCCGTCGTCGTGCGTGCCCAACCGGAGCAGTTGCTCCTCGCTCAGTCCCGTGCGCGAGTCGCTCCCAACCAGGAGCACGTTGGTGACGCCGGTGACCTCCTGAAGTACCGATTCGCCGCTGCTCGACTGCTCGGGTTGGGTATCCGAGGTCCCGGTGAGGCCGGCGATCTCGATCCGCTCGACGCCGCCCCCCACCCACAGCAGAGTGCCGAACAACCCGGCTCCGAAGAGCAGCGCGGCGCCCATGAACGTCGCGACGTAGCGTACCCCCCGCCTCCCCCTGCGTCGCTCCCGACCCTGGCCGCCACTCAGGACAGGACCGTAGTCCTCCTCCTTGGCTTCCTCGCGGATGTCGGTCACAGGAGCGTTCTACCTCTCGTCACGGTCTGGGACACGCTGCGCCGCACTCGGATGCTGACGCGGTGGCGTGTGCCGTCGGGGATGGGCACGGAACGCTGCTGGCAAACCGTTCGAGCCCGTCGGGCTGTCGTGGAACGCTAACATCTGCGATGCCGATCGGACTTCCCGTCAGGCTTGTCCGGCGGCACAATCGCGTGACCCTCCCCTGGCTGTCCGGGAATGAGGGCGTGGTGGCCACGCAGTCGGGCACGATCAGCGCCATGACCACGACCCTCCCTCCATCAGTCGCCAGCCTGCTCCAGCGCCGCGTTCTTGAATCCGGTTCGCAGCCGTTTCTTACCTTCTATGACGATCTGACCGGTGAACGCACCGAGCTGAGTCACGCCACGTTCGAGAACTGGACCTCCAAGACGGCCAACCTGCTCGTCGAAGAGCTTGACGCACAGCCGGGAGATCAGGTTGCCCTCGCCCTGAGCACGCACTGGACGACGGCGGTGATCGCCTTCGCCTGCTGGCAGATCGGCGCCTGCGCGGTCGTCATGGATCCGGGCGAGGCGCCGGTCGCCCCCACCGGGGCTCGCGCCGTCTTCGTAGAGGAGGCGGAGGTCACCCGAGGTGCCGCGCCACGCGGTGGTCAGCCCGTGGCGGTCGTGGGCGCCGGCATGGGTGGCCGCCTGGTCGATGGACCCCCCGCCGGGGCGGGCTCCGGTTGGCTGGCCTACGGCGAGGAGGTGCTCGCCTTCCCGGACGACTATGACGGTCCGGGGGCGGTGCTCGATGGCGACGCGCTGTTGGTCACCGCCACCGGAGGGGCGGCCGTCCGGCTGACGCAGCGCAACGTCCTGGCGGCGGCTGACGCGCTGGCGGCGTGGGGACTGGCGCCCGGCGCCCGCCTGCTCGTGACGCGCCCGCCACAGTTCGTCGACGGCCTGGTCCTCGGGCTGCTCGGCCCCTATCTGGCCGGCGGCTCCGTGGTGCTGGTGGGCAACCTGGATCCGGCAACGTTCTGGCGCAAGGCGGCCGACGAGCGGGCCACGGGCGCGCTGGTGGACGCGACCATGCTGGATGCCCTTCCGGCCCCTGAGCCGGCGCACGACATGCGCCACCTGCTGTGCCCCGCGGGCGCCGCTCCGGCGATCGCCGAACGTGCGACGGAACGTGTCGGGGTGAGCGTGCACGTTGGCCATGGGCTCGTCGCCGCCACCAGCGCCTCCTCGCTGGTGCCCGCCGAGACCGGCCCCGAGGTGCGCGAGTGGCTCGCCGGCATGACGTCCCCGACGGTGGGACCCGCGACCAGCCGGGCCGAGATGGCGGTGACCGGCCCGGACGGGACCCCGGTGCGGCAGGGCGCGCGGGGCGAGATACAGGTCCGCGGCGATGTGGTCAGCCCAGATGCTGGTGAGTGGCTTCACAGCGGCGACGAGGGCTTCATCCAGGCCGCACCGGACGGCCGCGAGTGGGCGTTCCTCACTGGCCGGATCACCTGATCTCGGCGTGCAAAGACGCGGCCAGTTCCGGCGGGTGATGTGCCAGGCGACCTGTCAGAGGACGGTCAAGTCGTCAGTTGGTGCTGATCAGCGTCACCGGCACCCCGAGCTTCGGGGCGTTGGCCAGGCGGCGGTCCGCAGTCACCAGGCCAACGCCGAGATGCGCGGCCAGCGCGACGTACAGCGCGTCGTAGGCGGAGAGAGCTGAGCTTCGCTGCCACGCGTCATGGAGCAGATGTCCGTGCGGGACGCGCGTGACCGGCGCGCTGAGGAGCCGGGCAATGGCCCTGCCCATGCGCTCGCCGGTCAGGGCACCCCGTTTCTGCTCTTTGACCAGACGCGACAGCACCTCTGCATCCAGCAGTTCCGGCGCGTACATCGTCCGGCTGGCGACCAGGGACTCGACGTAGGGCTGCGAGCTCGGGTGGAGCAGCACCTCGATCAGGGCCGAGGCGTCAAGCACCACGACGCTGCGCCTCGTATCGGGCCCGCGCCTCAGCGGACACGCGCTCCAGATGCGCGTCGCGTTCCTCGCGCATCTCCCTGATGGCCTCCCCTGGATCGATCCCGATGTCGACAGACTCATCGGAATGCAGCCGCTCGAGCCACTCCTGACCGCTCATGCGCATCTGATCGCGCTCGATGAGGCGCAGCACGTAGTCGCGCACGGTCATGTGCTCCAGCGCGGCGCGGCGCTTGAGCTCGGCGTGCACGTCCGCCGGCACGTTCTTGATCTGTACGTTTGCCATCAGCATGACGGTAGCATGCCGACGGCATCCTCCCGCCACAAGGCTGTGGATTACCGGGACGTCGAGCAGTTGCCATGCCTGACGCGCTGGAACGCGCGAGCCGGTCGCCCTTGGCGCGGGGTTCTCAGGCGCCGGTTGTGGCCCAGGGGTCGTAGCTGCCGAAGGTCCAGAGGTGGCCCTCGAAGTCGCGGCAGGTGTAGTCCCGCCCGCCGTAGTCCTTATCACGCAGTTCCATCACGATCTCGGCGCCGGCGGCGCGGGCGCGCTCGCAGTGCGCGTCAACCGCTTCCACAACCACATAGAGCCAGGATGTGGGCTTTCCGGCCTCATGCACGGTGGTCCCGAAGTCGGCGAGCTCGCCCTCCGTGGCGCTGCCGATCATCAGCATCCCGCCATCGAAGGTGAGCTCCACGTGAGCGATGGTGCCGTCCTCGTCCTCGTAGACGGCGTGACGTTCGAAGCCGAAGGCGTCGACGAGAAACTCGATCGCCCTGCGAGCGTCGTCATAGATCGGGACGGGGATCACGGAAGATGCCACAGCGGCCCTCCTTCGTCGGTGCCGATTGTCGCTGTGACGCTACGTCCGACGATCCACCTCGTCTTGGAGGAATGGGAACAG
>WHTC01000363.1 GCA_009379795.1 Nitriliruptorales bacterium | reverse complement strand
GCAAGGTAGGGGCGCAACGGTCGAAGGTCCGCGCCTTGTGGATGCCAATCAGTGATAATGCTCGTGACATGAGCCGGGTGCGGGTCGACGGGAAGCGGAGGACCAGCAGGATCCTCTGGGGCCGCATCGCGATGCTCCTCTTGGTCGTCGCGATGGTCTTCGTGCTCGGGCGATGGTCGGCGGCCGATGAAGTCCCCCTCATCGAACTCGAACAGGCGGAGCAGCGCATTCACCACCTGGAGCGGGAGAACCGCAACCTGCAGGAACAGCTGCGAGCGCAAGAGGCAGGCGGCATTGAGGCGCGCCTACCCGCCCCTGAACCCGCACCCCCGCCCCAACCCCGGAAGGAGCCGCCCCCGGACCCGGCCCCTGAGGGTCCGCCGCCGGAGGAGCGGGAGGAGGAGACCTCTGAGGATCCACCGGAGGCGGATGCGGGCGATACCTATGTCGTGCAACCGGGGGACACGCTCCAGGGCATCGCCCAGCAGATCTATGGAGACGGCGGGAAATTTCCCGTGATCGCGCAGGCCAACGACATCGAGCCGCGGCATCTGGCGCCGGGCCAGGAACTGCGCATCCCGGCCGACCCCGAGCGCGGGTGAGCCCAGGTGCCTGGCGGATGGCGGGGCGCCACCGAGGGGCCATGTCCCCGCTCCAGCGCCCCAGCGCGTTCGCAGAGCGTGAATGCGCACCCCGCGACCTGACAATCGCCGAGTCCTCCCGGCCCAGGCCCGTCTATCATTTTGCGCAACCTGCCCCACCGACCCCCGCGCGGCGGGAGCCCCGCGGGATCAGTCCAGTCCGCCGCGGCGCACGGCACAACAGGAGGTCCGGCTTCGATGGCTTCTCCGACGACCACCGCCCGACCCGAAGACGTCATCCGGCGTATCGGCGACACCAACGAGAAGGCCCTGGCCTACGTCCTTGACCCCGATCCTCAGCTGTCCAGGCTGTCCCGCAAGGCCCGCGAGGCCATCATCGCTGATCTGCCGCCTGTGACCGCTGGCGCACTGCTGGGGCCCGCGGCGCTGGCCCGCCATTTCGTTGCGTCAGCCGCCAGCGGCCGCTACCGGGACCTGTTTCCCCTGTGGGAACTGTTTCGCCTGCGCCCCGACGACTGCCGTCCGATCCTCGCCGAGCGCCAGCGTGCCCTGGAGAAGGCGCGGGTCGCCCTGCGGACCGCCGTGCGCCTGGGGATCTCCGGGCACGCGGAGCGGGTGGCCGAGGACGTCGCCCACGCCCAGGGGCTGATCTGGCAGTGGCTGCGCGAGGCGGTCATCAGCGCGCTGCCCCAGGTCGGGCAGCGACCGGCGATCGCCTCGGCGCTGCTGCAGAGAGAGCCAGGACTGGACGTTCCCCTTCCCGCCGAGCCGGACGAGCGCTGGTTGGCTGAAGCGGCCGCGGCCCGGCAGGCCAGACCGCTGGCGGCGCCGGTGGAAGCGCTGCTGGCCGCCAACGCCCACCGCCTGCCGGCGACGATCCACACGCTGTCCCTGGCCTTCGAGCACTACCCGGACCGCCTGCCGGAGTTGGTGTCGCGCATTGACCTCTCCAGCCCGTCGGTGGGCGCGCTGATGGCCTGGGCGCGCGACCACGGTGTGGGTGATCGGGTCGTGGAGCAGGTCCGGGAGAGCGTGGAGCAGGCGGCGGGGCTGAGCCGCGCGCAGGGAGCTGCGACCTGGTACCAGTGGCAACAACGGGGTGTCAAGGTCCAACTGCCCGCCTCCCTGCGAGCTTCCAACCTTGACGGTCTGGATGCGAGCCGCCCCGAGACTGCCACCCTGGCCGCGGTGCTGATCGCCGACGGCGCGCCTCTGGATATGCAGGGCACGGTGAACGACCTCGCCACCCGCAACCGGCAACTCGCGGAGAAGGCGTACGAGGCGTTCGTGTGCGCGGGCCTGGACGTGTCGCTGCCGGCCACGCTGGAGAGCAACCCGCTGGTGAAGGAGGGCACCCGCTGCTCCTACTGCCAGTCGTGGACCTACGTGCGGGCGGGTCACGAGCGCCGGTGCCCGAGGCGGCCTCCGGCACCGGTTGGCACGACGCCCCAACCTCAGCCCGAACCGGCCACCCCCGAACCCCAACCGGAACCGGCCGCCGCCGAGGCCGCTAGCCCCGAACCGGCCACCCCCGAACCCCAACCGGAACCGGCCGCCGCCGAGGCCGCGGAGGGGGAGGGGCGGAGTGCCGGGCAGGAACAATGAGCCGGTGAGCTGTCGGCAGGACGCGCACGCCTC
>WHTC01000360.1 GCA_009379795.1 Nitriliruptorales bacterium | reverse complement strand
TTCGACGTCACCGCGTTCCCGGTCATGTTCCTGCTGATGTTCACCTACCTGTTCGGCGGCGCGGTGGCCGGATCCACCAGCGCCTACCTCCAAGACGTCCTGCCAGGCATCCTGGTCATGACCGTGGCATGGATCACCATGTACACCGGACTCACCCTCAACCGCGACATCGGCAAGGGGGTCCACGATCGCTTCCGATCCCTGCCCATCTGGCGGCCGGCCACCCTGGTCGGACCGCTCCTCGCCGACGCCGTGCGCTACACCATGGCCTCGGCGGTCATCCTCACCCTGGGCCTGGTGCTCGGGTTCCGACCCCAAGCCGGCCCCACCGGCGTCGCCGCTTCCCTCGCGCTGCTGCTGGTTTTCGCGTTCAGCCTGTCATGGATCTGGACGCTGGTCGGGCTGCTCATGCGCTCCGAAAACGCCGTGTTCACCGTCAGCAACACCGTCATGTTCCCGCTGACCTTCGTCAGCAACGTCTTCGTATCCCCACAAACCATGCCCCCCTGGCTGGAGGCGTTCGTCAACGTCAACCCCATCACCATTCTGGTCACCGCGACCCGCGGCCTGATGCACGGCCAGGCGGTCACCGGCGAGATCGTTCTCGTGTTCGCGGTCAGCGCAGCCCTGATCGCGGTCTTCGGCCCGCTCACCATGTACGTCTACCGCAAGAAGAACTGACCCCCGCAATGACAAGTGGAAGGGAAACCGTCATGTTCACGAACACCAAGGCGTTCAGTGGCTTCTCGGTGGACGATGTGCCGAAGGCCAAGGCGTTCTACAGCGAGACGCTCGGCCTCAACGTGTCCGAAGAGTACGGCATGTTGCAACTGCACATCGCCGGTGGCAGCGACATCCTGGTGTACCCCAAGCCCGACCACACCCCAGCGACGTTCACCATCCTCAACTTCCCGGTGGACGACATCGACAAGGCCGTCGACGAGCTGACCGAGCGCGGAGTGCGCTTCGAACGGTACGTCGACTCCGACACCGACGAGAAGGGCATCTTCCGCGGCGGAGGCCCGTACATCGCGTGGTTCAAGGACCCCGCCGGCAACGTCCTGTCCGTCCTTCAGGAAGCGTGACACACGGCGCCGCTCAGGAGGTCTCGCGGAGGATGTATACGCCGCCGTGGTACCGATCGCTGATGTAGATCAGCCCGTCGGCGTCCACCATCAGGTCGTTCAGCTGGATGCAGTGCTGCCCGGATGGTGTCTCGGGAATATAGTACGCCTCCTCCCGGGGCGCGTGCGGATCGCTGACGTTGACCACGCGCAGGCCCCCGCTGAAGTACGAGACATAGATCCGATCGGGATCCACCAGCGTGCCGGGTCGCATCTCATGCAGGTTGTGCGGTCCGAACCGCCTCCCGCGACTGCGGAAGTCGCCCTCGGGCACCGGGAAGGTGGATACGACGAAGGGGTTGGACGGGTCGCTGACGTCGACCACTCGGACCTGCTTCTGGACCTCTCCGGGATCGTCGTGCGCCTCGTCGGTCACGACGAGAAGGTCTGTTCCCGGTACCGGCAGCGCGGTGTGCGTGCAGCCACTCACGTCCGCGCCGAAGTCCAGGTGGCCGACGAACTCCGGCCGCTCCTTGTCCGCGATGTCGAGGATGACCAGACCCAGGTCCCACCAGGTGCAGAACGCCAGGTCCCCGCGGAGCAGCGGGTGGTGATGCTTCGCACAGCGCAGCTCGGCGTCCCAGGAGGGGATCTCGCCTCCGGAGAGGTGCATGCCGGGGAACCACCAGCGTCCGATCTCGACGGGGTTCGAGGGGTCCGAGAGATCGGCGATCATGAAGAACTGATCGCTGTAGCCCTCGTCGCTCCCGCTCATGTAGGCGTAGGGGGCCTCCCAGTACGTCATCCGGTGCACCCCCTTGCCGGGAGTGGGAAGGAAGCCGATCTCCTTGGGGTCGTCCGGGCGCGAGACGTCGTAGACCTTGAGCCCGGCGCTCCACGTTCGAGCGCGAGGCTCCCGGTGATTGCGCTCGTGATTGACCAGCAGGATGTCGTCGACCAGCTGCACCTTATGGGTATGCGTGCCGATTGGCGCCTCGAGCTGCCTGATCACCCGGGGTTCGGTCGGGTCGGAGACGTCCACGATGGACGTCCCGGTACGGCTCTCGCCCATGTGCCCGACGTAGGCGATCCCGTCCTTGATGTTGATGTGCATCGCATCGCCGTGGCCGAGGAGATCGGTGTGTCCCACCAGTTCGATGCCCGCTGACTCCGGGGTCGTCCCGTCCCAGCCGATTGGTCCTGTGCT
>WHTC01000046.1 GCA_009379795.1 Nitriliruptorales bacterium | reverse complement strand
TGCTGTTCGCCTCGTTCGTCTTCTGGGCGTTCTGCTATTCGATGTCCCGGACCAGCCAGCGTCTGGAGCAACGACTTGGAGTGGGAGTGCGATGACCGGGATTGACGTCGACGCCGACGCCACGCGCGCCAAGGGCGGCGAGGCGATGATCAGCTGCGAGGATGTGGACAAGTTCTTCGGGGATTTCCAGGCGCTGTCCGGCGTCAACCTTAAGATCGGGCGCCAGGAGGTCGTCGTGGTCATCGGCCCGTCGGGGTCGGGCAAGTCCACCCTGATACGCTGCATCAACCGGCTGGAGAAGCACGACCGCGGGCGGATCGTCGTCGACAACGTCGAGATGACCGACGACGTGCGCAACATCCAGGAGATCCGCCGCGAGACCGGCATGGTCTTCCAGCAGTTCAACCTGTTCCCGCACATGACGGTGCTGGAGAACGTGACTCTCGGGCCCCGCCAGGTGCGCCGCTGGAACAAGCGCAAGGCCGAAGACCTGGCGATGGAACTGCTGGAGCGGGTGAAGATCCCCGAGCAGGCGGCCAAGTACCCCGCGCAGCTGTCCGGTGGTCAGCAGCAGCGCGTGGCGATCGCCCGGGCCCTGGCGATGCAGCCCAAGGTGATGCTGTTCGACGAGCCCACCTCGGCGCTCGACCCCGAGATGATCAAGGAGGTCCTCGACGCCATGACCGAACTCGCCACGTCCGGCATGACCATGATCGTGATCACCCACGAGATGGGTTTCGCCCGCGCCGTGGCCGATCGTGTCGTCTTCATGTCCGACGGCCAGATCGTCGAGGTCGGCACCCCCGAGCACTTCTTCACCGACCCCACCGAGGAGCGCACCAAGCTCTTCCTCTCCCAAATCCTGTAGCTGGATGGCATCACTACCGATTTTTAGCAGCGCCCTAGTCCTGGCGCCAGTAGATGAGCCGCTTATCTAGCCATTCGACGAGGAAATACAGGATCCCCCCGGTCGCGCTCAGGATGATGATCACCGAGAAGACACGATCGATCCGTAGCTGGAAGTTGTAGGTGTAGAGCAGGAATCCGAGCCCTTCCGCCGCCCCTACGAACTCGCCGACGATCGCTCCGATGAGAGCGAACGTCAACGCGGTCTTCACCCCGGCGAACATCAACGGCGCTGCGGATGGCAGCTCGACCTTCGTGAAGATCTGCCGCCGGGATGCCCGCAGCGACCTCATCAGCCGGATCATGTCTCGCGACACGCTCTCGAGGCCGACCATGGTGTTGATCAAGACGGGGAAGAAACCGATGACCACCGCCATCGCGATCTTGGAGGTCTGGCCGTAGCCGAACCAGGAGATGAGCAGCGGAGCAAGCACGATTTTGGGGATAGCCTGGAACGCCACGACAAAAGGATAGAACAGACGTTTGGCCCCGGTCCACACACCCAGGAAGATTCCGACAGCAAGTCCGATTACAGTCCCGATTACGAACCCCCAGAAGATCTCGTTCAGGGTCACCAGGAAATGACGCATGAAGAAGTCGGTGATCACAAGTGTGTAGAGCGCGTAGATCGTGCTGCTGATAGGCGGCAGGATGATCTCCGGGACCAACTCCAACCGCGGGAGCAGTTCCCACAGGCCGAATATCACGACAGCCACGATGAGTGACCCGATACGATACTTGCGCTGAGTGACCACGCTCTCGTGGTCTTCTCGGGCCAGACCGGAGACCTCCCCCGTCTCCTTGGACTTGCCGACCGTCACGTTCTTAGTAGCCATGTGCGAGGCCCTCCTTCCCCAACTCGCGCGAGTCAGCCTCTGCGCTCGCCGAGTCGTCATCAGCCTCATCCCCGAGCAGGCTGCGGACCTGGAAGACAAGATCCGTGAATGCGGGGTCGCGCATGACATCGATCTTGCGCTGACTGAAGGGAACGTCAATGATCCCCGAGATGCGTCCCGGCCGTGGGCTCATCACCACCACTCGGTCGGCGAGGAACACCGCCTCGGAGATGTTGTGGGTCACGAACAACACCGTGATGCCCTCAGGCTTGGTCAGCTTCAGCAACTCCAGGTTCATCGTCTCGCGTGTGAACTCGTCCAAAGCGCCGAACGGCTCGTCCATGAGCAACACCTTCGGCTGGTAGACGAGGACGCGTGCAAGAGCCACGCGCTGCTGCATCCCGCCGGAAAGGTGTTGGGGTAGGGCGCCTCTGAAGTCGCCCAACCCGACCAGACGCAGGACATCCTCGGCGCGCCGCTTCATCTCTTCCGGGTCGAGGCCGAAGACCTCGGACGGCAACAAGACATTCTTCTGCACGCTACGCCACGGCAGGAGTACCGGTTGCTGAAACATGAACCCGACGCGGCGGCTGGGTTCGGTCATCGCCGCGCCGTCGAACACCACCTCACCGGTGGTCGGGGGTAACAGACCAGCGACGATGTTGAGCAGCGTGGATTTTCCGCATCCGCTCGGCCCGACGAACGAGACCAACTCGCCTTCATCTATATCCAGATTGAGCGGGGTTAGCGCCTGAACATTGCCCTGAGCCGTGCGTGTTCGGTAGGTCTTCGAGATATCGTGGAGCTGCAGAATCACGGTCTTCCTCTCCCTGGAAGCTTGCCTACACCCCAGAGAAGTTCTCTGCCTCCTCGATGACGGCCTCCTCGTCGAAGTCGTTGATCTCGGAGAGCAGCTCGTCGGTGAGGGTTTCGCTCAGCACGGTCTCCACAGCCTCGGGCTCGAGCGCTCCCTCTTCCTCTGTGCCCTCCGTAGCGGTTTCGAGGTAGACCTCCCAGCCCTCGTAGTGGTGGCTACCCCACGGCCTACCCTCATTGTCCGGCGGCTGCTGGAGGCTGGCGTTCGCAGCATCCCAGAACGCCTGGGCGACGCTCTCGTCTTCAAACAGTGTCGGCTCGTAGGTTTCGGTGATATCCCACGCCGCATCCTGGTTGGCCTGGGAGAACACCGTCGCTTGGGCGACCGCTCGTCCGAATCCGACCAACGTCTCCCGTTCACTCTCGAACGTGTCGCACGTCACCACGATGGAGGTCGAGGGCATGTAGCGGAACTTGCTGGGCATGAGGTTGTTGAGCTCCACACCACCGGCTTCGGTTGACGCGACGTCGTAGACGCTGGAACCGTAGGCCTGCGCAGCTCCGGACTGCAGAGCGTTCACAGTCTGAGCACCGCCCTCACCGACCGGGATGAAGTTGTAGTCGACGTTCTCCTCGAGTCCTCCCTCGGCGAGGATGCCGCGGATCAACGGGACTTCACCACCGCTGGGCTCGGAGACCCCGACCGTCTGACCTTGGAGGTCACTGATCTCGTCGATGCCCTGCTCGGCGACACCGGACAGACCGAAGACGTTGATGTGTTCGTAGCTGTAGACCTGGCGGAGGCAGTGGCCCTCGGACACGCCCTGGGCCGTGGCAGGGCCGGACGGATGAGCGATCTCGACGTTGTTCGCGATCAGCTGCTGCACGGCCGCTGACGAGCCACGCACGATCTCGAAGCTGACGTCGAGTCCCTCGTCCTCGAAGTAACCGAGGTAGTCGGCGAGGTAGTACGGGTGGTACTGAATCGCGCGCTGGTTGGTCAGCGCGAAGCTCAGCTCTCTCAGATCACCAGTCGCTTCTCCCTCCGGCCCAGCTTCTTCAGCCTCGGGTTCCGGCGCCTCTTCCGCCGCCCCTTCGGGCTCAGCGGCTGGGTCTTCCTCGTCGCCGCCGCATGCAGCCAGGATCATCGCGAGCGACAGCATCCCCGCCAATCCCGGCATCCATCGCCTACGAGCCAATCTCCCGTCACGCATAGTGCGTTTCCTCCCTCGTGAGATGTCGTTTAAGTTCCTTGACGATTGATTGCCGTTTATGCGAGATTGGTGCAGGCGAAGTCGGCGCAGGCGCGCACGGTGAAGCGGGCGCAGATCGTGCTGTTGCCCCCCTGCGGGGCACACCGGTCGGGACTTCGCCGCGTTGTGGACTGCTCGGAGCCGACGGTCGCCAACGGAGTGGCAGGCGGACCTGCCACTCCGATCTCCCCCATGGATTCACGGTATATGATGCACTCCGGGTGTCAAGCGTCGCCCATCCAGCGGGTTGACATGCCCGATTGAGAAGACTCTCCGGTCCGATTGACGACCCCGGAGCGTTCAGACGATGGTGTACCCACCATCGATGACCAGCGTCGTCCCAACGGCGAAGGCTGCCGCCTCCGATGCCAGGTACAAGGCCCCGCCTACAAGCTCGTGAGACTCCGCGATCCGGCCGAGCGGGATGAAGCGACGGTTGGCTTCGGCGACCTCGGGGCGCTCGAACAGTTCGCGCGTGCCCGGGGTCATGGTCGGGCCGGGAGCGATGCCGTTCACGCGGATGCCGTGGCCGATCAGATCCACGGCGGCCGCTCTGATCAGTTGCTTGACCCCGCCCTTCGCCGCGCAGTAGTGCGCCATGTGCTTGCGCACGACCTCACCGAGCTGCGAGGAGACGACGACGATGGCGCCACCACCGTGCTCCGCCATGTGTCGACCGACCACCAGACAACTGACGAACGCACTCGTCAGATTGCGATCGACCATGGTCTGCCAACGGTCCATGGTGAGTTCGAGGAACGGGACACTCTCGCTGCGCGAACCTCCGGCGTTCGCCAGCAAGACGTCGATCGGTCCCAACTCCCTGTCGACCCGTTCGACGGCGGCGACGAGCTCGGATTCCACGGCGACATCGCAGGTCTGCGCAACTGCCCCGACCCCGAAATCTCGGGCGGCGGCGGCAGTGGTCGCTGCGTCGTCGGCCGAGATATCCAGACAGGCGACCGCGGCGCCTTCCGCGGCGATGCCGAGCGCCAGAGCTCGCCCGATACCCCCTCCGGCCCCCGTGACGACAGCGACCTTGTCCTCGAACCTTCGACTCATCGTGTGCTCACCCTCGACGACCGGATGGAGGATCAAGAGGAGTCCTCGAAGTCGAAGCTCGACCACCAGCGGTCGAGGCCCTGATCCGCAGCGATGACTCCGGCCGCGTTGTATCCGGGAGCACCGTTGACGCCACCACCGTTCGCGCTTCCCGACCCACAGTGGTACAGACCCTGGATGGTGTCCCCGCGATAATCCGCGAGCTTGGGGTGTGGCCGGTTCATGCCGAGCTGGTCCGCGTTGTACGCCCCGAGTCGGACGCTGCCGCGCACCATGCTGATGTTGTACCGGGGGATGTCGTGTGGTGTGTACAGATAGCTCTGAAGCACGTTGTCGTCGCCGAGGTTGGTGGCGTACATCCGCCACACTGCAAGCAAGGTCTGCTCGTACTCCTTGCGACGCTCGTCCCACACCGATGACTTCCCGCCGAGCTCGTAGCTGGCGAACGGCCACCAGAACGAGACGTGCTTACCCTCGGGCGCGTACGTCGGATCGAAGACGGAGTTGGTACAGCCATTGCCGGCCGGCTTGGAGGGGAATCGCCCGGCCCGCATCTCGTCGAGCATGATGAGCAGATCGTTCGTGTCGTCCGCGCCGAACTGCACGTTGTAAGCCTTGTCGACGTCCGGGTCGAACTCGGCCGCCCGGTAGCTCGGCGGGTTCTCGAGTGCCAGGTGCATCGTCATCAAGCTGTGCTCATCCGTCCAGCGCCAGTTGCGAGCCTTCATGGCCACGTCGTCGTCGAAGTTCGTGGGTTCCGCCAGCTGTACGGTCTGTGGGAAGTCAACCCCGCTGACGAGGAAATCTGCGGTAAGGGTGGACCCGTCGGCAAGCTCCACGCCCCGTGCGGTGCCGTGCTCGACCACGATTCGGCGAACGTGAGCGCTCGTGCGCACCGTCCCGCCGTGGTCCTCGACGAGCGCGGCCAGCGCCTTGGGCAGGTTCCCCGCCCCTCCTACCGGAAGTGTCGCCGATGTCACGTTCGCGATCAGCAGCGGGAACCAGAACCCCGTACCCACAAAATCGTTGGCGTGGACGATGTGCAACAGCTTCTTGAAGAAGACCCGTACCTGTTCGCTCTCGAAATGACGGTTGATGACCTCGTACGGGGTGCGAGCCGCGAACTCCGCCAGTTCGGGCAGCTCGCCCGCCTCGAATCGTTCGCGCATACCGTCAGGGCCCGGCGGGGGGTTATACATATGCGCAGCGAAGAAGCGACGCTTGTCTATGGCGTATCGCTGGTAGAGGCACCGAAAGGCGTCGGCATCGCGCGCCGAGAATCGAGCAATGGAGGCACAGGTCTTGTCGAGATCACGCTGGATCACGATCGCCCGGCCGTCGCGATAGAGGCAAGCATGTTGGATCTTTGGAAGGAGATACTCGAAGCCGTACCGGTCGAGTTCGAGATCGGTGCACACGGGGGCGAGATCGAAACCGATGAAATAGTTTGCATGCATGTTGTGCTTGAAACCTGGAAGCGTCACCTCCCAGGTGGTCGTACCACCTCCGACCTCGTCGTTGCGTTCGAGTACGGCAATGCGCGCGCCCGCCTTGGCGAGATACGCAGCGCAGGTCAGGGCGTTGTGGCCGCCACCGATGACGATCCCGTCGTAATCAGCCATGTCGATCTCTCTCCGAAGTGTCGACTTGACTCTGAATATATCGTTATACTATTCGCCTGTGCAAGGGTCGTCCGACTGAGGTCGATGCCGCGCCCGGCAGCCGACACCCCAGCGCACGAACTACCGTAGGAGACGGTGAGGGAGAGCGCGCATGTCCAGCGTCGATACGGTTGGCCTCGTCGGAATCGGCAACATGGGCTCTGCCATGGGCAAGAGCCTGCTCGACGAAGGCTTTGACGTCGTCGGTTTCGATGTCCGCCCCGAGCGACAAAGCCTGCTCCAGGCAGCCGGCGGGCGTAGCGCTGCGTCTCCCGCGGATGTCCTGCGACATGCCGACCGCGTCGTTCTCTCGCTGCCGGGTTCGAGCGCACTGACGCAGGTGGTCGGCGGAGAGTCCGGGTTGCTCGAACACGCACGCTCCGGCGTGGTACTCGCCGAGACCAGCACGCTGGCGCTCGAAGACAAGCTCCGAGCCAGCGAGCAGCTCGCGGATGCGGGCATGACCCTCCTCGACTGCCCCATCAGCGGAACCGGCGCTCAAGCGCGCGCCCGCGACATCGTCTTCTATGCATCAGGCCCCCAGTGGGCTTTTCAGCGATTCGAGCCGGTACTGCTGGCCATGGGACGCGCCGCGCCGTGGGTCGGCGACTTCGGGGCGGGTTCGAAGATGAAGTTCGTCTCCAACCTGCTGGTCGCCGTTCACACCCTGGCGGCGGCCGAAGCGCTCAACCTCGCCTCACACTCGGGGCTCGATCCGGCCACGACCCACGAGCTACTGGTCGCGGGGGCCGGTACGTCGAGAATGCTCGAAGTCCGTGGGCCGATGATGGTCGCAGGCGACTTCCCGGGCGATTCGGCCACGGTCCGCGTGCTGGGTAAGGACGTCGAGCTGATCCGGGACTTTGCTGACGGGTCAGACGTACCGACCCCGCTGCTGTCGATGGTGTCCTCGTTCTTCACCTTGGCACGGGATCAGGGACTTGCGGACGCCGATCCGGCAGCGCTCGCCGCCGTCCTGAGCTCGCTGTCACCACAACGGTCCGACGAACAAGCCTCGACACCTGACGAAGGAGCCCAATGATGGCCGACAGGATCGCCGCCGTGACCGGAGCCAACGGAGGGATCGGACGTGAAACCGTCCACGCCCTCCTGGCCGACGGCAGGCAGGTTGCTGCGTTCGACCTCGAAATCGACAGCCTGGACGGCCTTGACGCCGGATCCGGGCAGCTGCTGAAGCGGTCGGTTGATGTCACCGACGCCACGGCGGTCGAAGAGGCGTTCGCCGAGGTGGCCAAGGAGATCGGGGCTCCCGACGTACTGGTCAACATCGCCGGTACGAACCGCATCCTGGGGCTGCTGGACACCACCGAGGAGATATGGGACTACCTGCTGGACCTCAACCTGAAGGGCACGTTTCTATGCTGCCGGGCCGTGGTCCCGCACATGCGTTCGAGGGGCGGCGGACGCATCATCAATATGAGTTCCATCTTTGGTATTCGAGGTGAGGCGCGGCAAGTGGCGTATTCCGCATCCAAGGCCGGGGTCGTGGGACTCACGCGCGCGCTGGCCACCGAACTCGCGCCGGACTCGATCACGGTGAACGCCCTCGCACCGGTGATGACACTCACACCCCGCGTCGCGGCTTTGCCCGCCGAGTTCCAACAACTCCAGCTTTCGAGGATCCCTCTGGGCCGTTACGGATCGGTGGCCGACATCGTGGGAACCATCGTGTTCCTGCTGTCCGACGTCGGCGCGTTCTACACCGGTCAGACGTTCTCCGCCAACGGTGGGGACACCATGCCCTGATCGTCGCTCCGGCCGACGCATGACCCGACCGTGGCGCAGCGGCTCGATCCCGCAGCGGTCGCCGCCCGCCTGTAGGTCAATTCGCTGGGGATGCGCGCCGCGGACCACCGGCCCAGGGGCCAGTCGCGGGGTGAAGCCCGGAGCGGTGGGCCGCTATCGTGAGCACCAGCACTCGGCCCCCGGGAGCCACCCGGGGGCTCGTCCATCTGTGAGGAACCCGACCGTGTCCGATACCTTGCCCGCCCCCGACGTGCCCGCGATCCCCGAGGCCGACATCGTCCGCGTCGACCCCGAGGCCAACACCGACGCCGGTCCGCATGATGTCTCCATGGAGACGATGGTCGAGTTGTGCAAGCGCCGCGGGATCATCTTCCAGTCCTCCGAGATCTACGGCGGACTGCGCGGTGCCTGGGACTACGGACCGCTCGGTGTCGCCCTCAAGGAGAACGTGAAGGCCGCTTGGAAGCGGTCGATGATCCAGTTGCGCGACGACATCGTGCCGATCGACGCTTCGATCCTCATGCACCCCCGCGTCTGGGAGGCCTCCGGCCACGTCGATGTGTTCACCGATCCCCTCGTCGAGTGTCGCAACTGCAACCAGCGCTTCCGGGCGGACCATCTGGAGACGGATGACGACGGCAGCCTCATCTGCCCCAACTGCGGCAGCCACGACTTCAGCGCTCCCAGGGCCTTCAATCTCATGTTCCGCACCTTCGTCGGCCCCACGGAGGACACCGCCAGCCAGGTGTGGCTGCGGCCCGAGACGGCGCAGGCGATGTTCGTGGACTTCGCGCTGGTGCAGCTCACGAGCCGCCAGAAGGTGCCGTTCGGCATCGCCCAGGTCGGTCGCAGCTTTCGCAACGAGATCACCCCGCGGAACTTCATCTTCCGGGTGCGCGAGTTCGAGCAGATGGAGATGGAGTTCTTCGTCCGGCCCGGCACCGACGACCAGTGGCACGGCTACTGGATCGCGCAGCGCTGGAACTGGTACCGCGACCTCGGGATCCGCCGGGAGAACCTGCGTATCCGCGATCACGCCAAGGATGAGCTGAGCCACTACTCCAAGGGCACGGTCGACGTCGAGTACCGCTTCCCGTTCGCCTGGAGCGAGTTGGAGGGCATCGCCAACCGCACCGACTTCGACCTGAGCCGCCACAGCGAGTTCAGCGGCCGTGACCTGTCCTACTTCGACGCCGAGCGCGACGAGCGCTACCTGCCCTACGTGGTCGAACCAGCCGCTGGTGTCGACCGGGCGACTTTGGCGTTCCTGTGTGACGCCTACCGCGAGGAGGAGGCGGTCAGCGCCAAGGGCAAGACCGAACGGCGCGTGGTCCTCAAGCTGTCGCACCCGCTCGCCCCGGTGAAGGTCGCGGTGCTGCCGCTGTCTCGCAACGAGAAACTCGTGCCGACGGCCCGTGAGGTCAGCGCGATGCTGAAGCCACACTGGGTGAGTCAATACGACGACGCGGGCTCGATCGGCAAGCGCTACCGCCGCCAGGACGAGGTCGGGACTCCTTTCTGCGTCACGGTGGACTTTGAGACGGTGGAGGCCGATCGCGCTGTTACCGTCCGCGACCGGGACACGATGCAGCAGGAACGCGTTGGGATCGACCGCCTCGTCAGCTACCTCGACGATCGCCTCCAACTCGGCTGAGGCGGCCGGGGGCACGGCGCGACGACGGGGAAGGTCAGTGGAAGCCGCCCCGGCGGCGGTAGGGGTCGGGCAGGCGCCCCTGCTGCTCTGGTTCTGGTGGTGCGGCGGACCGGTCCGCCCGCAGGTCGTCGAGGGTGCGTTCAATGCGGTCAGTGCGCAGGAGCAGTTCCGCAAGGGCGCGCGCGGCCCACGCGACCAGGCGGAGTACCGCGCCGGCGATGAAGGTCAGCACCCAGGCCACGATGGCGAACGGCAACTGGTCGTCCTGGAACAGCAGGCCCCCCGCGATCACCCCTGCGACACCGGCGGCGTACACGAGGGCGTCGGCGACCCGTGCGGCGGTGTGGAGTTCGCTGGGCTTCACGATGTCCATGGCTCGGTCCTGAGGGGATTGAGGGTCGGACGACACCCCTGTGATGCTACGATCCTCTTCGTGAGGCAGCCGCCGGAAACCCGCCAGCGTACGGAGGACTACGAACGCGCGAGCCTGTCAACCTGGGCAACCCTGGCCGTCGACACGAAGGGCCGGGAGCGGCACGAGGAGCCGGATGGGCACCGTACCGCCTTCCAGCAGGATCGCGACCGCATCCTCCGTGCGGAAGCGTTCCGTCGCCTTGGCGACAAGACGCAGTCGTTCCTGGCGGCCACCGACCGGCTCGGAGCGCCGCGCAATCGTGCCCGCCTCACGCACGCGCTCGAGGTCGCCCAGGTCGCCCGCACGATCGCGCGTGCACTGCGCCTCAACGAGGACCTCGTCGAGGCCATCGCGCTCGGCCAGGATCTGGGGAACACCCCCTTCGGACCTGTCGGTGAGGAGGCGCTGTCCGTTTTCACCGACGAGCCGTTTCGCCACCACGAGCAGAGCCTCCGGGTGGTCGAGGTCCTCGAGCGTGACGGGCAGGGGCTCAATCTCACCTGGGAGGTTCGCGAGGGCATCCTTCACCATCCCTGGACGATGCCGCCGCCCTCGACACCCGAGGGGCAGAGCGTCCGCGTCGCCACCCGGATCGTGGTGGTGACCACCGATCTCGACATGGCGCTGGACGCTGGGCTGATCAGCGGCTCGGACGTCCCCGCGGCGGTCACGACCGCGCTGGGCAACCATCGTGGGGAGCGGATCGCGAACCTGGTCGATGATGTGGTGACGGCGTCGTTGGACCGGCCGGAGATCCGGCTGTCGCACCGTATGGAGCGGGCTCACACGGCGCTGCGCGAGTTCCTCGCCGAGCGCGTGCACCGGCGGCCCACCGCACGCGCGGAGGGCGATCGGGCGATCCACTGCCTGCGCAGCCTGGTGATCTACCACCTGGAGCACCCCTCCGGTCTTGCGGGAGCGGCCCGGTCTGACGACCCCCTGGTCGTCCGCGTCCTCGACGAGGTGTCGGGCATGACCGACGGCCGCGCGCTCGCCGAATTCCGCAGGCTGTTCCTGCCCGGCGGCGGAGCCGTCTGAGCCGCGCCGCTCGTCCACGAATGCGTTCCAGCGCACCTACACTGCTGCTTCCTCCTGGTGAAAGCAGAGACGGGTGCCCGGACGCATCAACGATCACGACATCCAGGTGCTGCGGGAGCGAGCCGACCTGGGTACGGTCATTGGCGCCTATACCTCGCTGACCCGCGCCGGGACACGCCTGAAGGGCCTGTGCCCCTTCCATTCTGAGAAGACCCCATCCTTCACCGTGGATCCAGCCCGTGGCTTCTTCCACTGCTTCGGTTGCGGGGAGGGCGGCGACGTCTACAGCTTCCTTCAGAAGGTGGAGGCGCTGTCGTTCCCCGAGGCCGTCGAGCGACTTGCGCGGGTCGTCGGCTACGACCTGCGGTACGAGGAACTGACACCGGGTCAGCGCAAAGCCCTCGGCCGCCGCACCCGCCTTACACAGGCGCTGTCCGAGGCGGCCGCCTTCTATGCGTCCCGCCTCCGGGAGGAGGACGGCGCCGCGGTACGGGACTACCTGGCGTCACGGGGACTCGGCGACGCCGAGATCATCCACTTCCGCCTCGGGTGGGCGCCGGACGCCTGGGACCACCTGGCGCGCCACCTGATCGCCGGAGGTTTCGAACCCGCCGAGATCATCGACGCGGGTCTGGCGACACAGGGGCGGCAGGGACCGGTCGACCGTTTCCGAGGCCGGGTGATCTTTCCGATCCTCGACGCGGGCGGCCGGGACGTCGTCGCCTTCGGTGGGCGAGTGCTGCCCGGGCTCACCCTGCGCACCGCTCCGCGCGACGGCCCCCCTCCGAAGTACATCAACTCGCCCGAGACCCAGATCTACAAGAAGTCCCGGACGCTGTACGCGCTGAACTGGGCGCGGGTGGAGGTGCAGCGTCTGCAGGAGTCGCTGGTCGTCGAGGGCTACATGGACGTCATCGGCCTGCACCTGGCCGGCGTCCGGCACGCCGTCGCGACCTGCGGTACCGCCCTGACCGCCGAGCATTTCAGCCTGCTGGAGCGCTACGCGCCGCGAGTGGTGCTCGCGCTGGATGCCGACGAGGCCGGCTACGCGGCGGCCGAGCGTGCCCGCGGGCTGGCCGAGCAGGTGGGCGTCCGCGAGGTCGGGGTCCTGGAACTCCCTGACGGTCAGGATCCCGGCGATCTCGCCGCCGAGGGCGCCGAGCCGGTGGAACAGGCGCTGAAGTCGGTGCGCACCGCGGTGGAGTTCCAGATCACCCAACTGCTGCGCACCGCGGAACTGTCGACGCCCGAGGGGCAGGTCGAGGCCTATCGGCGCACGTTCCCGCTGCTGGCCGGCCTCGGTGACCGCTTCCTGCGCTACCGCTACGTGCGTGATGTGGTCGCGCCGGCGGTGCGCCTCAGCCCCGACCTGATCGAGCGCGAACTGGACCAGGTCGTGCCGGTGCGCCCAGCCGTCCCCGCTGAGCAGGCCGCTGCGCCGCGGCGAGCGCATGGGGCGCCGGGCGACGTCGGCAGCGCGTCGCCGCGTGATCCCCAGTTGGCCCTGGAGCGGGATGTGCTGCAAACCGCGTTGCAGCGCCCGGATCTCCTGCCGGAGGCATGGGCGGAGGTCACCGGCGACGACTTCCGCGCGCCCGCGTCCCGTCAACTGTTCGCGGCCCTGCGGTCCGCGCCCTCGGGCCGCCTTGACGACATCCTCGCGAATCTGCCCGATGATGATGCTCGGCGCCGGGTTCGTGCCCTGGCCGCGAGCGATCTGGTGGTCGAGCCGGACCAGATGCAGGTCGCCGAGATCGTCGCGGATCTGCGGGCAGCGGCAGTCGGGCGCCGGTTGGAGGAGATCCGTGGGGAGTTGTCCCAGCTCAACAGCCGCACCGACGCCGGGCGGCAACGCGAACTGATGCGTGCTCAGTTGGAACTGGAATTGCGTCGCCGCCGACTCCGTGAAGGGAGGATTGCCTGATACTGGCGAGCACACCATGACTGCCGCGAAGCCGCCACACACCGAGTTGCCCCGGCCGCGGGCGGCGCGGCCCCGTGCGGCGAGGGAACAGGCGGAACGCCTCCTGGAGATGGAGGAGGTGACCGACCTGCTTCACCTTGGCCGCAGCCGCGGTTTCGTCACCTCCGAGGACGTCGCCGAGGCGCTCGACGGCATGGAGCACGCCACCGAGGTGCAGCGCGGGCTGGAGCCGCTGCTAGAGGTCGAGGGCATCGAGATCCTCGACGTGACGGCCGCGCCGGTCGCCCCGAGGCCGCCGGAGGTCGCGGAGGGTCGCGCCGATCGCCTCCGCCTCGAAGAGTTGTCGAGCAAGGCCCCGGCCGGCGACCCGGTGCGGATGTACCTCAAGGAGATCGGGCGGGTGTCGTTGCTGACCGCCGAGGAGGAGGTTGACCTCGCCAAGCGGGTCGAGGCGGGGCTGGCGGCCAGCAGCCTGCTGGCGATGAACGGCACGAGCGCTGATCCGGCCCGGCGCACGCAGTTGCGGCGGGTCGAGCGCGGCGGGCAACTGGCGCGCCGTCGCCTGGTCGAGTCCAACCTCCGTCTGGTGGTGTCGATCGCCAAGCGCTACGTCGGCCGCGGGCTCCTGTTCCTCGATCTGATCCAGGAGGGCAACCTCGGCCTGATCCGCGCGGTCGAGAAGTTCGACTACACCAAGGGGTACAAGTTCTCGACGTACGCGACCTGGTGGATCCGCCAGGCGATCACCCGCGCGATCGCCGACCAGGCGCGCACGATCCGCGTGCCGGTGCACATGGTCGAGACGATCAACAGACTGATCCGCACCCAGCGGGAGTTGCACCAGCAACTGGGCCGCGAGCCGACCAGCGCCGAGATCGGCGTGAAACTCGACCTGCGGCCCGGACGGGTCGAGGAGATCCTAAAGATCGCCCAGGAGCCGCTCAGCCTGGAGAGCCCGGTGGGTGAGGAGGAGGACTCGAACCTCGGGGACTTCATCGAGGACGCGGACGCGGTCGTCCCCCTCGACGCCGCCACCTTCATGCTGTTGCGGGAGCAGTTATCCGGGGTGCTCGGCACGTTGAGTGAACGCGAGCGCAAGGTCGTGGAGTTGCGCTTCGGTATGGTCGACGGTGAACCCCGAACGCTTGAGGAAGTGGGCAATGCCTTCGGTGTCACCCGCGAGCGCATCCGCCAGATCGAGTCCAAGACCCTGTCCAAGCTGCGCCACCCCGCACGCAGCCAGCAACTGCGCGACTATCTCGAGTAGCGGACGCCCACGGGGGAGACGGCGGTGGGGAACGGACTAGCGCTGCTCGCCGTTCGAGGTCTCGCCGCGGACCAGGTCGGTCACCTTGGCCACGCCTTCGTTCGCCTTTGAACCGATCTGCTGGCCGGCCTTGGAGGCGGCCACCCGGACGTCCTGGCCGAGTTGCTGGGCGGGTTGGGAACCCTTTACCGAACCCCACAGTCGCACGATCTGCTCGTACCGCTGACGCCCCGCCTTGGCCCCCAGCACATAGCCGATGGCAAGCCCGAGGACGAGGCCGAACCGGAACTGCATGACGATTCCCTTCTGACCGTCGGACGTGTCCAAGCTCTGCCCGTCTGCGGCGAAGGTCAACCCCAGGACCGGGGCGACGGATCAAGCTCCCGGGGCGAGACTCGAACTCGCAACCTACCGGTTAACAGCCGGTTGCTCTGCCGATTGAGCTACCCGGGATCGGCACTTCAGGAGCATAGCAGCCGGTCACCCACGCCACCTTTGACTTACCGGCCGTCGCTCTAGACTTGCCTTGCGCCAGCGGCTGCCCGCGCTGGCCTGGGGCCCGTAGCTCAAGTGGTTAGAGCATCCGTCTCATACACGGCTGGTTGCAGGTTCGAGCCCTGCCGGGCCCACCCAAATCGGCCAGGTGCTCGACGTCGGGTGGGCCATCCTGGAAAGGAGCCGCCTGATGGCGACGCCGGATTGCTGCGACATCCACGCCCATTTCATCCCGCCGAGCCTGGTCGAGGATCTGCGCAAGGGTTCCGCGGTCGACGGCCTGCAGCTGGAGAACCGAGGCGGAGAGCCGTGGGTCCTCCACCGTCAGGGTCCCAGCTACCCGCTGAGCCCTGAGCTGCATGACCTCGAAGCACGCATGGCGCTGATGGACCGCCTTGGCATCGACGTGGCAGTCGTGTCGGTCTCCCCGACCCTCCTCTTCTACTGGCTCGACTCGAGCGCGGCGGCCGACTGGGCTCGGCAGGTCAACAACGACATCGCCCGGCTCGTGGCTGCGGCGGGCGGGCGCGTCGTAGGTGTCGCCACGCTGCCGATGCAGGATGCCGACGCCTCGGTTGCCGAGGCCGAGCGCGCGACCAGCGAGCTGGGCCTGCGGGGAGTCCAGATGGGGCCCATGATCCTGGACCGCACTCTGGACGATGACGCCTACTTCCCCGTGCTGAGCACCCTCGAGCGCCTGGACGTCCCCATGATCATGCATCCGTATTTTGTGGGGGCGGGGAACCGACCGGGACTCGACAAGTTCTACCTCACCAACCTGGTTGGTCATCCCTACCAGACCGCCGTCGGCGCGTCCCGGCTGATTATGAGCGGGGTCCTGGATCGCCTCCCGAGCCTGCGGCCCGTGCTCGTCCACGGGGGCGGGTACCTGCCCTATCAGATCGGGCGGCTCGACCACGGCAATGCCGTACGGCCGGAGGCGAAGGCCTGCCAACAGCGACCGTCCTCGTACCTGCGGCGCTTCGTGTTCGACACGCTGGCGCACTCGCCGGCCGCCTTGCAGTACCTCATCGACCTGGTCGGCAGTGACCGCGTCGCGTACGGCACCGACTTCCCCTACGACATGGGGGGCGGCTCGGCCGCTGAGCACCTCGGCGGCGTGGAGGTGGATGAGGTTGCCGCTCGGAGGATCCGAGGCGGCAACACCGCCGAGTTGTTCGGCATTGCCTGAGGTGTGGCGGACGGCGCGCCCGCCCGGCTCCCGACCCGATGGTCAACGATCGATCTGGGGGTCCATCGAGATCTCGAGCGTTCGTGTCTGCTCGTCGTGGATCCTGCGAACGTCAAGATCCTCGATCTCGGCGATGTAGAGCTCGCAGGTGGTCCCGACGATCGTGTCCTCGATCAGGTGGCCGCCGTAGGTGACGGCCGGCGGAGCGCCGAGCGAGAACTCCAGATGGCAGTGAATGAAGATCCCCCCGTCCTCCTTGGGCGCCACGTTGCCCTGCATGGCGAGGATCTCCAGCGGTCCCGGGATCGTGGTGCGCCTGCGCATATCGGCCTGGATCGGCCACTGTTCGGGGAACCGGAAGATGTTACGGATCGAGGCGTGCCGCAGGCTCGCGACGCCGCTCAGGATGGTGCCGTTGGTGAAATCCGCGTCCAACAGGAGCCGCTCCATGGACGGCAGCAGGTCCTCTCCGGGTCCCAGCCTGATCACCAGGACCCGGCCGAACCTGCCCAGCCCCGCACGGGTTCCGGGCCTGCGGCCGTGGAGGGTGTCAGCGGCGTCCATGCTGGGGGTGGTCCCTTCGATCGTGGCCCGGGGCGCCCGCCCCGCCTCGACCATGGCGGTAGACCACCCTCGTCACGCAACTCGTGCATTCTATACGTTGTCGCAGGAGGGGCGTCCAGACAAGGAGGGCAGGCATGGCGGAGCCGTTGCCGGTTCGGTTGGGTGGGTACGCGCCCGCCGAGAGCACGCATGGTCAGGCGTTGGACCGCATCGCGGCAGGGCTCCGAAGCAGGCTCGGCGACCGCGTCCGCGTCGAGATCGACTACAACATCCTGGACAGCGGCCGCCCGGTCCACGCGCTCCTGGACGACGTCGAGGCCGGCGTGACGACGCTGTGCTTCTTCTCCAGCAGCTACCTGGCCGAGCGCGTACCGGCCCTCGGCATCATCGATCTCCCGTACCTGTTCAGCTCCCTCGAGCACGCGCACGCCTGCCTCGACGGCGAGCTGGGCCAGGTGCTCTCCGCGCGCACGCGGGAGGCGACCGGCTTCCTCCCGCTGGGGTACTGGGACAACGGGTTCCGTCATCTCAGCAACCGCGACCGCGACGTCCGGACGCCGGAGGACTGCCGGGGACTGCGTGTGCGACTCCAGCCGAGCTGGGTGCACGAGCGGCTGTTCCGGGCGCTCGGGGCCGAGCCGGTGCAGACGGACCTCCGCGAGGGGATCGCCATGCTGCGATCCGGGGAGTTGGACGCCCAGGAGAACCCGTTCGCCAACTTCGTGACCTACAGGGTCCACGAGGTGCACCCCCACGTCACGCTCACCGGACACGTCTACGGGGCGCGCGGGGTCTACGCCAGCGCCGAGCGGTTGCGTGACTGGCCCGACGACGCCATCGAGGTGCTGCGTGGCGCCGTCGCGGCGGCCGTGAGCCAGCAACGTGCGGCGGCGGCGCGCAAGGAGGAGGAGCTGCGCGCATGGCTGGTGGAGCAGGGAACACGGATCATCGCGCTCAGCGCGGAGGAACAGGGCGCGTTCCGCGAGGTCGCCGAGCCCGTGCTCGCCGAGGCGGTGCGGCAGTTCGACACCGAGCTGCTGGCGGCCAGCCCGCATCCCGGCCCATCCAGCTCCCTCGCTTGACCTGGAACTGACATCTTATAGGATGCATTGATCCCGATCGTAGAACGCTGCCAACGCGCTGGCAGGCCCAGCAGGTGGCATGTGGGTGGCCCCC
>WHTC01000075.1 GCA_009379795.1 Nitriliruptorales bacterium | reverse complement strand
GGCGGCGCGGGCGGGTCAGGCGACGGCTTCCAGGATGCGGTCGGGGATGTCGAAGTTGGAGTACACGTTCTGAACGTCGTCGCAGTCTTCGAGCGCGTCGAGGAGACGCAGAACCTGCTTGGCGACGCCCTCTTCGGCGATCGGCACGGTCACCGACGGGAGCATGGTCGTCTCGGAGGAGACGACCGGCAGGCCGGAGTCCTCCAGGGCCTTGCGCACCGCGGGGAGGTCGCTGGGCTCCGTGGTGACGGTGTACGTGTCCTGCTCGAACCGGACGTCGGTGATGCCGACGTCCAGGCCCGCGATCAACACGTCGTCCTCGTCGACGCCATTGGCCTGCACGAGCATCACACCGGTCCGCGTGAACAGGTAGTTCACCGCACCCGGCTCGGCCAGCGAGCCGCCGTTCTTGCTGAACGCCGAGCGCACGTCGTTCGCCGCGCGGTTGCGGTTGTCCGTGAGGCACTCCACGTACAGTGCCACGCCACCGGGCGCGTACCCCTCGTAGTAGACGGTGACATATTCCATGCCGCCGGTGTCACCGGACGCGCGCTTCAGCGCGCGCTCGATGTTGTCCTTTGGCACGGAGGCTTCGCGCGCCTTCTGGATGGCGTCGGCCAGCGTGGGGTTTGCGTCGGGATTCGGGCCACCGACCTTGGCCGCGGCTTCAATCCCCCGGATCAGCCGGGCGAAGAGCTTGCCGCGCTTCGCGTCGGCGGCACCCTTCTTGTGCTTGATCGTCGACCATTTACTGTGACCGGACACGCTCACCCTCCTCCGCGTATTCGGCAACGATCTGCTCGCGCCGTCTCCACGAACAATTGGTGGAGGCGCCCGTCTCCGGTCAGCTCCGGGTGGAACGCCGATACGAGGAGACGGCCCTGGCGGGCGACCACGACCCTATCACCAGCCGGCGTCCCGACCGTCGCCAGCGTCTCGACGCCGGGCCCGGCGTGCTCGATCCAGGGGGCCCGGATGAACGCCGCGTGCAGGGGGCCACCCTCGATGCCGGCGATCTCCAAGTCGACCTCGCAGCTTGCCACCTGACGGCCGAAGGCGTTGCGCCGCACCACCATGTCCATCCGCGCCAGCAACGGCTGGTCGCTCTCCTCGCCCTCCGCCGTCAACGCGGAACGAGCCAGCAGGATGGCGCCCGCGCAGGTGCCGAAGACCGGCAGCCCCTCGTCGATACGGGCCTGCAGCGGTGCGAACAGGCCGTACCGGGTGGCGAGCTTGCCGATCGTGGTCGACTCGCCACCAGGCAGCACCAGGCCGTCGAGCCCCTCGAGCTCCTCGACCCGCTTGACCGGGGTGGCGCGCGCGCCGGAGGCGCGCAGCATCCGGAGGTGTTCAAGTACGTCGCCCTGCAGGGCGAGCACGCCGATCAGCGGGTCGCCGCCGTCCGGTTCCGGCACGGGAGCCAGATGCCGCGGGCCCTGAGAGGCCGGGCGTGCCGAAGCGCCATCGCCGGGCAGGCGCTCGGCTGCGTTCGTATCGGGAGAGCTCACACGCGCAGGGTAGCGACTGCCGGCGATTCAGCCGCGTGCCAGGACGGTGCCCTACCAGCCGCGCTGGGCCAGCCGCTCCTGAGGGGGCAACGAGTCGTTCGCGATCCCCACCATCGCCTCGCCCAGCGAACGGCTCACCTTGGCGAGCACGTCGCGGTCGTTGAAGTAGGTGGTGGCTTCGACGATCGCCCGCGCCCGGCGTGCGGGGTCCCCGGACTTGAAGATGCCCGATCCAACAAAGACGCCGTCGGCGCCCAGTTGCATCATCAGCGCCGCATCCGCCGGCGTGGCGATGCCGCCCGCGGTGAACAGCACGACGGGGAGCCGCCCATGCTCGGCCACCTCGCGGACCAGCTCCACCGGGGCACGCAACTCCTTGGCCTCCGCGTACAGCTCATCCCGGCCGAGGCTCGACAGCCGCCGGATGCTGCCCACCACGGCCCGCATGTGCCTGGTGGCCTCCTTGACGTCTCCGGTGCCCGCCTCGCCCTTGGAGCGGATCATCGCCGCTCCCTCGGCGAGGCGCCGCAGGGCCTCGCCGAGGTTGGTCGCGCCACACACGAACGGCACGGTGAATGCGTGCTTGTCGATGTGGTGAGCCTCGTCGGCCGGGGTGAGGACCTCAGACTCGTCGACGTAGTCGACCCCCAGAGCTTCGAGAATCTGGGCCTCGACGAAGTGACCGATACGGGCCTTGGCCATGACCGGGATGGTCACCGCGCTCATGATCTGCTCAATCACGTCGGGATCGCTCATGCGCGCCACGCCGCCGTCGCGGCGGATATCCGCGGGTACGCGCTCCAGCGCCATGACCGCGACCGCGCCCGCTTCCTCGGCGATGCGCGCTTGCTCGGCGTTCACCACGTCCATGATCACGCCGCCCTTGAGCATGTCGGCCAGACCGCGCTTCACGCGGTCGGTGCCGTGCTGGGCCGGGGTGGATTGGGAGGCTTGATCGGTCACGGGGAGTCACTCCTCCGTCAGGAGCGGGAGCGCAGGTAGGCGATCCCAGAGACCTGGCGATGGTAGCGCGTCGGCTGCCCGCTCCCACGCCGCACAGCCCCGCGTCACCGGGCCGCCCCGCCCCGACCCTGCGCCGTGGTCAGCGCGGCGGCCGCAGCACCGCTTGGTAGACGTCGAGGATCCTGCGACCGACTGCCGGCCAGGCGTACCCGGCAGCGGTACGCCGACCCTCGGCGGCCATGGCGCGGCACAGGGCAGGGTTGGCGAGCAGCGTGGCCAGCGTGTCCGCCAGCGTGAAGGCATCACCCGGGGGGACCAGCCGGCCCTGCTCGCCATCCTTCAGAACCGTGCGGTAACCCGGGATGTCGGAGGCCACCACCGGCAGCCCGGCGGCCATCGCCTCCAGGAGCACGATGCCGAAGGACTCACCGCTGGTCGCGGGTGAGATGAAGATGTCGGCGCTCGCGTGGTACCGGGGCAAGTCCTCGGCGGACACCGGACCGGCGAAGCGAATGTCGGGGCGGATGGAGGGCGGGATCATCCTCTCCGCTGGTGCCCGCCCGGGGCCATCTCCCACTACGCAGAGCCGCACTCGCGGCAGGAGACTGCGCAACCGCAGGAAGGCGCGGATCGCCACGTCCAGTCCCTTGCGTGGTTCCAGCCTGCCGACGAACAACAGCAGCGGGCGCTCCGGGTCGATCAGGTCGGGGAAGGGGGCCGCGGCGGCGAAGGAGGCGGCGTCGACCCCATTGGGCACCACCCGAAAGGCGCCGACCGGCAGCCCGAGCCCGTCGCTCGCGAACTGCTGCGCGGACGGAGAGACGGCGATACGGGCGTCGAGGCGCTGCGCCACTCGCCGGGCGACCGGGGCGGCCAGCCGATAGAGGCGTTGGGAGGGCGCCCACGCGTGGAACGTGCCGACGACCGGCCGCGGACCCAGCGCAGCGGCGGCCATCGACACCATCGGGGCCAGTGGCTCATGGACATGCACCACGTGCGGAGAGAACTCAGTGAGCGCGCGGATCACGCGGCGCGCGGCAAGCGGCGACAGCGCGACCGGTGCCACCGAGCGGTTGTACGGCACCCCGACGGCCCGCCCGAGCGGCACCAGACGCTTGTCGTCAGCGGAGCCCCCCGCGCCAGGACGCGCGGAAGCCGGGGCGAAGATGCGCACCTCGTGATCGCACGCGAGATGATCGGCGAGGTGGGACACGTGCGCCCGCACTCCCCCCGGCCGCGTCCAGTCATAGGCGCAGACAAGGGCGACCTTCACGCCCGCCCGCCGTTGCCCCCGCGGCCGCGCCGGTCGGCCAGCCAGATCGGGGAGAAACAATGCCACTGGGGGGGATCCAGGCGGATCAGGTCCTCGATGCCGCGGGCGACCCGGGCGGTCGCGGCCTGCACGTCCAGCCCGGCGACGTCGATGCGCGGTAGGGCCTGGACGTGCCAGCGACGCCCTGGCCGTTGGAGCAGCGTGATCGGGATGATCGGCGCCCCCGTGCGCTGGGACAGGACCGCCGGCCCGCGGGGAATGTGCGCGGGCTCACCGAAGAGCTCCACAAGCGGACCTTTGCGGGTCAGATCGCGGTCGGACAGCAGCCCGACCATGTGGTTGGCATCGGTGACCCAGCTCAGCGTTTGGACCAGGGCACCTGCGCCGCGCTCGGATGCCTGCCCCCGCGACCGCTGCAGCGGCACGACCTCCAGTCCCATGCTCTCGCGCAGCCGCACGAAGCGCTCGAACAGCCGGCGGGGACGGACGACCTCTGCGACCACGGCGAGGTGATATCCATGCGTCTCGCCCCACTGCGCCGCCACATCCCAGGAACCGTGGTGAGCCAGCAGGACGATCGCGCCCCGGCCCTCGTCCAGCGCGGCGTCGAGGTGCTCGAAGCCGCTGGAGGTGGTCCGGGCGTCAAGGTCAGCGGGGTCAAGATCGGCGGCGCGGAAGGCCTCGATCCAGTAGCGGGCGTAGGAGCGGAACGCCTCGCGCGCGGCGCGCTGGGTGACCGGATCATCGGCGTCACGCCCGAGCACGCGGGCGAGGTTGCGGGCTACCCGGCTCCGCGTCTTCCCGCCGATGCGAGCGGCGAGACCGCCGCCGAGGTCGGCAAGCCCGAAGGCCAGCGGCTCAGGCAGGCGGCGCGCCGTTTCCCAGGCGAGCAGCCACAGCCGGCCGGCCAACCGCTGCCGCCGCGGCTCGGGGCGGGAGTCCGGTGGGATCCGGTCGGCCGCGCCGGGGTTTCGGTCCACGGGCACGCCTGAGAACCCCGATCCCCGGTACCCGCCGCCCCGATGCAGTCCGCGCGAGGAAGCGCCGCGTCCGGGCGCGGCCTGCTCGGTCTCGCGCTCGCGGGGCATGCTCATGTGGTCCGCACCTGCCTCAGCACCGCCCGGAAGCGCTGGGCGATGGTTACCAGCGTCCCGATGGCCAGCACCCACAACGCGATCGGCACGAGCCCGAAGCCGATTGCGAGCACGATGATGATGATGCGCTCCGCGCGTTCGAGGATACCGACGGTGGCATTCTTGCCCAACGACTCGGCCTTGGCCCGGATGTAGGACGTGATCTGCGCGCCGGTGAGCGCGACGATCGCCACCCCGAACAGCAGCGGGTCATCGCGCACCAGCCAGGCGACCGCACCGAAGATCGCGGCGTCGCTGATTCGGTCCGCCACGCTGTCGTAGAAGGACCCGAACGCGCTCTGGGAGCCGCGTATGCGGGCAACCGCTCCGTCAAAGGCATCCACCGCCGTGGCGAAGGCCAGCACGACCGCCCCCGCGACAGGCTGGCCGGCCAGCACCACCGCCACGCCAATGAAGGCGCCCATCGTTCCAGAGAAGGTGAGCCAGTTCGCCGTGACGCCAGCCCGGACCATCAGGCGTGCGATGGGCAGGATCAGCCGATCGGTCGCCTCGCGACCGTAGGCGTTCAAGGTCATTGGGCTCTCAGGTTCCCGATCCGGGCTCGTCCTCCGCGAAGGCGGGAAGGAGGCGGTCGTAGGTCTCCTCCAGCAGTTCCGGCAGCACCCGCGTCTGCCCGATGACGGGCATGAAGTTGGTGTCTCCGCCCCACCGGGGCACGACGTGCTGGTGCAGGTGGTCGGCGATGCCGGCCCCTGCCACACCACCGATGTTCATGCCGATATTGAAGGCATGGGGCCCACTCGCCGCTCGCAGGGCGCGAACCCCCCGCTGACACAGGTCAGCGAGCTCGTGCAGTTCTTCGAGCGTCAGGTCGTCGATGCTGGCCACGTGCCGATAGGGCACCATCATCAGGTGCCCGGGGTTGTAGGGGTAGGCGTTGAGGATCGCGAAGGCCCACCGCGCCCGGTACACGATCAGCGTCTCCCGGTCGTGCTCCGGACCTCGGTCGGGCAGGACGCAGAAGGGGCAGCCCTCGCTCGCCTGGTCGGGGTCCTTGATGTAGGCCATCCGCCACGGCGTCCACAGCCGCTGCAGGCTGTCCAGCCGCTCCTTACCCGAGGTGGTCACGAGGTTGCGCCCGCCCTCCGGCGCGGGGCCGCGGCGTCTGCGAGCTCGTCGGCGAAGACGGCCATGGCCAGTCCCTTACGCTGGGCGCCTTCACGCGGGCGCACCGACACCGTCCTGTCCCCCACCTCGGCGTCGCCCACAACGAGCTGGTAGGGCACCTTCGCAAGTTGGTGCTTGCGGATCTTGGCGCCCATGGTGTCGTGGGAGTCGTCCAGTTGGGCGCGCGCACCGCGTGCGCTGAGTGTCTCGACAACCTCGCGACCGTACTCCAGGTGCCGGTCGGCGATCGGCACGACCACGGCCTGCACCGGCGCCAGCCAGGTCGGGAACGCTCCGGCGTAGTGCTCAAGCAGGATGGCGAAGAAGCGGTCGAGCGAGCCGAACAGCGCCCGGTGGACCATGTAGGGCTGGTGCTCGGCGCCGTCCGGCCCGACGTAGGACAGCCCGAAGCGCTCGGGCAGGTTGAAGTCGACCTGCACGGTCGTCAGCTGCCAGGCACGGCCGATGGCGTCGGTGATCTGCAGGTCGATCTTGGGCCCGTAGAAGGCGCCCTCGCCCTCGTCGACGACATAGTCCAGACCGGAGCGGTCCAACCCGGCACGCAGCGCGGCCTCGGCGTGGACCCAGCCTTCGTCAGTGCCGACGGTGTCGGCCTTGGCCGGGCGGGTCGACAGCGCGACGCGTGACGGTCCCTCCGCGAAGCCGAAGTCATCGAACAGGTCGATGGCGAAGCGCAGGCAGCCCTCGATCTCATCGACGATCTGGTCCGCCGTGCAGAAGATATGGCTGTCGTCCTGGGTGAAACCACGGGCTCGAAGCAGTCCGTGGACGACCCCGCTGCGCTCGTAGCGGTAGACGGTTCCCAGCTCGAACAACCGCAGCGGCAGCTCGCGGTAGGAGCGGGTCCGTGAGCGGTAGATCAGCACGTGGAACGGGCAGTTCATCGGCTTGGGGTAGTAGTTGGTCCCGGCCGTTGCCTGCTGACCCTGGGCCGAGACGTCCAGCTCCATCGGCGGGTACATGCTGTCAGCGTAGAAGTCCAGGTGTCCCGAGGTCTCCCAGAGCAGGGACTTGCCGAGATGGGGGGTGTAGACGGGCTGGTACCCGCGGCGCACGTGCTCGGCGCGCGCGTAGTCCTCCATCTCCTTGCGCACGATCGAGCCATTGGGATGCCACACCGCGAGGCCCGCACCCAATTCCTCCGGAAAGCTCAACAAGTCGAGTTCGCGGCCCAACTTGCGATGGTCGCGCTGGCGAGCCTGCTCGAGGCGCTCGAGATGCGACTCGAGGGCTTTGCGGGACTCCCACGCGGTCCCGTAGATCCGCTGGAGCATCGGCTGGCGCTCGTCGCCCCGCCAATACGCGCCGGCAACGCGCTGCAGCTTGAATGCCGGAACCCATCGGGTGGTCGGGATATGGGGGCCGCGGCACAGATCAGGCCAGACGGTGCCGTCGGCGCGCAGGTTCTCGTAGACGCTCATCGCCTCGCCGGGACGTGGCGCGGTGGCGTCCGCGAGGACCTCCCCGTCGCCGACGATACCCTCGATGATCGCGCGCTTGTAGGGCTGGTCAGCGAACAACTCCAGGGCCTCGTCGCGCTGGACCTCGCGCCGCTGGAACGGCTGGTCCTCGCGGATGATCTCGGCCATCCGGGCAGCGATGCGCTCGAGATCCTCTGGGGTGAAGGGCCGTTCGACGTCGAAGTCGTAGTAGAACCCGTCGGTGATCGGCGGTCCGATCGCGAACTTCGCGCCGGGGAACAGGTCGGTGACCGCCTGAGCCATCACGTGCGCCACGGAGTGGCGCAGGACCGAACGTCCCTCCTCGGAGTCCGCGACGACCGGCTCGACGGTGGAGCCGTCGCTGAGGGGTGCACTGAGGTCACGCAGAGCCCCATCCACCTTGGCGGCCAGGACCATGCCCTTGACCGTGCCACCCGCCGCCCTGATGGCGTCGAGCGCCTGCCGCACCGTGGGGCCCCCAGCGGAGTCCACGGGCACGGTGGCGCTCACCCCCTCAGGGGTCTTCACGAGGATCTGCGGGTCGGACACGGCGGTGACACTCCTGTGAGAACTCTCGGTATCGGGCGCATTGCGCGCTCAAAAGCGAGCATACGGGAGTCTGCGACGATCGCGTTCTCGCGTCGCTGCCCGCAGCTCAGCCCTCGGCCTCCATCTCGGCAAGGACGGACCGCGCCCGGTCCAGATCGGCCTCCGCCACCAGAATGCGCGTGGCGAAGGTACCGGAGTCCAGGCCGTAGACCACCCCGAGGCCGTCCCGCTGGAGCCGGACGTCGAAGCCCTCCGCCTCCAGCGCCCCCTTGATGAGCTGCGCGAGCACGAAGGGCCGCGCGGTCAATGCACGGTACGCGCTCATGCCCCCAGCGTAGGGCAAGCGTCGCTGGACGTGACGCTCCGCCACCGGCATGTGGACAGCGGGACGGTGGAGGGTGCGGGCCGTCATACTTGGAACGGATCGCCGTTCGCTCGCGGCGGTCCCGTTGTCACCGATCGCCAGGAGTCCGGAATCATGGCCGAAGCCGTCATCGTCGCGACCGCGCGCTCTCTCATCGGGCGGGCCTTCAAGGGCTCACTGGTTGACGTCCGGCCCGACGACCTGGCCGCTGAAATCGTCAAGGCGGCGCTCGCCAAGGTGCCGCAACTCGACCCCGCCGAGGTCGAGGACCTGATGCTGGGCTGCGGGCTGCCCGGTGGCGAGCAGGGCTTCAACATGGGCCGCGTCGTCAGCATCCTGGCGGGACTGCCGGACGTGCCCGGCGCCACCATCACCCGCTACTGCTCCTCGTCCCTGCAGACGATCCGCATGGCGGCTCACGCCATCAAGGCGGGCGAGGGCGACGTGTTCGTGGCCGCCGGAGTCGAGATGGTCAGCCGCTTCACCAAGGGCAACTCCGACAGCCTGCCAGACACCATGAACCCGCGCTTCAGCGAAGCCGGCGAGCGCACCGAGCAGCGCGGCAAGGGCGGTGCGGGGCCCTGGGTGCCGGCCGAGCAGGATCCGACCAGCGACCCTGATCCTCTCCCCGACGTCTACGTCGCGATGGGTCAGACGGCGGAGAACGTCGCCGAGGTGGAGGGCATCACCCGCGAGCAGATGGACGAGTTCGCGATGCTGTCGCAGAACCGTGCCGTGGAGTCACAGAAGAACGGCTTCTTCGGTCGCGAGATCACCCCGGTGACGCTGCCCAGCGGCGACACCGTCAGCGCCGATGACGGGCCCCGGCCGGGCACCACCACCGAGAAGCTTGCGACGCTGAAACCGGTGTTCCGGCCCGACGGGCGGGTCACCGCCGGCAACGCCTGCCCCCTGAACGACGGGGCGGCTGCCGTGGTGGTCATGAGCGACACCCGCGCTCGTGAACTGGGGATCACCCCGCTGGCCCGGGTCGTCTCCTCCGGCGTCACCGCGCTGCACCCCGAGATCATGGGCCTCGGCCCGATCGGGGCGAGCCGCCAGGCCCTGGCCCGGGCCGGCATGACGATCGACGACGTCGACCTGGTCGAGATCAACGAAGCGTTCGCCGCCCAGGTGATCCCCTCCGCCCGCGCGCTGGGCGTCGAGTGGGACAAGCTCAACGTCCACGGCGGGGCGATCGCTGTCGGTCACCCCTTCGGGATGACCGGCGCCCGGATCATGACCACGCTGCTCAACGGGCTGCGGACCACCGACGAGACCATCGGGCTGGAGACCATGTGTGTGGGCGGCGGTCAGGGTATGGCCATGATCGTCGAGCGCCTGGTGTAGAAGAACCGGGCGGGCCGCAGGCGGCGGGCGGCCCGTCCGCCGTCGGCCCATCGAAGGACTGTAATGAATGTGAAGATCATCCCCTCCGTCCTCCCTGCTGATCTCGCCAGACTCGGCGAAGACTGCGCCGCCCTGGATAGGGCGGGGGTCGACCGCATCCAGTGGGATGTCATGGACGGCGTCTTCGTGCCGAACCTGACCTTCGGGCCCGACATCATCGCCGCCTGCCGCCCGTACGCGGCCTGTGGCTTTGAGGCCCACCTGATGTGCTGGCGGCCCGAGGAGCTCATCCCCCGGTATGTCGACGCGGGCTGCGAGCTGATCATCGTCCACCCCGAGACCTTGCGGCAGCCACACCAGACCTACCAGTCAATCCGCAACCTGGGAGTTCGGGCCGGGATCGCCCTGTCTCCCGCCACCCCGCTGGCGTTCGCCGAGCACGTGCTGGATCTGGTCGACCTCGTCCTGGTGATGACCGTCAACCCGGGCTTCGGCGGGCAGTCCTACCTGCGGACCATGGAGCCCAAGATCGCCGAGGCGCGCGCGCTGCTCGACCGCGGCGGTCAGGACATCGAGCTGGAGGTCGACGGCGGCATCGGCCCCGACACGATCGCCGGGTCCGCCGCCGCAGGCGCCGACGTCTTCATCAGCGGGAGCGCGCTGTGGCGGTACGAGTCCTTCGCGGAGGGCGTGGAGGATCTGCGCACCCGCGCCGAGAAGGCGCGGACCGCCTGACAGCCGCCGGGCGAGCCGTCAGGCACGGCGCAGGCCGCGCCTTGGGAGGTGGTACATGAGCACCGCGGAAGCGCTGGTCGCAGCGAACCGCGACCTGTGGACCCGCATCGCGACACACCCGTTCGTCCGCGCGACCGCTGACGGCAGCTTGCCGCGGGAGACCTTCGACCGCTGGCTGGTCGAGGACCATTTCTTCGTCGTCGGCTTCCGTCGCTTCCTTGGTCGCCTGCTCGAACTCGCGCCTGACGAGCCCGCACGCGATGTGCTGGCCGGGGGCCTCGCGGCGCTCGCGCCCGAGCTCGAACTGTTCCGCCGCGAGGCCGCTGCGCGCGGCCTCGACCTTGGCTCCGAGCCTTGTCCCACGAATCTCGGCTACACGGCGTTCTGCCAGGCTGCCCCATCCGACGGTTTCGTGGTCGGTCTGACGGTACTGTACGGGGCCGAGTCCGCCTATCTCGACGCCTGGACCGCGGTGCGCGAGCGCGCTGCGGCAAGCTCACCGTACTGGGGATTCATCGACAACTGGTCGTCATCGGCGTTCCGTGCCTACGTCGCCGACCTGGCTGCGCTGCTCGACCGGGTAACCGACGGCGCGCCCGGCCATGCCGAGCAGCGGGCATTCTCAAGGGTCGTCCGTTTCGAGCTGCGCTTCTGGCACGCGGTCCACGCCGGCGAGCGCTGGGAGGACGACCCGGGACGCGCGACGCCGCGCTAGCCTGCTGTCGCTCGACGACCTGTGCCCTCCACGCGCCCGTCGGGGCCCGGCGCTCGCCTTCACGTGGAGCCGAACAGGCTCCAGCTGACCGATCACCTTCACACCGTTCCTGCCGGGCGCCTTCACGTGGAGCCGACCGGACGCCACGCGACGGTCAGGGTTCACGTGAAGGCGATCGGCGGCCGGCGGGCGACCGGCGGGGTGGCGACCAGGGCCACGATGGATCTGTACCGCTGAGCAAGCGCGGGGCCACACGGATGCGCGGCCCCGCGGCGCGGGGTCACGGGTTCCTGGGGGCGGGCCTCCCGGTGCACCTGCCCTGCCTGTTGCGCTCGCAGTCCTCGGGCGGCGCCGGGTTGTCTTCAGGTGCGACCGACCTCCGGGGCCGGCTGCGAGAACACCTGCAGCTCGGCGGCGCGGACCTGCTGCCTGGGCGGGTTCAGCACCGCGCGGTCGGGCGTCAGCTCCTCGCTGGCGCAATCCGGGTTGCTGAACACCGGATCGTTGACGGGGTTGGCTTCGCCGGTGTAGTCGGGGCCGCCCGTGCACTGGTTATCGCGCACGCGCAGGCGGACATGGGTCGCCTCGGTCGGGATGACCTCGAAGGCGCGCAGCGTCAGGTCGGGTGCGACCGGCCGGGGCCGGATGCCCGGGAAGGCGTCGTCGGCGCTCCGGAGGATGGTGCGGTAGCCGGCGCTACCCGTGCAGTCGTCCAGGCCGCTCGTGGCGTCGCAGGCCAGGATGTCGAAGGAGCGCAGCGCCGAGAACCGGCTCTGGCCGCCCGAGTCAGGGTCGCCCGAGATGGCGGGCCGCAGCGCGGCGCTGACCTGCACCTCGACCACGTCAACGGGCTCGTCGCCCAGCTTGACCGTGACCTGACGGCCGTCGACCTGCTCGCCCTCGCCCTGGCCGGCGGTGGCGGTGCCGGTCGAGGTCAGCGATGCCCAGTTGGTCGCCTCGGTGTCGTCGATGAGCCTGTCGAGGTTGATGCCGTCCCCGGTGACGGTCGCGCCGTTGTGCAGCGACGCCACGTTGCGGCGCATCGGCACCTGCACGACCCGCTCCTCACCGGCCTCGAAGGTCTGGGTGAAGCGGAACCCGCCGAAGCCGTCGGCCCGGGCGATGAACTCGTAGGTACCCGGCACGAACTCGACCGTGTCGGAGACCTCGGTGTCCGGGTCGGTGTCCGCCGTCGGGCTGATCCGCGCCTCGTACACGCCCGTGTAGACGGTCATCGTCTCCGGTACGCCGTCGCCGGCGTCGACCGCCTCGAAGCGGACGGTGGCCTCGTCGTCGGCGACTGGCGATGACCATCCCGGTGTCGGGCTGCGGTCGCCCGCACCGGTCGAGAATGCGGTCCCACCCAGGCCCCGGCGGGCGAAGACGTCCCACAGCTCGATCTGGTTGGCACCGTCGAAGCGCAGGACGTCGGCGGCGAGCATCCCGTCGCGCGAGTCGATCATCGTCGAGCCGCTGGGCTGCAGCAGGAAGCCGTCGAACATCAGCTGGGCCCAGCGGCGGTTGCCCGGGCAGGCGTCGGCGGCCAGTTCGCCCCGTGCGCAGCGCTCCTGCAGCCGCGCGTCGCCGGACGGGAACCCTCCGTCGTACTTGGCGTTGAGCGCCTCGGCGAGGTCGAAGTTGGCCGCGCTCCAGATCTCCCCGTCGGCGTGGGGTGAGGTCGTGCCGACGCCGTCATACTCCAGGTTGGAGTAGTTGAGCGGGCTGTCGTTCATCCCGTAGTTGCGGATGCCCTTCTCCTTGTCACCCGTGACGTAGGGCGCGAGGGCGAACGGGTTGGCGTCCTCGCCGGCGGTGATCCCGAAACCGCGGAAGTACTCGGCGAACATCAGGTCCGACCAGCTCTCGGTCTGGCCCTGGCTGGCGCCGGTGCCGGTGTTCGGCCCGCCGATCATGCGGTTGCTGATCGCGTGGCCGTACTCGTGCGCGACGATCGCCATGTCGTAGGCGCCGTCGGTGCAGGTGCCGTAGAACGCGCCGGCCAGCGGCTGCCACAGGTACTGGTTGGTGATCGGCGGGATGCCGTCCTGAAGCGTGATCTGGTTGGCGTTGTCCCGGCCGTTGAAGGTGCGGCGGCCGGACTGGGCGTTGCCCACCTCCGGGTCGGTCTCCCGGTCGGGACCGGTGTTGCCGAAGTTGGACTGCTGCAGGTTGGAGTTGAGTTCGGTGAAGCCGAGGTAGTAGCTCCAGTCGTGCATGCGGTTGTGCATCACGAACAGGTTGGTGGTGGACGCGTCGTCGTCGTTCCCGCCGGGCTGGTCGAACACGAGCGGGTCGCATTTGCTCTCGAACCAGGTGTTGTCCCAGGCGAAGTCGTAGGTGCGGGTCGCACTGACGGGGCGCTTGAACACCGTGTCCGGCGTCAGGAAGCTCACCTCGGAGATGGCGGTCGTGGCGTTGTTGCCGTCGGTGGTGAACGTCGGGAGGCTGGGTGCCTGCACGTCCCACGGCACGCGCGAGGCGATGTTGCG
>WHTC01000501.1 GCA_009379795.1 Nitriliruptorales bacterium | reverse complement strand
CTGAGGTGATCCCCGCGCTTGAGTCCGTGCTTGAGCGCGGGGCGAGCGTGTTCGTGCTGCCCTCCGACCCGGCGACTGTGCGGGACGAGGTGGTGGCCTACCTGCGCGACCTGGGGGCGGTGACGCATGCCTGGCAGGGGATGGACACCGCCGACCTGCAGGCGGCGGTGCATCGCGCCCTGGGATGGGCGCCAACCCATACCTGCGAGACCGGGGCGCATCTGTCGGTCGCAGCAGGGGAGCGGGAGGGCGGCACCATCCGTGCCGGGCTCGAGGCCACGGCCGCGGGCATCGCTCGCCTTCAGGGCCTGCGCCTGCGGTATCCGGTGTTCAGCTGGGACCAACTGCCCGTGCAGGAGGCACTGCACCACCGCTACCTGGTGGGCGTGAGGACCTGGCAGACCTTCTGCGAGCGCACCCAGCTCAGCTTGCACGGCTGGCACGTCGTGGTGGTCGGTTTCGGGCTGGAGGGGGAGGGGATCGCCGAGGCGGCCCGCGCCTTCGGCGGCGTGGTGAGTGTCGCGGATCACGATCCGGCACGCCGCCTGGAGGCCGCCTATGCGGGCTGGCGCACCGGCAGCCTCGACTCGCTCGCGCACGAGGCGGATCTGATCGTCACCGCCACGGGCCGGTCCCACGTGTTGACCACCGAACTCATGAGCACGCTGAGGTCCGGCTGCTTCCTCCTCAACGCCGGAGGTGAGCGTGACGAGATCGACGTCGACGCACTCACCGACCGTCGCGAGGTGATCCCCTTCGTCGAGCAGTGCCGGATCGGCGATCGGCAGATCTACCTGTTCGCCGGCGGGGCGACGGCCGACCTCGCTGCGGGCCATGGCGAGAGCCTCAACGCGTTCGATCTGACCCAGGGAATCATGGTTGCGGGGATTGGGCTGATCGTCTCCCCGGAACTGGACTGGCCTCCGGGCGTGCACGGGCTGCCGGATCACGTGTGGCGCGATCTGGCCAGCCGCGCGGCGCAGCGCGGCGTGCCAGCAGGCGGGTGAGGCACAAGCCGCCGAGCCTTTCGGACG
>WHTC01000022.1 GCA_009379795.1 Nitriliruptorales bacterium | reverse complement strand
CCTTTTCACGGCCGTGGCCACCGTCGCCCACCGGGGAGCGCGGCACCTGGCGCAGCAGCGTAGGGCGCATCAGCCGCCGAGCTCGTCGATGGGTTGGTTCATCTCGACGTCACGGCGGCGACGCTGCGCTGCCTCCTCGCCGACCTCGAAGTAGCGCCCCTGCGTCGCGAGCTCGGCCTCCCGCTCAAGCCGCTCCGGCCAGTCACCCAGGGAGTAGCCGTACCACGGCGCCTGTGGCGACAGCGGTGGCAGGCCCAGCTCGTTCCAGATGTCACGCGCCCGCTCCATGAACTCGCGCTTGGGCAGCGAGATGGGCGGGTAGTCGCCGCGAAGGGTCGCGTTGACGAGGACCGCGGCGTCAGAGCCCTGCGCCTGCGGTCCGTGCCCGGGATCCTGGTGGGACAGCACACGCAGGTCGCGTTCCGGGTTCGACCGGTACGACATCGCCCAGAGGATGGCGTCCGCGTTGTCGGGATCGATGTCCTCGTCGACCGCGATGACGTACTTGCCGCTGGATCGCTGGAACGACGCCGCGCCGTACAGGGCACGCCAGACCTCGGTCTCGGGCGTCCCCCGCTGCACCTGCACGAGGATCACCTTGCGGATGTTGGTCAGCGGCTCGTGCATCCCCACCCGGACCACCGACCGGATGCCGAGTTGGTCGCGCAGGTGTGCCAGGAACATCGGTTCGTAAGCGACACGCTTGATCAGGCTGGACTCGCTGGGCGTCACCTGGCTGATGATCGAGGTCAACACGGCATCTCTGCGCCGCGTGATCGCCGTCACCTCCAGGAAGGCGTTGTACTCCTGCAGGTTCACGTGACCGTGCGACTCACCCACCGGTCCTTCGGGTTCGAGCGCGTCCGTGGCGATGTAGCCCTCCACGACGATCTCCGACCAGGCCGGCACGTGGATGTCGACGGTCTTCGCACGGACGGTGTGGATGGGTGCGCCGGCCAGCGCGCCCGCGACCGACAGTTCGCCCGTGGTCGGGGGAACCTTCTGGACCGCGGCGAACGTGACGGCTGGCGGCGCGCCGAGGACCACCGCGCACGGCATCGGTTCACCGCGATCGCGGTACTTCAGCCAGTGGGTGTAGATACCGGGGGTCAACTCGACCGACGGGTTCATCCCCAGCCGCAGTGGCGCCTTGAACTGGCCGCGGTAGTTGCCGACGTTCTGGATCCCGGTGTCCGGATCGCGCGTGATGAAGTGTGACGTCGTCGTGTAGGGCGCGTTGTCCCATCCCGGCGTGGAGACCGGCACCGGGATGCCGTCCAGCCCGGCGCGGGGGCCGGTGAGCGCCTCGCCCCTTACGACGAGCTCGTGGCAGGGCGCATCGTCGACCTCGATCGGAGCGACCGGCGACGACATGGCCGTGGCCCACCGGGCGCCGATCTCGTCGAGCTCGCAGCCCATGCCCAGCCGGTAGATCTCACGGTTGCTGGCGAGCCCGCCCACGAGCACCGGTACGTCGAAGCGGTGACCGCTGCCGTCCACGACGTTGGTGAACAGGAACGCCTTGCGGGCCTGCTCGGGAAGACCACCCCGGAACTGCCACCGCACCAGCGGGTGCATCTCAGCGTCCTTGTCGATCGCACGATCGACACGGACGACCTGCCCGTGTGCTTCGAGCTGTGCCAGGTGGTCGTGCAGGTCGGGGTAGCCCCGAGCTTCGGCATCGATGTTCAAGGAATCTCCTGCCGGTCGAGTGCGGTCGTGTCGAAGGCGCGGAAGACCTCGGGGGGCGCACGGGCAGGGACGAGATGGCGTCCGGGCGGCCGAGTGCATCGGCGACCGCGTTGGCGACGGCGGCACCGACCCCCGATGACGCCGGCTTCGCCGGCACCCTTGACGCCCAGCGGGTTGCCCGACGCGGGTTCGAGTTCGAGCACGAACGCCTCGACGTCCGGGACCTCCGCACTGGTCGGGATCGCATAATCCATCAGGGTGGTGGCGAGCGGTTGTCCGTCCGGTGCGTACGCCAACTCCTCGTGGAGCGCGCCGCCCAGCCCGTGCACCGCGCCACCGACAAGTTGGCGATGGACGTTGTCCGGATCGATGGCGACGCCACAGTCATAGGCCACCGAGAGCCGCTCGACCGCCGGAACGGCCGACACGGGATCGACCGCGACCACCGCGAGGTAGGCCCCGAACCCCCACGTGGCATCGGCCATCTCGTGGACACCTTCGACGTGGATCGGCGCGAGGTCCTTCCACGCCACCTCGCCGGTACCCCCACGCAGCGTCTGCGGGCCCACCACGATCTGCGCAGTGGGCACACCGAGCTTGTCCGCAGCGCGGCGGATGGCTTCGCTCCGGAGCCGACCGCCGGCATCGGCCACGGCGCTGCCGACGAAGATCGTGGTCCGCGACCCGAAGGTGCCGCGCCCCTCCCGGTGGCCGCGGCTGTCCCCGGCGACCACCCGCAACGCCGACGTCGCGATGCCGACCCGGTCGGCCGCGACGCGGAGGACCGTGTCGATCACACCCTGACCGACCTCGGCCGCCCCGGTCCCGAGCGTGACCACGCCGTCGTGATCGAGGGTCGCGACGACGCTCTCATGCTTGCCGTTGCCCGAGTGTTCCATCGCGAATGCCGTGCCCAGGCCCACCAACTCGCCCTGTTGCCGGCGGCGCAGGACCTGCTCGCGGATGCCGTCAACGTCGGCCCTGTCGTGGAAGGCGTCGAGCCCGGCCACCATGTCACCCGAGTCGTAGATAGGCCCATGCTCGCCACCGAACGGCACGGTGTAGGGCAGTTCGCTGTGGGGCAGCAGGTTCTGTCGCCGAACCACCAAGGGGTCGAGTCCCAGCGACGCGCATCCCTCGTCGATGGCGCGCTCGCGGGCGAAGGTGGCCTCGAAGGCGCACGGCGCCCGCATCGTCCCGGTGGGGGGTCTTGTTCGTCAGGATCGCTTCGACGGTGGCCTCGTGGCTCTGCCACCGGTAGGGGCCGGGCAGGCTCTCAAGGGTCACGGTCACCGCCCGCGAGCCGATCGGACGTGCGTACGCGCCGACGTCGATCCGGCAGCGATCCCGGTACGCCAGGAAGGTGCCGTCCTCGGCCATCGCCAGTTCGAAGTCGTGGGTCTGGCCCCGCGAATGGTTGATCGCGAGCAGGTGCTCGCGTCGATCCTCGACCCATGCCACCGGCATGCCGACGCGACGGCTCGCCAGCGGCACCAGGACGTCCTCGGGATACACCTCCCCACGGACCCCGAACATCCCTCCCACGTCCACGTCGTTGACGACGACCCGGGACGGCTCCAGCCCGAGGAGCTGCGCGACGATCCGCCTGGTGAAGTGCACGTATTTGGTGACGCCCCACAGGTGCAGGACCGGCTCGGGGTCGCCGTCCCACGCCGCAATGAGCCCACGTGGCTCCATCGGCAAGCCGGTCTGGCGCGCGACGTGGTATCGGCGGCGCACGACCACCGCCGCTTGTGCGAAGGCGGCCTCGACATCACCGTCGGAGATCGAACGGCGCGCCATAACGGCGTCGTCGCTCGACGCCCACACGGCCGCCGCCGTGGCGTCGTCCCAGACCTCGACGTGGGCCAGGGACGGATCGACGTCGGCGACGACGAGTTCGGCGGCGTCCTCGGCGCGGTAGGGGTCGGTGGCCACGACCACCGCGATCGGTTCTCCCACGTAGCGGACGCGCTCGGTCGCCAGGATCGGCTGGAGGAACGGCTCCAGTGCCGGTTCCGGGTTGCGCACCGGGATGCGTGGGACCGGGTCGAGATCCTTCGCGGTCAGTACCGCCAGGACCCCGTCGCTCGCGCGGGCCGCCGCCGTGTCGATGCCGCGCAGCACGCCGTTCGCGACATGGCTGCGCACGACGGCCATCCAGGCATGGCTTCCGCCGACGAGATCGGCGACGTAGCGCCGGCCGCCGTGCAAGAGGCGGTCGCGGTCACCGGCCGCGTGCCTGACCGGCGCGCCGAGATCCCGGGCTTCCACCTACGCCTCCTTGCCGTGGGCCTGGCCACGCTGCGCTGCGCGGTGCGTCAGCAGCCCGAAACCCACCGTGATCGCGCTCCACAACAGCAACTGCGTGGCGAAGGTGGCCACCCGGAAGTCCCACACCAGCGGCGCCGGGACGCCCACCGTTTCCCTGCCTGCCGGCAGGAGCACGTACAGCGCAGCGAAGAGCAGCACGGTCGCGGCCACCACCGCCCCGCGGCGCGCGAGCACCCGCCATCCGCGCCGGTCGAGCGAACGCGCCCACCGCCACAGAACGAGTGCGGCGGTGACGCCGGCGCCGATCGTCGTCACGAACCAGGTCGCGCGCGCGCCGATCGTCCCGGCCGCACCCGCGGCGGGCGGCGTGGCGGGGTGGACGAGCCCGGGGAACAGGGCCACGGTGGCCCAGGCGCACCCGCCAAGCTTGAGGCTGGCCCGCCAGTCCGACGACTCGCGCATGCGCGGGCGTAGCCCCATCCACGCGACGCCGAACATCCCGCCGATGGCGCTGCCGACGATGGCGGTCGACACCGGCACCAGCGCCCGCTGGACCGCGCGGTCGACCAGCGGTGGCGCGACGTGTGCCTGGTCGGCGACGGCCGCCCGCTCGATCGCGACCGCCTGCTCCAGCACGACCTCGCCCACCAGCAGGGCGAAGAGGCCGGCGAGCAGGCCGGCGGCCAGACCCCGCTGCAGACTCATCCCGAGCGTCGAGGCAGTCAGTGGCACGGCACGCCGAGCAGGTGACGGCCGTCGTGGAACAGCTCGTGGAACAGCGGCTGACCCGTGGTGAGCGCCCCCTGGTCGAAGGTGACCAGGAACGTCACCGCGGCCAGGAGGAGCATCCAGACGGCCGCGCGACGTCGCTCGACGTCCGCCGACGCTACGACCATGGGCATGGTTGACCTTCCATCGAGATCGGGCGTGCTGACGGCTCGGAGCGATCCACGACGTCGGCCGGGGGCGTCCATGCGGGTCTTCACGCGTCTGCCACCGGTCGTGGCTCGCCGACCCCGATCAGGCTGTTGCGGGTCACGAGGCCGCGGAGGTCCGCCTCGGACATCCCTTCGCTGCCCCGTGGACGGCGGGGGAGCACCATGAAGCGCCGGTCGGCGGAACTGTCGACCACGACGATGCGCATCTGCTCCGGCGGCTCCCACCCGAACTCGGCCAGCACGGCCGCGGGCTCGCGAACGGCCCTGGACCGGTAGGCCTCGCTCTTGTACCAGGCCGGCGGGTCGCCGAGCACCGCGCGCGGATAGCAGGAACACAGGGTGCAGACGACCAGGTGGTGCACCTCTTCGGTGTTCTCGAGGACGACGAACTCCTTGATCGCGTCGGCATCGACGTCAAGTTCCCGTGCGGCGGCCTTCGCGTCGGTCAGCAGCCGCTGCCGGTAGGCCGGATCGACCCATGCCCGGGACACCAGCCTGGCGCCCTGCTGCCACGACCGCGAGGCGTCGGCGCCGATCTGGCGGTCGACGTCGTCGTCGACGACCCCGCGCTCCACCAGCAGCTCGCGCATGGCGTGGACGCGGCGCTCAGCGTCCGGAGTCTTGGCGCTCAATCTGGAACCCTTTCTGTTCGCGTCGTGCCGACCTCGTCCGCCGGCCGCAGCCAGTGCTCGTAGAGATCGATGGCCAGGACATCGCCAGGGCGACAAGCCCCGTCGGGGAACAACTGCGCCAGCGGGATCTGCACCGCGTACAGCCAGACCGGCGGGTGGCCGTCGAGCCCATAGGCCAACCGTTCCGGATCGAGATGCGGTCCGTGGACACCCGTGACGACGCCGACCGCCCCCTGGACGTACCGGGGCGTACGCACGTGTCGGCGCTCCCCGGGCCGCTCGACGACGGCGACGTGGTCACCGACGGCGAAGCGGGCGGGCTGCTCGGGACGGCTAGCCATCGCCGAGCACCGCCCGCGCGTCGATCTCCTCGTGGGTGATCACCCCTTTCTCGACCAGGACGTTCTCGAGCGCCAGGACGCGGCGCTCGAAGTAGCCCAGGGAGCGGTAGTCGTCGAGGTCCTCGGTCGCCCGTCGGATCTCGTCGAGCCGGAGGATGCCGCGCGCGCTCAGCGCCGCCCGCAGGCACAGCGCCAACACGCCCCAGTCGGGCCGCTCGCCGTCGGACCAGTCGATCGGACGGCGATCCGGCACACCGCCCCGGTCGTGTGGACGCCGGTCCATCATCGCTGCCGTGCCGTCGGTCCCGGTGTCGCGATCATCCGCTGGTCTCGCGTTGCCACGGTGCGACCCTCGACTCGAGATAGCCGACGGCCTTGGTGAGGCCGATCCCGAGCACCATGAGGATCACGATGGGAACGAACAGCGATGCCGTGTCGAAGCGCTGCCCCGACCGGATGATGACGCCGCCCAGGCCACCGATGGCAGAGAAGAACTCGGCGATGACGATGCCGATCACCGCACGGCCGACGCCGAGGCGCAGCCCGGTCATGATGTAGGGGACGGTCGCCGGCAGGATGATCTTGCGCATGATCGCGGACTGCGGCGCCACGAACGTCTGACCGACCTCGATCAACGTCTTCGGTACCGCCTGGACGCCGGCCCAGGTGTTGATGACGATCGGGAACAGCGTCATCAACACGACGACCGCGACCTTGACGGCGAACCCGAGCCCGAACCACAGCATCAGCAGCGGGATGAACGCGACCATCGGCGTCGCATAACCGCCCGTGACGTAGAAGCCGAGCGCGGCTTCGGCGGTCCGGTAGCGCCCGATCAACAGTCCCAGCGGGATTCCGACCGCAGCCGCGATGCCGTAGCCGACCGCCATGGGCCGCATGCTGTCGAAGAACGCCCCGGGCAGCGTGCCGTCCTCGAACAGCCGCCCGAACGCCCCGACGATGGCGGTCGGATGCGACGCGAAGATCGGGTTGACGTCGCGGCCGAAGTACTCCCACACCGACAGCAACAGTGCCGCGGAGGCCAGAGCGATCACCGTGTTGGAGGTTGCGACCGACTTCGCCGGTCCCCGCCAGCGGCGCGTGGATCGTGCTGGCTCTCCGGGAGTCACCGGCCGTGGGTTCGGCTGAGGCGTCGGTGCCTCCGGCATCTGCGTCATCGGCTTGGTTGCTTCCTTGCCTGTCATGATGCGGCTCCCGCCTTCGGCGTCTGGACCTGCTCGCGGAGCTCCTGCTCCATCAGCGAGCGCCAGACCTCAAACCTGGTGTGGTGGAACTCCTCGCTGCCGCGGATAGCGATGGTGTCGCGGCGGGGACGCGGAATGTCCACCTCGAAGATCTGCTTCAACCGTCCGGAATGCGGCGACATCAGCACGATCCGGTCAGCGAGCAGCACCGCTTCGTCGAGGTCGTGCGTGACGAAGACGATGGTCTTTCCCGTGCGCTCGTGGATGTCGAGCAGTTCGGCTTGCAGCACTTCCCGTGTCTGCGCGTCGAGGGCACCGAACGGCTCGTCCATCAACAGGACCTCCGGATCGATGCTCAGCGCACGTGCGAGCCCCACACGCTGCTTCATGCCGCCGGAGAGCTGGTCCGGGCGGCGGTCCATCGAGTCACCGAGACCGACCAGCTCGAGGTTCTTCTTCGCGATGGCGCGGCGCTCCGCGGGCGGCACGCCCTTGACCTCCAGACCGAACTCGGTGTTGCCCAGCGCCGAGCGCCAGGGTAGGAGCTCGGCATGTTGGAACACCATGCCGCGGTCGTACCCGCAGCCGGTCACGACCTTGTCGCCGACGACCACACGGCCGCTCGTGGCCTTCTCGAGGCCGAGGATGATCCGCAACAGCGTCGTCTTGCCGCAGCCGCTCAGGCCGGTCAGTACGACGATCTCGCCGTCGTACACCGAGAACGACACATCGTCGAGCGCATGCACCTGCTCCTCGCGTCGACCGACGCGGATCTTGAAGAACTTGGAGACGTTCTCGATACGCACTCGCTCGGTGGCCATGGCGCATCCTTTCTGTCGCATCCTGGCACGGGTGGCCGGATGACGATGACGTGGTGCCGGTCCCCGCGACCGGCCAGCAGCCGCGGGGACCGGCCGTGGACGTCAGCGTGCGCCGCCAACCCGCTCCAGCGCCTGATCGAGGAAGCTCTCCTCGATGAACGCGTCGAGGTCGACGGGCTCGTTGAGTTCGCCGATGTCGAGGAGCACCTGCTCCTGGAACTCGAGCTTCTCGCGCGGGATCTCCGCGTTGGGCGAGACGAGGCCGCCGTCGACGATCAGCTCGTGCATGTACGCGACCCGCGGGTCGTCGAGGTCGACGCCCATGTGGTCGGCCGCCAGGGCCTTGGCCTCGTCCGGGTTGTCGAACGCGTACCGCAGCCCCTCGATCAGACCGGCCAGGTACCGCACGACCGCGTCGGGCTTCTCGTCGAGCACGGCCCGGCGAGCCAGCAGCGTGTAGCGCGGATAGTCGGGCAGGGCTTCGGTCGACAGCGCCAGCACGTTGACGCCGTCGTCCTCGGCCTGGGGTACGAAGTCGGCAGGTGACGATGCGGCGTCTGCCGTGCCCGCGACCACCGCGCGGTACCGGTCGGCGTTGCCGCCGGCGTTGACGTACTCGATGGTGCTGAGGTCGACGCCGGCGTCCGCGAGGATCAGGTTGGCCACCAGGGCGGGCAGACCGGTCGGGGACGACACGGCCAGGCTGGCGCCCTCGAGGTCCTGCAGCGACTCGAATTCCTTGCTGGCGTAAATGGTGTACGGGATCCCCATCATGGAGGAGCCGACGATGGCGACGTCCGTCTCGCCCTGTTGGGACGCGATGAACAGCGCGCCGGGGCTCTGCTCGATGATGTCGACCTCGCCGGCGACGAGGGCTGGCAGGGCCTGCGATGCGCTCTGCAGTTCGACGAACTCGACGTCGACGTTGTGCTTCTCGTAGAAGCCCTGCTCCTCGGCCATGTGCAGGAAGCCGGCGTCGAACGCCGCCGGGTGCACGCCGATGCGCAGCGTCTCGGCGGGGCCTTCATCCTCGGCAGCGTCGGTCTCCCCGGTGTCACCGTCGTTGCCGTCACTGCCCTGGTCGGCGGAATCGGTCGTGTCCTCCTCGGCACCCGCCGCCGACTCGTCCGGTTGCTCGGTCTCGGCCGCGTCGCCGCCGCCACACGCCGCAGCGAGCATCGCCACGCACGCCAGTAGACCAACGACCCGCAGCCGGGAGCTGCCCTTCGCAGCCCGCCGGGCGTGGTTCATCCTTGTTCTCATGCTGGCTCTCCCTTGGTTGGCCGTTGCAACGGCACTGCTCCCCGTTTTGCTGGATGTCCTCGGCGTGTCCGCCTGCTCAGGCGGGGGCATCGCCGGGATAGACGGGATAGCGCACCTCGAAGGTCACGCAACCCGGCGTGGACACCCAGGGTCCGTGCCTCATCCCGGGGGGACGGCAGGCGTAGGTGCCCTCGGGAAAGGTCTCACCGAGGACCAGGTCGTGGAGTTCTCCCGAGAGGATGTAGACCTCCTCCCAGAAGTCGTGGATCTGGGTACCCATCACGCTCGTGCCCGTCCCCGGCGCGAACTTCAACATCCGCGTCGCGACGGGCGTGTCGCCGTCGCGCGCGAGGATGCGCTCCGACAGACCGGGGATCCGATCGTCGACCGCGGTCCAGGGGACGTCCTCGACGGGGGTGAACTCCAGCTCAGGCTTGCGCATACGCGGCTCCAGACGTGGGTCGCACGTTGACGTGGTAGGCGAGGTCGATGCGATGCCCGGCCCGCGGCTCCCGCAGCGTGGCGCGGAAGGAACGTGACGGCCGCATCGAGCCCCCGGTCACCGGCAACGTTCCGAGAAAGACGACGTCGCCGTCCATCAGCGTCACGCCGGCCGCCTGCAACGCCTCCTCGATACGGCCAAGCGGGAGGATCGCCTCCATGCCCCCCTGCTGGTAGGGCCGGCCCTCGCCGTCCACCCAGCTCTCAAGTTGGACCGCATCGAGGTTGTCGTCACCCAGCGGCAGCAGCGTCCGGGCCACGACCTTGGGGCACACCTGCTTGCTCCGGGCGATGCTCTCGCGTTCCACGTCCCGATCGGTGTGGTCGCTCCCGACGGTCAACCATCGACGTCCTGAGAACAGGACCAGCACGGGCTCGACCTCGCCCGACGTGAACGTGCCGTCGACCTCGATCGTCTCCGCCGTGGTCAGCATCTCACGTGCCACCTCGACCACCGTGGGAACGGTGTCGGGCACCGGCACCCCGAGCGCGCGCAACTCGTCGATGTGCTCCTGCACGGACGCCGCGTCACGACCGGTGAAACCGGCGATGAGCACGCGGTTGACCGCCACGTCGAGCGGCTCGCCGCTGTCGATGCGATCGAAACGAATCTGCGTCATGGTGCACCTTCCGTGACCTTGATTGATGACGGTGGCGACGCCCAAACCCGGTCCCGTAGCGCCGGGAAATCGGCACGGGCGTCGGCTGCCGCCGACGGGTCGATGACGGCATCGAGCCGGGTGGGTTCCGCTCCCGCCTCGGCGACGGCCTCCCCCCAGGGATCGATGATCGCGCTGTGCCCGCCAAGCTCGACGCCATGATTGACGCCGGCGGCGTTGCAGCCGATGACGAACGCCTGGTTCTCGATCGCGCGCGCACGAAGCAGGGCTGACCATGCGGTGGCCGGGCGGCCGGCCACGGCCTCGCCGAGCGAGGCCACGATCGACTCGAGCGGCAGCAGCTGTGCCAGCCGGCCCTCCTGGTAGCGGCCGGGTGCACCGCCCGCCCAGCTGCTCAGCTCGAGATCGTCCCAGGTCGCGAGGCTCGCCAGCGGCAGCACCTCGCGACCGATGGCCTTCGGGCACGCGCGCTTGCTCGCCTCGATGCTCGAGCGTTCGACGTCCCGGTCGGTGTGGTCGCTGCCGACGGTGAGGTACCGGGCGCCGTTGTGGACGATGAGGACCGGTTCCACCTCACCGGACGTGAACGAACCGGACACCTCGATGCGATCGGCTGTGGTCAGCAGCGACGGATCGACCTCGTAGAACGTCGGCGTGCGCTCCGGCACCGGCACGCCGAGCTCGCGGAGCTCATCGATGTGCGCCTCGACGGCGGCGTGATCACGGCCGGTGAAGCCGGCGATCACCACGCGGCCGGGGCGCAGCTCGAGGCCGGTTCCGCCGCTCAGATCGCGCACGTGGATGGAGGTCGTCACGATGGCACTCCTGCCTCGGAGGTGATGGCGCCGGCCAGGGTCGGTCGCGGCAGGACCCGGTCGCGGAGCGCAGGAAAGTCGCTCCTCGCCCGGCTCGGCGCGGAGAGGTCGATGGCCGCTTCCAGCACCGTCGGCCCGGGACCGGCCTGGGCGACGGCCTCGCCCCACGGGTCGATGATCGCGCTGGCGCCGCCCAGTTCGACGCCGCCGTTGCGCCCTGCCGCATTGCACCCGACGACGAACGCCTGGTTCTCGATCGCCCGGGCCCGCAGCAGCGCCTGCCAATGGCCGACCCGGGCTGCGGGCCACGTCGCCGGCACGACGAAGAGCGCGACGTCGTCCACGGCGGCGCGGAACAGTTCCGGAAACCGGAGGTCGTAGCAGATGGCAAGGCCGGCTTGGGCCCCGCCGAGGGGGAACGTCGAGAGCACGTCGCCCCCCGTCACGAGCTGGCGCTCTCTCGACTGGTAGCCGAAGACGTGCACCTTGCGGTAGCGCGCGAGCGTCGCGCCGTCGGGCCCGAAGACGACGCTGGTGTTGTGGAGGGCGGCGTCGGCGCGTTCCACGAAGCTGCCCCCGTGGAGCACCGAGCCGACCTCCCGGGCGAGGGCCGACAATCGCCGCGCCGTCGGTCCGTCGGCGGGTTCCGCCTCGTCCCGGTACTGGTCGAACGCGAAGTAGCCCACGTTCCAGAGCTCCGGTAGGACGATGAGGTCGGCATCCCCGGCGCCGCGCACCTGCTGTGCCACCTCCTCGAAGTGGTCGGCAGGCGTCTGGTCGGCTCTCGGCTGGATCTGGAGGCACGCGACCCGGAGCGCGGCCATCACGACATCGCCCCCACGTCGCCGCGCTGCGGGACCCCGGCGCCCGGCGGCATCGCGTCGATCCGGCCGTCGAGGTCGTAGCCCTGGAGCGCCGACTCCACCAGTTCCTGCGCCGAGGCGAAGTCGTAGTTGCGGAACATGTGCCCCTTCACGAGGAACGGCGCGCCGGCGTAGAACATCTCGTACTGGTGGTGGCGGCTCGCGAACTCCGACCCGACCGCATCCCAGGCAAGCTTCAGCAGCTTGACGCGCTCGACGCTGGACATTCCCGGCGACTGGACGTACCGCTCCAGGTCAGCCGCGATCTCCGGGTTGCCGAAGTCCTCCCTGGAAGACGGCAACTGGATGAGGCCACCACCACACAGTTCGCGCACCATCTGCAGAACGGCCGGGTAGAGCGACGACTGGAACATCATGTTCGCGTAGAGCTCGGCCCGTCCGGGCCGCGCCACGCCGTTCCCGTCGATCTCGCAGTGGGCCTCCTGCGCCAGCACGAGCCCCTCGACCATCGCTGCGTGCCCCGCGATCTCGCCGAGCGTTCCCTGCACCGGCGGGAGCGCGGCGGTGCCGTTCATCTCGGCGATGCGGCGGGTCAAGCCGGTCAGGAAGTGCAGCTTGGTGGCGAATCGGATCTGCGCCTGGTTGTTACCCAGCGTGTGCGCGGGCGTCTCGAAGAACTGGGAGCGCGTGATCGCCCGATCGCGGTAGACAAAGACGTGCTCCCACGGAACGAAGACGTCGTCGAACACCACGAGTGAGTCGGTCTCGTCGAACTGGGACGACAGCGGGTAGTCGAACATGCTGCTCGCCGCCCCTGCATAGGAGCGCCGTGAGTGGACCCGGAGACCGGGTGCGTTGAGCGGCACCACCAGCGAGATCGCCTGGTTCTCCTCCCCCTCGCGCAGCGGGTGGATGCAGCTGAGGAGGATCCAGTCCGAGAGCGCGCTGCCCGTGCCGAGCATCTGGGCGCCCTTGACGACGATCCCGTCGTCGCGTTCTTCCCTGACTCCGGCGTACAGGTGTGGGTCAGCCTGCTCGTGCGCCGGCTTCGAGCGGTCGATCTGGGGCGGCACGATCGTGTACGTGACGTACAGATCGTTGTCGCGGGCGTACTCGTGGAACCGGACGATGTTGTCCGCGAACTGCTGTCCCCCGCGCGCGAAGATGTCGGGAGCGCTGGCGAAGGCAGCGAGGAAGCTCGCGACGTGGTCGGGGCTGCGGCCCATGAGGCCGAACGTGGACTCGGCCCAGCGGCGGATGGCACCGCGCCGCAGGGCGAGGTCCTCCCGGGAACGGGGGATCATGAAGGCCCGGTTCACCGGGTCGCCCGTCGTGGGCGACCCAAACGTCATGAGGTCGCGGTTCGAGGGGTCGTCAGCGATGTCGTAGAGGCGAGCGATCGAGCGCACGGAGTTCGCGAAGGCGGGGTGCGTGGTGACGTCGTCCACCCGCTCGCCGTCGATGAACACTGTCCGGGCGTCCCGCAGACCTTCGACGTAGGCTGCACCGCTGCGTGTCATGCGCTCTCCTTCAATAGCCGTCCCCTGCTCGGGGAAGCGGCTCGCCTAGTGGTCGGCCATGTCCCGCTGCAGGCGGTGGTAGCTGCCCTGGAAGAACAGCAGCGGCTCGGTCTCGGAGCCGAAGTACAGGTGCTCGACCCGGCCGATGAAGACCGTGTGCGTCCCGACGTCCTGGTGCTCGTGGACCGAGCAGTCGGCGTGGGCGAGCGCGGAGGCGAGCACCGGCATCCGCGCGCCGCTCCCCTCGGCGAGCCACGCAGCCGGCAACCGCTTATCGGCTCCCGGCCGGGCGCAATGGTCGGAGATCTTCGTGGAGCCGCCGCTCAACATGCCGACTCCGAAGCGGTCGGTCGACACGATGCGGTCATGCGTGCGCGTGTCGCGGCTCACGCAGACGAGCAGCAGGGGCGGATCCACCGATACCGAGCAGAAGGCGGTCGCCGTCATGCCGTGCGGTTGGCCGGCCTCGTCGTAGACGGTGATGACGTTGACCCCGGTCGCGAAGCTCGCCATCGCCCGCCGGAAGCCATGGGCGTCAACGGCCTGGACGGACTCCGTCGTGCTTGCCATCGGACATCCTCCGTAGCTGCCGACAGTGCTCCAACAGCGTAGAGAGGTACGGTACTTAAATCAAGTGCTTTTGGTTGATGCGGGCCGACATTCGCTCTTGCCGGAGTCGAAGATGACCGCCATATGCAGCGGCGGGGGGAGCTCAGGGGGCCTCGGCGGGCCCGAGGACGAGCGTCTCGACCGCCCTCGGCGACAGGTCCAAGCCGACGTAGAACGCCATGATCGACAGCGCGGTGCTCTTGGAGCTCATCGGGAGCTGCGCCTGGAAGTACTCCACGTGCATGCGCACGTCGGCGTCGATGCTGCGGACGATCTCCCGTCCCGCAGCGGTCATGTGGACCTCGGTCACGCGACGGTCCGTCTCGGAGGAGCGGCGGAGCACGTACCCCTTCGTCTCCAGTTGCCGGATCATCCGCGACGCGAAGGCGGGCGCGATGTCGAGTCGCCGAGCGACGGAGTTCACCTGCAGCATCTCTCCGGGCGATCCGTACACCTGGAGCAGGGCCTGGTGCTCGAGCGGCTCGAGTCCCGCCAGCTTGGCCCGATCGTCGACGATCCGGAACACCTTGCGGATCGCGTAGCGCGCTTCGGCGATGCCACACACGTACTCGTGGAAGTCCATCGCGGGCCCTTCGCCGTGATCGTGCCGACAGCTCCGGGGCGGCCGCATCGGTTGCACTGATTACGGTACCTCGGTGCTGCTCCCGCGACGATCCTAGTCGTTCCCCGCGGTTCCGCCTTGAACGACATCCGTCTCGGCCGTCGGAGCCCACAGCCGGCGGAAGCCGGTGGCGACGACGCGTTCGTAGGGCACCTGCCGGTCGGAGAGGACACCGACCGCGCGAGCGAAGCGGTTCAACGAGACGACGCTCCGCTCGGAGATCGCCGGGTCGTAGAACGCCGTGTCACGGCGTATGAGCTCGGCGATGAGGTTGCGCTCGGACTGCGGGAAGTGCACCCGCGCCGCCGCGGTCGCCAGGGAGGGATCCCGCCGCAGCGCGCGCTGCGCCCTGACGATCGCCCGGACGGCTCCAGCGACCTGCTGCGGCCGTTCCTCGATGCGCTCCTGCGTCACCACGAAGGCCGGGAAGGTGTAGTCCTCGGCCTCGGGCGGCCCGTCGCCGCGTCGCGCGTCGAGCACCAGCGTGCCGACGCCGTCGCGGACGGCGACCTCGGCCCCCATGCCGTTCGCCCAGAAGGCGTCGACCTTGCCGGCTGCCAGCGCCTTCGCGGCCGACACCCCGAAGGAGACGCCGGCGCCGGCGACACCCGGTACCGGGCCGATCTCGACTTCGCTGTCAGGATCGATGCCGGCCGCGGCGAGCAGACGCAGCAGGCCGTCCACGGGCCCGGGCGCGGCGCCGATTCGAAGACCCTTGAGGGCGCCGAGGTCGCCGCGCGTCACGTGCAGGTCCGCGCGGGCCACAAGGAACCAGTACATCTTCTGCGACAGCGCGCAGACGAGCTTGCAGCCCTCCCAGTCCGGAAACGCGTACAGCGGCGCGTGCGCGGCACCGCCGACGAAGTCGATCTCCCCTTCGCGCAGCGCCTCGTACGTGGTCGTGACCGGGAATACCAGCTCGATCGTCGCATCGAGCCCTTCCCGCTGGAAGAAGCCGAGCTCGACCGCCGCGATCGCCGGGAAGTACGACGGGGAGATCATGTCGGGGATGGCGACGCGCAGCGGCGCCGGGGCGTCGGCCGGCGGCATTACCCGTGCCCCGTCTGTGCCCACGGCGAGACCTTGCGGTGCAGCCAGCGCAACGCTGCGGTCAGCACGACGCTCACGAGCATGATCACCAGGATGGGGACGAACAGGCGCGCTGTCTGGAAGAAGCTGCCCGCCGTGACGACGAGCCCGCCCATCCCGGTCACCGCCGCGGTCATCTCGACGACGATCACGCCGACCAGGCCCTGCGCCAGGCCCAGGCGGATGCCGGTCATGATGTAGGGCAGCGCCCGCGGCAGGATGATCGTTCGCACCACCTGCGTCTCCGTCGCGCACATCGAGCGCCCCACGTCCAGGAAGGTGTCCTCGACCTCGCGGACGCCTGCGGCGGTGTTGATGATGACGACGAAGACGCTGAAGGCGAACACCATCGCGATCTTCAGGACCGAGCCGATCCCGAGCCAGACGATGAGCAGCGGCTGGAGCGCGATGAGCGGCATCGAGTAGAAGAAGGCGACGTAGGGGTCGACGACCTGGCCCAGCAGGCGCCACCGTCCCAGCGCGACGCCGACCGCCACGCCGACGACCACCGCCGCACCCAGGCCCGCGACGAGACCGACAACGGTCGTGCCGACCGCGTCGAGCAGGGTCCGCTCGACGACGGCCATGTCGTAGAACGCCCGCACGATCGCCGACGGCGGCACGAAGAGGGCGGCGCTGACCTGGTGCCCGTACCACTCCCATACCGCGAGCACGACCACGAGCAGGGTGAGCCGCGCCGGGACGCCGCGGCCGTCCAGGGCCCGCTGTCTCGCCCGGGACCTCATGCGCGACGCTGCCGGGCCCATGGCATTGCCGCTCGCTCGGCCGCGCCCATGAGCTGCGTGAAGACGACGCCGATGACGCCAAGGCTGAGGATGGCCGCGATGAGATGCGGGATCTGCAGGAACCGCCCGTACGTGAGCAGGAGCTGACCGGTCCCGGTGATCGATGCGGTCATCTCCGCGACGATGACCCCGACGAGCGCGCGAAAGCCGCCGATGCGCAGACCGGTGACGACGAAGGGCAGCGACGCCGGCATCACCACGGTGCGAAGGAGCTGGAGGCTGTTGGCGTTGAGCGACCGGCCCGCGTCCATCAGGCCGCCGTCGACGCTGCTCGCGCCGACGTAGGTGTTGAGGATGATCGGGAAGATGGCTGTGAGCACGGCGACGGTCACGCGCAGCTGGAACCCGATGCCGAACCACAGCACGAGCAGCGGGATGAGGGCGATCCGAGGGGTGGCATAGATCGCGTTGATATACGGCTCGACGAGGCCTGCCACGACCGGGATGCGGCCCATGGCGAACCCGATGGCGACGCCCAGCACGCTGGCCACGAGGAAGCCCGCGGCCATGCCGCGCAGTGTGTCGGCGAGAGCGCTGACGAGCGCACCGTCGCCCACGGTGATCTCGATCAGGGCAGCCCCGACGGCGGACGGGTACGACGCGGTGGCGGGGAACTGCCGACCGAGGAACTCCCACAGGAGACCGGCGACGAGGACCGAGCCGACGCTGATCGCCGCCGGAGAGCGGCCGAGCGACCGCGGTGACGCCCCGGCCCGGGGAGCGGTCGCGGGAGATGCCGAGTCGACGGCGCTCACTCCGCCGCACCTCCCTGGCGCTCCATCTCCGCGGCGAGAATCGTCCAGGCCTCGTTGCGGATCCGCGCGTATTCGGGGTTGCTGTGGACGTCGTAGTCGACGCGAGGTCGCGGCAGGTCGACGTCGAACTCCTCCACGACCCGACCTGGCTCGACGCCCATCGCGAGGACCCGGTCGGAGAGGAAGATCGCCTCGTCGATCGAGTGCGTCACGAACAGCACGGTGAGGTCGCGCGCGTCGCAGATCCGCAGCAGCTCGGACTGCAGGCGCTCGCGGGTCAGCGCGTCGAGCGCTCCGAACGGCTCGTCCATGAGCAGCAGGCGGGGCTCGATCGCGAGCGCCCGGGCGATCCCGACCCGCTGCTGCATGCCGCCCGACATCTCGCCGGGGTAGTGGTCCGCGAAGCGATCGAGTCCGAGCAGCGTCAGGTACTCAAGGCCCTTTTCCCGCGCGTCCTTCCTGCTCATACCCTGGAGCTCGAGTCCGTAGGCGGCGTTTGCGATGGCGGTCCGCCAGGGGAAGAGGTTGAACTGCTGGAACACGAGGGCCTTCTCGCGCGACGGGCCCTCGCTGGGCCTACCGTCGACAAGCACCTGGCCGGCCCCGGCGGGCGTCAGACCGGCGACGATGCGGAGCAGGGTGGTCTTGCCGCAACCGCTCGGCCCGATCAGTGAGACAAACTCGCCCTCGTGCATCGTCAGGTCGATGCCGTCGAGGGCGGGCAGCCGCATCCGCGGATACGTCTTGCGGATGCCCTCCACCCGCAACAGCGTCCCGCCGCCGCGAGTGGAGCCGATCACGTCCACCTCGGGCAGCCTCGGAGCCGTATCGCCTGGCGTCACAGCTCCCCCTCGCGGTCCAGGTAGTCCTGGACGAAGCTCGGGTCACTGAAGGCCTCGAGTGCCGGCAGGTCGGCGATGTTGCCCAGGTCGACTTCGATCTGCGCGGTGTTGGTGAGCTGCTCCTCGGTCATCCCGCCGTTCACCGGGAACATCTCGATGTCGGTGAAGATGTCGTAGGCCTGTTGGCGCACCGTCTCCGAGGGGCCCTCCACCGCCTCCAAGGAGAGCTCGACGTACTCGTCCTTGTTCTCGCCCGCCCACCGGCTCGCGTCGATGAGCTCGTCGACGATCGTCTGCGCCAGCTCGGGGTTCTCGGCGAGCCAGCCCTCGGTGGAGACCAGCCCCTGCTGGAGGTAGCTGTCCACCGTGTCGGCGTACATCCACAGGTTGCTCATCCCGGACTGCTCCACCGCGGCGAGCGCGTCGGCCGCGTGCGCGGGCCCGGCCGCGAGCTGGCCGGAAGCCATTGCCGACATGCGCGCACCGGTTCCACCGACCGACACGAACTCGACGCTGTCGAGCGGGATGCCCTCGCCTTCGAGGACCAGCCGGGTGAGGACGTCGCTGATGCCGCCCGGCGACGCGATGCCGATCTGCTCGCCCTGAAGGTCGGCGAGCTCGGTGAACTCCGGCTGCGCGACGAGGATGTAGTCGGTCTGCTGCAGGTTGACTCCGAAGACCCGAACGCCCTCGTCGGTCTGCTGAGCCAGGTGGATGGTCGCCGGCACGCCCGCCGCGGCGACGTCGATCTCGCCGGCCACGAGGGCGCGCAGCGGCGCCTGGTCGCCCTCGAAGTGCGAGACCTCGACCTGCGCGCCGCGCTCCTCGAGCTGCCCGACCAGGCGAAGGAGGGTGACATCGCTGTAGTCCGGAACCGACGACGAGCCGAGCCGAAGGGTGACGCCCTCCAGCGAGCCCTCCTCGTTCTCGGATGCGTCGACCGTGCCGTCCGCGGGGCTGGCAGCGCCCTCCCCGCCGGCCGCCGCATCGGGGGCCGGCTCCCCGCCGCCGCACCCGGCCGCTACGAGCGCGCAGAGGGTCAACAGACACGTGATGACGAGTTGCTTGCGCATCATGTAGTCCTTTCGGGCAAGTCACCCGCTGGTGCGGTCGCTGTCGCTGGCCGGTGTCCGATCGCATCGCCGTACATAGGTAACATACTCAAGTTTCCTGATCCGCACGGGGCGGGAGTGCCGAGAGGTTGACGTTCATGGCCCGGGTGTAGCTGAGAAGCTCCGCGCGGCTGTTCTCCTCGCTGAGCCCGCTCTGCTTGTAGCCGCCGACGCGCAGCACCCCTTCGCCGCCGATGCCCACCTCTCGATCTGCCACGTGCATCCCCGGACCCCCGGTCGTGTGCTGGTCGGGTCGCTGCCGCTCGGGCCGCACCGACTGTGCCAGCCCTCAGTCCCTGCGCTCGATCACGATCTCGACGAGCGCTGGCAGCGATTCCGCCCGCACCCTCGCCGCCGCACGGCGGAGCGTCGGCCCAAGCTCGCCCGGCGACATGACCCGCCCGAACGACTCCACCCGCTGCGCTTCGGCGATCAGACCGAAGTCGACGGCGGGGTCCTCGATGTCGATGCCCACGGCGGCGTTCTCCACGGGACGGCCGCGCAACCGTCCGACGACGCTCTGGTGCGTGCGATCGCGCCCGTAGCTGCGGTTGTTCACCACGACCGTCAGGAGTGGGAGGCGTTGCTGCGCGGCCGTCCACAACGCCGAGGCCGAGTAGAGGAAGTCCCCGTCGGTCTGCATGTTCACGACGAGGGTGTCCCTGTCGCGATGAGCGAGCGCGGCCCCGATCGACGCGCCGAGGCCGTAGCCGAGGCCCTCGCCGCCGGACCCGCCGAGGAAGCAGCCGAAGTCCTCGAACTGCCAGGTCCGGCGGGCTGCGCCTCGCAGCGCGCCGCTGGCCAGGAGCCACGGCCCGTCCCGCACGGCGTCCCACACCGCGGCCGCAAGCGTCACCTCCGTCATCCGGCCCGCCTGGTCCTCGGTCTCGCGAGCGGCCGTGGCACGGAGTTCGTCGGTCTCGCGGGTGAGCGCACGCCGGCGCTCCCGCCGGTCGCCGGCGGCACGCTCCACGAGGTCGGCGAGGGCGGGCAGCGCGACATTCGAGTCCGCCACGGCGCTCACCGCACGGTCGACCAGTGGCTCGCGGTCGAACATCCCCGTGTGGAGCAGGTCGTTCAGGCCCATCGACAGCAGCACGGCGTCAGGGGACACGAGCGGTTGGTAGCTGTGCGCTGCCATATCGCTCACCGACGTGGCCCAGCGGAGATCGCGGACGTCCACGGCCAGCACGACGTCCGCTCGGCGCAGGAACCGGTCACGGTCGAGGGTCCCGTCAGCCCAGTGGCTCGACGGGAAGTTGTGCCGGCCGCCCAAATCGACGACGGGCGCGGCCAGCGCCGTGGCGAGGCGCTGGAGGGCCGTGAAGGCCGCCTCGCCGCGGCCGGCGAGATCGGCGAGGAGCACCGGGTGCTCGGCGGCCAGCAGCTTGTCCGCCAGCTCCGCCAGCTCGTCGGGTGGTGCGGTGAGCCGGCCGCATCGCGGCGGCGAGATGCGCGCGTCGAGGTCGGGTGCCACCTCGGCCTCCTGCAATAGCGAGTCGAGCGCCACGTAGGTCGGGCCCTGGGGTGGCGTGCTCGCGATGGCGTACGCGCGGGCGAGGCTGTCCGGGATCCCCTCGACGCTGCGTGGCTCGTCGTCCCACTTCACGACATCGCGGATGACTGCGCCCTGGGGCTTGGCGGTGTGGATCCAGTCGATCCACGGCCGGCGGCGGGCGTGGTCCGCGGGTCCGGAGCCGCCCAGGATGACGACCGGCGCCTGGTCGATCCATGCGTTGAAGATCGCCATCGAGGCATTCTGGAGCCCGACGACGTTGTGCACGATCGCCCCCATCGGCCGCCCCGTCGCCTTCCCGTAACCGTGGGCGACCGCCACCGTCACGTTTTCCGAGAGCGTCAGGATCATTTCCGGAGCGCCGTGATGAACGAGGGAGTCGTGCACACCCCGAAACGAGGCACCCGGGTTCAACGAGATGAAGGGGAGGCCGAGGCCCTGCAGGCCCTCGACGACCACGTCACTGCCATACCGCTTCATCGGTTGTCGTCTCCGTGTTGCGAGCCGGCCCCCGCGTCAACAGCACGCGGTCAGGGGCGCAGTTCCTCCCGCGCCCCAATCATCCGAAGGCAGGTACTTAAGTACGATACTTATAGCATAATATGAGGTACCCAACCATACTCCAGAGCGGCCTGTCAACGCGTCTCACCTGGCCGCGTCGAGCCGGGGAAACAGGTTGGGGCAGGCGGCTCGATCGGTTCGGAGATCACCCGTCAGGTCGCCGCCCTCGGGCCGTCCGCGCTGTTGCTGCTCGGAAACCTGCTCCGGGTGGCTGTCGAGGTCGACGTCGTCGTCGTGTCGGGCACCGCTACTGTCCGAGCGCGCCTGTGTACTTGGGGACCTCGGACCATACCCCTGGATCCTCGCCGCCGAGCCGCCAGGCGAACACCCCACCCAGGTCGTACTCGCGGATCAGACGGAGCTTGGAGCTGATGCTGGCCGCGTCTTCGAACCACACCTCGTGCTCACGGCTGGACTGGTCGGTGTAGGTGTACCAGGGGCTCTCATCGTCAGCCCGCTGGATCTCCGCACCCTCTTGCCGGGCCCGGGACATCGCCATGTAGTAGTCGACCGTCTCGCCGTGCCCGTCCACCCAGTCATAGCCAAGGAGCACGACCCCGAGCACGACCTTCTCTCGCGGGATCTGGGTCACTGTCCAGGCGATGACCTCCTCGACCCATTCCGCGGGGGCAACCGGTCCAGGTGGCGAGGTGTCCCACGAGTAGTCGTAGGTCATGACCCGCACCTGATCATTGGTCTCACCAATGACCTCGAAATCCTGGGCAACATTGCGTTCGTCCACGCCTTCGTCGGATGTCTTGGGGTGCACTGACGAGGTGAGGAGCTTGTCCTCCGCGTGCAGGGCGGCTGACAGTTCACGCAGGAACGCCGAATAGGGGTCACGATCGCGTGCTCTGAGGCTCTCATAGTCCAGATCGATGCCGTCGTAACCCTCAGCGATGACCAGGTCGACGATGTTACGGACGTGTGCCTCCATCCTGGCGTCGTCGGCCAGCACCTCGCCAACGACCTCCGGATCCCAGTCGCCGGAGCGGAGGTTGGTGATCGTGGGGATGACGCGAATGCCCTGCTCCTGCAGGTATCGAACCATCATGCGGTCGACGGTGGTGTGCTGCGGATCGCTGAGCTCGACGTTTCCCTCAGCATCAGGGGCGTACCAGAAGGGGCTGACCTCGTCGATGATCTCGATGTTTTCCAGCACACTGTCGAACGCGCGCTCCTGATCCCAGTAGGGCACGTAAGCGATCACGGTGCGATCCTCCGCTGGGGGCTCGGCGTCGGGTTCCTCCCGGGGCTCGTCGGAGCCGGTGGCGGCCTGCGAGCCGGCTCCTGTCGAGGCGAGCCAGAACCCGCTGAAGATGACCGCGACGACGACGACGAGAACCAGGACGGCCGGCGCGGCGAGGAGAAGCCAGGACGGGCGGAGCTTGCGCATCACGAAGGTCACCTCGAGGAGTCGCCGGTGCTGGCGGGTCGCCGGGAAGGGCTTGCCCAGCGGCCGCTCGAGTGGACGAACCACGCCTGCGGCAGCGTCCACAGGCTGGCGGTGGCGTCCACCAGTCGCAGGAACAGGAAGCCCACTCCGTACAGGAGCAGGCTGGGACGGCGCATCGCCAGGGCGACGATGCAAGTCAGCAGGTAGTCCGGGAGAAACAGGAACAGTAGCAGGTTGGGAACGGTGAGGTAGGACTCCAGAAAGGCGTGCAGGGCGGCGAACTCACCCACCTGCAGGACCTGCCCGCCGGTGAGCGTCGGCGTTGCCAGCAGGAGCAGCATCACGATCACGGCGATGATCCCCACGCTTGCCGTGATGACCTCGAGCGTGAACAGGATCAGGCACCCGGAGAATAAACTCGGCCAGACCCCGTGCCGGCGGAGCGTCTGCCAGAAGCCCAGGAACCAGCGCTTCACCTGGCGGTAGTAATCGTGCAGGTTATCGGGGTCCTGCGTCAGCGCGAACACGTCGGGCTGGAAGGCGATCACGCCGAGCCGTTTACGGTGGATCTCGAAGGTCATGTTGAAGTCCTCGATGACCAGCCCGGGCGGGTTGAGATCCATCCGCGACAGGATCCTGGTGCGGTACAGGCTGGCGAAGCCGGGGACGATCGGGGTGACGTTGGTCCGTCGCCACGTCTGCCCGTACTTGATCCACTGCATCAGCGCGTACAGCCGGGTGCGGTACGCGACCAGGAACCGGCCGATCACCGACAGTTCCTGGGGTCGCCAGCTCGACCTGGCGTATCCCGCGACCGCGACCACCGCCGGGTCATCCAGCAGCGGCAGCGCGCGCTCCAGGTACTGGTCGTCCAGTTCGGTGTCACCGTCAACGATCAGAAGCGCCTCGAACCGCTGGGGCAGTCGCAGTTCACGGACGGCGAACTCGATCGCGCCCGCCTTCCCGCGGGAGGGATCGCGCTCGAGCACGTGCACGCCATAGGACCGCGCGATGGCCGCGGTATCGTCGTCGCAGCCGTCGGCGATCACGTGCACGCTGGCGGGCGGGGCGACCTTGAGCACCGACGCGATGGTGGACGCGATCACCAGTTCCTCGTT
>WHTC01000050.1 GCA_009379795.1 Nitriliruptorales bacterium | reverse complement strand
CCCGGTGCCCCCGGCCCAGGGGCGGCCGGCTACCAGTACGCCGGGCCGGCTGGCGCCCCGGCAGGCCCGCCCAAGGAGGCGCTCGCCGGCTTCTGGATCCGCTTCGTCGGCGCCCTGCTCGACGGCATCATCCTCAGCGTCGTGGCCTGGGTGGTGGCCAGCCTCCTTGGCGTGGACACGACCAACTCCAGCAGCGTGAGCACCCTGCTGGGGCTCGTGTACTTCACCTACTTCCACGCGACCATCGCCGGGCAGACGGTCGGCAACCGCCTGGTGGGGATCCGCATCGCGGACGCCACCAGCGGTGGCCCGATCCCCTACTCCCGGGCGTTCATCCGGTACCTGATGAGCATCGTGTCGGCCATCCCGCTGGCACTGGGCTACCTCTGGATGCTGTGGGACGACCGCAGGCAGACCTGGCACGACAAGGTCGCCAGCACGCTCGTGGTGCGCACCAGCTACTACCCGCCCCCAGGCGACTTCGGCAAGCCGCAGTCCTCCTAGCACCCACCCGTTCGTGCCCCGTGACCGCTGGTCACGGGGCATTACACTGTCAGGCGACTTCGGCCCATCCGCCGACTCCTTACAAGGACCCGCGTGACCTCCATCATCCCTGACGGCGCGACCCGCATGCCGGTCGTGGGTGCACCGCAGATCGCGCAGCGCAAGCCCGCCTGGCTGAAGCAGCGATTGCCGCTGGCCGGCCCCAACTTCCGTGAACTCAAGCAGACGATGCGCGGACTGTCGCTCAACACCGTCTGCGAGGAGGCGCGCTGTCCCAACATCCACGAATGCTGGGAGGATCGGGAGGCCAGTTTCCTGATCGGCGGGCAGGACTGCACCCGCCGATGCGGGTTCTGCGATATCGCCACCGGCAAGCCCAAGGGCTACGACACCGATGAACCGCGCCGGGTCGCCGAGGCTGTCGAAGCGATGGGTCTCAACTTCGCCGTGGTCACCGGCGTGGCCCGCGACGACCTCGCCGACGGCGGCGCCTGGCTGTACGCCGAGACCTGCCGCCAGATCCGCCAGCGGCTCCCGCGCTGCGGCGTCGAGTTGCTGATCCCCGACTTCCGCGGCAAGCCGGACGCGCTGCGTGCCGTCACCGACGCCCGACCCGAGGTGCTGTCCCACAACCTCGAGACGGTCCGACGACTGTTCCGCCACGTCCGCCCGGCGTTCGCCTACGAGGGTTCGCTGCGGGTGCTGGAACGCGCCCGAGCGTGGATGCCGGCCGAGTGTGCCACCAAGTCCAACCTGATCCTCGGCATGGGCGAGACCGAGGACGAGATCGTTGAGGCGATGCGCGACCTGCGGTCCGTGGACGTGCAGATCCTGACCATCGGGCAGTACCTGCAGCCGACCCACAAGCACCTGGCACTGCAGCGGTACGTCACGCCAGCCGAGTTCGACCGCTACGCCGCCATCGGCGCACAACTCGGCTTCGATCACGTGGAGTCCGGCCCCCTTACCCGCTCGTCCTACCGCGCCGGGCGCCAGGCCCAGGACGCGGGTGTCTGGGACCGCCCGGTGCACGTCACCGCGTAAGGTCGAAGGTCTCCCATCCCATGAGTCACTTCCTGGTCGCCCTCCTGACCTTGCCAGTGCAGGCACTCTCGATCGGGCAGGAGATCCCCGCCGAAGAGCTGCAGCGCGTCTGCGGGTTCGAGGAGGGTGGCGGCGTGAGCACCATCTGCGAGGGCATCCTCCGGCTCACCGGCCCCCAGGCCGGCCTGGTAGCTCGCTGGTCGGGGATGCTGATCCCCTCGCTGTTCCGGCTGACCCTGATCGTGGTCCTGGCGTGGCTGGTGAACCGGATCGCCCGCCGGACGATCAAGCGTTTCGTGCAGAAGGTCAAGAACGAAGGCGTCTCCCGGCTGGGGACGCTGCGATCACGAGGCCCGCTTGCCGTCACTGGCCCTGTGGACCTGGCTAGGTCCAACCTGCGCACCGCGACGATCGGCGGTGTGCTGCACAGCTTCGCCACGGTGGTGATCTACGGCATCGCGTTCGCGCTGATCCTCGGCGTGCTCGGCGTCCAGCTCGGCCCGCTGCTGGCGGGCGCCGGGATCGTGGGTCTGGCGCTCGGCTTCGGCGCGCAGAACCTGGTGCGCGACTTCCTCGCGGGGATGTTCATCCTGCTCGAGGACCAGTACGGGATCGGCGACATCGTCACCATCGGCGATGCGACCACACCGGTGGCCACCGGGGTGGTCGAGGGCATCACCCTGCGGCAGACGCGCCTGCGGGACGTTCACGGCACCGTCTGGCACGTGCCCAACGGCGAGATCCGGGCCGTGGGCAACCGGAGCCAGCTCTGGGCTCGCAGCCTGCTGGACATCGGCCTCGCGTACGAAACCGACATCGCGCATGCCACCACGGTGATCAAGGAGGTCGCGGACGCCGTATGGAAGGACCCGCAGTGGTCCACGCAGGTGCTTGAGGAGCCGCAGGTCTGGGGCATCGAGGACTTCGGGCCGAACGAGATCGTCCTCCGGTTGGTGCTCAAGGTCGAGCCGTCCCGGCAATGGGCGGTGAACCGGGAGGTGCGCCGGCGCCTCCTGGAGGCCTTCGACCGCGAGGGGATCGAGATTCCCTTCCCCCAGCGGACGGTGTGGGTGCGTATGCTCACCGGCGACGACGAGCCCCCGCGGACGCGGCGAACCCAAGAAGGCACGTAACATCTCTGAAACAATCGGGCAACGACCTGGTCACCGCCTGGGCATACCGTCGATGCCGCTTCCCGCCATCCGAGAGGAGCAATGTTGGCCACACCTGACGACGTCATGTCGATGATCTCCGATAACGGGGTCGAGTTCATCGACTTCCGCTTCTGTGACCTGCCGGGCCTGATGCAGCACTTCACGCTGCCCAGGCGCGAGCTGCAGCCGGAGGTCTTCGAGGAGGGGCTCGGTTTTGACGGCTCGTCCATCCGCGGCTTCCAGGAGATCCAGGAATCGGACATGGTCCTGGTTCCTGACTCCGACACCGCCGTCATCGACCCCTTCCGCCGCCACGCCACGCTGAACATCAACTGCTTCGTCAAGGATCCGGTGACCGGCGAGAGCTACAGCCGGGATCCTCGCTACGTCGCCAAGAAGGCGGAGGACTACCTGATCGGCACGGGTATCGCGGATACCGCATACTTCGGCCCGGAGGCGGAGTTCTTCATCCTGGACGACGTGCGCTTCGACACCAACCAGCGGTCGAGCTACTACTACATCGACTCAGTCGAAGCGCAGTGGAACACCGGGAAGGACGAGGGGCCCAACCTCGGCTACAAGCCACGGTACAAGGAGGGCTACTTCCCCGTCCCGCCGATGGACCACATGCAGGACATCCGCACCGAGATGGTCGCGGTGATGGAGCGCATGGGCATCGAGATCGAGGTGCACCACCACGAGGTGGGCACGGCCGGGCAGGCAGAGATCGACATGAAGTTCGACACCCTCCTGCGCATGGCCGACAAGCTCATGCTCTACAAGTACATCTGCAAGAACGTCGCCACGCAGTACGGCAAGACCGTGACGTTCATGCCCAAGCCGGTGTTCACCGACAACGGCTCCGGGATGCACACCCACCAGTCGCTGTGGAACGCCGACGAGCCGCTGTTCTTCGACGAGCAGGGCTACGCGCAACTGTCGGACACCGGCCGCTGGTACATCGGTGGTCTGCTGGCCCACGCCCCGGCGCTGCTGGCCTTCAGCAACCCGACCACCAACTCCTACCGCCGGCTGGTGCCGGGCTATGAGGCCCCGGTCAACCTGGTGTACTCGCAGCGCAACCGCTCGGCGGCCTGCCGGATCCCGCTGTACTCGCGCTCGCCGAAGGCCAAGCGCGTCGAGTTCCGCCTGCCCGACCCGTCGTGCAACCCGTACCTGGCCTTCGGCTCCATGCTGATGGCCGGCCTGGACGGCGTGCGCAACAAGATCGAGCCGCCGGACCCGGTCGACAAGGACATCTACGAGTTGCCGCGCGCCGAGTTGGAGAACCTGCCCGGCGTCCCGGCAAGCCTGGAGGAAGCGCTCGCGGCCCTGGAGGCCGACCACGAGTTCCTCCTCGAAGGCGGAGTGTTCACCCCTGACCTCATCGAGACCCACATCGAGTACAAGATGGAATCGGAGGTGTCCCAGGTCCGTCTGCGACCGCACCCCTACGAGTTCGCTATGTATTACGATATTTAGGCAGAAAGCGGCTGAACAGCGCATTCAGCGGTCGTTGTGTGCCGAGCGCCACACGTGTGCCGAACTGGCCACATGTGGCGCGCTCGGCACAAGACACCAGGCCGGTGCGACCGAGCCCCGTCCGTTGGTACGTCCCATGTTGGTGGAGCGCCGGGCGCGCGACCCCGAGACTGCGGACCATGACCCGCCGTGCGCCGATCACGCTCCTGGTGCTGTGCCTCGCCGCACTCACGGCTCTCGCGGTGCCGGCCACGGCGCACCCCCCCGATCCGGAGCCGGCCCCAGCATCGCAGGGCGAGTCCCCGGACATCGCGGTCGGAATGATCATCCGCGGGTCCGATGGCCTTGAGGTCGTGCGGACGAGAGCACCCTCGGTCGCCGCGGCACGACAGCGCCTGCGGGCCTTGAGCGGCGAGTTGGGGCCGGTGCTGGCCGCAGATGCCGAGGTCACGCTCCGCACCCTGCAGCAGGAGCCGGAGCGGGAACGCCAGTGGGCGCTGGACACCCTCGAGGCCGAACGGGCCTGGACCATCACCCAGGGCGACGGGGTCGTCATCGGCGTCCTCGACAGCGGCGCCGACCCCGGCCATCCCGATCTGCGAGAAGCGCTGGTCCCCGGCGTCGACCTCCTTGATCCCTCGACCCAGGGCCTGGTCGACCCGAACGGTCACGGCACCGCGGTGGCCAGCGTCGCCGGGGCCCGCTTGAACGGCATCGGGATGGCTGGCCTGGCGCCTTCGGCGTCGATCATGCCGTTGCGGGTGGTGAACCAGGAGGGCCTGGCCACGTCCACCGACGCCGCCGAAGGCGTCATCTGGGCCGCGGATCACGGCGCCGATGTCGTCAACATCAGCCTTGGCGTCGCACACTCCAGCGCAGTCCTGGCCACGGCGATCGACTACGCCGTGGACGCCGGGGTGACGGTCGTGGCCGCCGCCGGCAATTACGGGACCGAGGGCAATCCTGTGACCTACCCCGCCGCCTTGCCGAACGTGATCGGGGTCTCCGCGACCGATGCCTCCGACGCGCCCGCCACCTTCAGCAACAGCGGCGACTGGGTGGATCTCGCGGCCCCCGGCACCGACCTGGTCACCGCCACCGCCGGAGGCGGCTGGAGCCTGGCCTCGGGGACCTCGCTCTCCGCGCCGCTGGTGTCCGCTTCCGCGGCGCTGCTGCGGGCGCAGACCCCTGGCCTGGATCCCGCCACGATCCGTTCGACGCTGCTGGAGACCGCGACCGACGTGCACACACCCGGTCGCGACCCCCAGACCGGCGAGGGGCTCGTCTCCCCGGCGAACGCCCTCTCCGCGTCGCCTGCGGTGCCTGGCCTCGTCCCGGCCCTGCTCGACCGCGTGGGGGCCGATCCGGTCAGCGATCCGACCCGGTAACACGAGCGATACCCGCCACCACGTGCGGTTGTCACGGTTTCCCACATCCACCGCGCCTGGACCCGTGGGTGGCGCCTCCTTGGTTAGGCGGCCTAACCGACGCCGGCCCACAGCGGCCACGGCCGGCGGGATGGACGTCAGGCGTCGAGGATGGCGCGAAGGCGGTCGGGGTAGTCGGTGATGAGGCCGTCGAGGCCGTCGTCGACCAGGCGCTGGAGGTCCCCGACCTCATTGACTGTCCAGACCTGCACGTCCAGCCCCAGGCTCTTGGCCGCGTTGAGGAACCGCTGCGAGGTGACGTGGCGATCGTCCGCGTGCTCGGGCACCTGCACGACCTCGCCGGCGGGCCGGAACCAGCGATGCAGCCCGGCCAGGTGGAGCATGTAGAGGCGCCGCACCTCGGACTCGCCGAGGTTCGTGGGCACCCCGGGCAGCCGCTCGCGGAACGCCTCGATGTACTCGGTGTCGAACGACGCCACCACCACCCGATCCTGGCGTCCAGCGCGCTCGATCAGCTCGGCGGTGGCCTCGACGATCTCCGGGCCGCTGTCGGTCTTCATCTCGATCACCATGAAGGTGTCGGGAAACGCCTCGAAGACCTCGGCGAGGGCCGGCACCTGGACCCCCTGCCCCTCGAAGGGATGGTCACCCGCCGCTCCTTCGAACCAGCCGCCGGCGTCGAGTCGCTTGATCTCCTCCAGCGTCAGATCGCGCACCCGTCCGCTGCCGTCGGTGGTGCGGTCGACGGTGCCGTCATGCATGACCACGACGTGATCGTCGGCGGTGAGTTGGAGGTCCATCTCCAGGGTGTCCGCGCCCATCTGTATCGCCATCCGGAAGGCGGGCAGGGTGTTGTGCGGCGCGTAGCCCTGCGCCCCGGCGTGCGCGATGACGTTGACGTCGCGCGCGCGGAAGTGCGGGACGCCTTCGACCGGCGGCGTGCGCGTCACCCAGGCGGCGACGGCGCCCACGGCCAGCGCGCCGAGGAGCCCCCCAAGAACCGACCTCACGTGATGCCCTCCCTGCTCGTCAGCATCAGCACGTGCCGCGCGTCACGCTCGTAGCCCGAGCGGCCTGCGAGCACGATCGCCGCCGCTGCCGCCATCGGCACGCCGAGCACCATGAACGAAGCCGTCAAGGACCCCGTCGCGTCCGACACCGCGCCGATGATCAGTGGCCCGAGCGACGATCCGAGGGTAATGCCGACCTGCAGCATGGCGAAGCCGATCCCGCGCAGGCTGTGGTGGAGGCAGTCGGCCGAGGCCGCGAACAGCGTCGGGATCGCCACCGCCAGCAGCGCCACCGCCACGGTCAGCAGGCCGACCTGCACGACCAGCGACGGGGTGCGCAGGCCGGCGATCAGCAGCAGCGAGCCGGCCAGCATGCCGCCGCCCCCCGCCAGGACCCTCCCACCCGGCAGCCGGTCGTGGATCCGTCGGTCCAGCGCGGCGCCGGCCAGCGTGCCGCCGATCACCCCGACGACCAGCACCAGCGAGGACAGCAGCCCCGCCCTGCTCTCACCGACCCCCCACGTGCGCGTGAGGTAGGACGGGAGCCAGTAGACGAAGCCGTTGAGCCCCAGGAAGAACACCGGTACGCCCACCAGCAGCAGGCGGATGGTGCGCGACCGCCACAGGGCGCCGATCTGGCGGCGCAGCCCCGACCAGCCGCTCCCGGCGACGAGCGGCTCGCCCGGGCCGGAGGGCGGATCGCCCGAGGCGCCGCTGCCCTCCCCCGCCTCGCCGAGCACGCTGCCCGCGTGGGAACGGTCGATCGCGCCACGAGCGGGCTCGCGCAGCCGCCAGGCGAACCAGGCGACGAGCAGCCCGGGGACGATAATGACGAAGAAGGCGGCACGCCAGCCGAACAGCCCGCCGATCACCCCGCCGTGCAGCACCCCGAGCCCCGCGCCGGCAAAGTACACCATCCGGTGGATGCCGTACGCTTTCGCGCGCTCGGCCGGCGGGTAGTAGTCGCCGAACAGGCTTGACTGCGACGGGATGTCCAGGCTGTCGGCGGCGCCGAGCACGATCCGGGTGATGAAGAACATCGCGAAACTCGTCGCCAGACCGGAGAACATGGTGATCACCGACCAGGCGGCGACCACCATGGCGAGCAGCCGGGTGCGGCGGTAACGGTCGGCGAGGTAGCCGGCCGGCAGGGCGACCGCCAGGCCGGCGATCGAGATCGCCAGCGGGATCGCCCCGCCGGCGGTGTCAGAGAAGCCCCATTCGTCCTGCAACAGCGGCAGCACTCCGGAGACGACGTAGGTGTCGATGCGGTCGACCAGGGTGATGGCGGTGATGACGACAAGGGGCCACCAACCGACCGGGGCCGTCCCGCCCCGGGCCGCGACAGTCCCGCCCGCCTGCCCAGGCCGCGCACTGACCATGTCCGGCCCCCTCGGTGTTCCCGCGGGGAGTGTAGTCAGCGCGTTACTGGTCACCCGCGAAGAACAGCCGCTCGTGCACCGCACGGACCTCCCGCATCACTGCGATGACCCGCTCCTGCAGGCCGCGACCGTCCAGACCCTCGGGCTCGATCAGGCGGGCGACGTGCTCCAGCTGCGGTCCCTTCGAGGGCAGGGTGCTGGTGTCGCGCAGCCCGACCAGGAACAGGGCGTGGCGCAGCCCGGTCAGCAGGTGGTGGCCCTCCAGGAGGATGCGGGCGTCCGACTCGGCCACCACGCCCTCGGCCTCGCAGGCGGTGAGCGCGGCCACGGTCCCTCTGCGCCGCAGCCGGGGCAGGCGGCCACCGTGCGCGAGTTGCCGCAGTTGGACGGTCCACTCCACGTCGGTCAGTCCGCCGGGCCCCAGCTTGAGATCGATGCCAGCGGCCCGGGCACGCGGTCGCTCACGCTCCATGCGCCCCTTCATGGCCCGCACGTCGTCCAGCCGCCCCTCGGGCACGACCGCCGGGTACAGCAGGCCGGCCAGCACATCCACGAACGCCCGGCCGAGTGCGGTGTCACCGGCGACCGGGCGCGCCTGGGTGAGTGCCTGCAGCTCCCACGGCTGGGCAAAGCGCTGGTAGTACAGCTGGTAGGACTGCAGGGTGCGCCCCAGCGGCCCGTCCTTACCCTCGGGCCGGAGGTTCGGGTCAACCGGGAATGCCCTGCCCTCCGGGGTGAGGCCCGACAGCAGGTGCAGCAGTCGCTCGACCGCGCGCAGCGCCGCCACACGCGCTTCCGCGGGCTCGAACACGAACAGGACGTCGAGATCCGAGGAATAGGTGAGCTCGCGACCGCCGAGCTTGCCCATGCCGATCACGGCCAGGCTGACACCGGGCGGGGTGACCGTCGCGACCGCGGTCTGCAGGCATGCCTCGGCCAGGCCGGAGAGCTCCACGGCGACGTCCTCGAGGTTCGCGTCCCCGATCAGGTCCCGGATGGCCGTGCGCGCCAACTCGCGGCGCGCCACCCGCCGCAGCGCATTCGACACGCCCTCGGTGGTGTCGTGACGGCGCACGAGGCCACCCGCCAGCCGGCGGTACTCGGCGGCCTCGCGGCGTCTGGCGAGCGCGGTCTCATCCGCGAGCAGGGGCAGGACCTCCGGCTGGCGCTCCAGCGAGCGGCCCACGAGCGGGCTGCTGCCCAGGACGGTCGCCAGGCGCTCCGCAACCGGAGGACGGTCACGCAGCGCGCTGAGCAGGGTCGGCGAGGCGTCGAGCCGCTCGGTCAGCGAGCGCAGTGCCGCCAGTCCGGCGTCGGGGTCGGGAGTGTCCGCAAGGACCGGCAGCATCGTGGGCAGCAGCGTGCGCAGCAACCGCGCACGCCGGCTGGTGCCCGCGACGAGGGCCTCGAGGTGACGCAGCGCGGCCTCGGGGTCAGCGAACCCCAGCACCCCCAGGCGATCTCGAACCTCCACCGGGTCCATCCTGCCCGTTCCCGGCACGATCAGGTCGCGGGCGCGCAGTTCGGCGAAGCGACCCAGCAGCGGGCGGTAGAACAGCTTCTCGTGCAGGCGCCGGACGTCCCCCCGCGCGCGTCGCAGGTCGGCGTCGAAGCGTTCGACGGCTCGGGCGTCGGGCCCGTCGGCGTACCCGAGCGTGCGCGCCAGCCGCTGGCGGGACGGCTCGTCGGCGGGCAGCGCGTGGGTCCGCCGCAGGGCGCGCAACTGAAGGCGGTGCTCCACGGTGCGCAGGAAGCCGTAGGCGTTGGCGAACAGTTCGGCGTCGTCCTCGCCGATGTAGCCGGCGGCCGCCAGCGCGGCCAGCGCCGGGAGGGTGCCGCGCTGCCGCAGCGTGGGGTCGTGGCGTCCGTGCACAAGCTGCAGCAACTGCACGGCGAACTCGATGTCCCGAAGGCCTCCGGGCGCGAGCTTGACCTCTCGCTCCCCCGCCTTGCGCACCTTCGGCGAGCCCTCGACCACGCCCTTGAGCCGCTGGATGTCCTCGATGGTGCTGGGCTCGCGGCGATCCGGCCACACGAACGGCTCGACCAGCTCCCTGAAGGCCTCGCCCAGCCCGCGGTCCCCCGCGATGGGGCGGGCCTTCAGCAGCGCCTGGAACTCCCAGGTGGACGCCCAGCGCTCGTAGTAGGCGCGGCAGCCGTCCAGACTGCGGACCAGCGGGCCGTCCCGGCCCTCCGGCCGCAGGTTGGGGTCGACCTCGTAGGCGCTGCCCTCGGGTGTCACCTCGCCGCACAGCCGCAGGAAGGCCTCGGCGACGCGGTTGGCGGCGGCGTGGTCGCCGTCGCAGACGAACAGCACGTCCACGTCGGAGACGTAGTTGAGCTCCCGGCCGCCGAGCTTGCCCATCGCCACGACCGACAGCGGCACGTCCAGACCCAGACGGTCCTGGACATGCTGGAGCGCGGCGGCGAGGACCCCGTCGGCGAGGTCGGACAGTTCCGCGGCGATCGCGGGGGTGTCGGCCAGAGCGAGCAGGTCGCGGGTGGCGATCCGCGCAAGGCCCCGGCGCTGCGCGCGGGCAAGCATGCGCGCGTCTTGGCCGCCGGGGTGGTTGAGGGCGGCCCGCGCCGTTTCGCACACCCGCTGCGCATCGTGGCGCTCCAGGCTGCCGGTCAGGATCGCCAGCATGCCAGGGTCGGTGATCAGCAGTCCGGCGAGGGCGTCGCTGGCGCCCGCGAGCAGGGCCGCACGTGCGATCGGCGCCAGGCGGTCGGGCCAAGCGGGGCGACCAGGGGCAGCATCGGGGTGGGCGTGACGCCACAGGGCAGCCCAGGCAGCCGGGGCCCGGTCGGCAAGGCGGTCGAAGGCCAGCAGGCAGCGCCTGGGGTCGGCGCCCGCCACCATGGCCTCGACCAGAGGCCAGTCCACGACGGGCTCCGGAGCTGCCAATGCCATGCCGGCCGGGCGTGACACCGCTCCAAGGACCTCCAGGGTGGTCAGCGCCTCCGCACCGAGCCCCAGCCGCACCGCCCGGGCCTGTGAGGTCTGCAGCCGGCCGCTCCGCGGCCGCTCACCCAGACGCTCGCCCACCGGCCGCCGCCGCGCTAGAGGGTGGGCAGGTACCGCTCGACCTCGTACGGGGTCACCTGGGAGCGGTACTCGTCCCACTCGACCCGCTTGTTGCGCAGGAAGAACTCGAAGACGTGCTCGCTGAGCGCGTCGGCGACCAGTTCGGACTCCTCCATGACCCTCAGCGCCTCGTCGAGGTTGCGAGGAAGGATGTCGATGCCCGCCTTGCGCCGCTCCGCGTCGGTCATCATGTAGATGTTGTCTTCGGTCTCGGGCGGCAACTCGTAGCGTTCCTCGATACCGCGCAGCCCGGCGGTCAGCATCACCGCGAAGGCCAGGTAGGGGTTGCACGCCGGGTCGGGTGCGCGGAACTCCAGCCGGGTGGAGGCGCCCTTCTTCGGCTTGTACATCGGCACGCGCACCAGTGACGAGCGGTTCTGGCGACCCCATGACACGTACACGGGCGCCTCGTAGCCGGGAACCAGGCGCTTGTAGGAGTTCACCCACTGGCAGCAGATCGCCGTGATCTCACGCGCGTGCGTCAGCAGGCCGGCCATGAAGTGCCTGGCCGTCTCGGACAGGTGGTAGTCGTCGTCGGGGTCGTGGAACGCGTTGACGTCACCGTCGAACAGCGACACATGCGTGTGCATGGCCGAGCCCCAGTGCCCGGGCAGCGGCTTGGGCATGAAGGTCGCGTGGATGCCGCGCTGCATCGCGACCTCCTTCACGACGGCGCGGAACGTCATGACGTTGTCGGCCATCGTGAGGGCGTCGGCGTAGCGCAGGTCGATCTCGTGCTGCGAGGGCGCGACTTCGTGGTGGGAGTACTCGACCGAGATGCCCATCGCCTCCAGCGTGATGATCGCCTTGCGGCGGAAGTCCTGCTGCATGTCGTTGGGCGTGAGATCGAAGTACCCACCGGCGTCCAGCGGGACCGGGTCATCCGGTCCGCGGAACAGGAAGAACTCCATCTCCGGATGGACGTAGAAGGTGTAGCCCATGTCGGAAGCGCGCTGCAGAGCGCGGCGCAGGACCTGGCGAGGGTCGGCGCCGAACGGCTCCCCCTCCGGAGTGCGGATGTCGCAGAACATCCGCCCGACCCCCGGCGCGTCCGCCCGCCATGGCAGCACCTGGAACGTCGAGGCATCGGGGACGGCGAGCATGTCCGACTCCTGGATGCGGGCGAACCCGTCGACGGCGGAGCCGTCAAAGCCGATGCCCTCCTGGAAGGCTCCTTCCAGTTCCGAAGACGTCACCGCCACCGACTTGAGCTTGCCCAGCACGTCGGTGAACCACAGACGCACGAATCCGATGTCGCGCTCTTCGACGGTGCGGAGCACGTACTCCTGTTGCTTGTCCATATCGCTATTCTCGCAGGTCAACGGCTTACTGGTAATCGTCTGTCATCGCAGAGTCCGCATGAGCCGACCACGCGCGCTCCACAACCTTGCGCGTCCGCTCGTCCGACGACGGCCACAGATGGGCGTCAGTCTTCAGCGTCTCCACGGCACTAGCATGCCCTACCCGCTCCTGCACCACCTTGACGCTTTCGCCACCGTCGATCGGCACGCTCGCGCGGTGGCGCCTCAGCGCGTGAAGCGGGTCCTCTCCGGGGAACCCGCGGCCTGCTTCAGGGTCATCCGCCAGGCTTCGTCTTCGGCGGGCCGATGCTCTCGGCTGGGCTTCCCGAGACGTAGATGAGCTGCCGACGGGACCTCGACCCGGACGACGAGGTGGTCACTGTCGAGACGATCGCCGTCCGTCCGGTGAGGCGACGACGACCCGGGTGCCGGCGACTCGGTCGTGCAGCGAGCGCGCCTGGGGGTCGCGCCACGCCATCCCGATGCTCGCGACCGGGATCAGCAGCGACAGGGTGTACGCGGTCCAGCCCGCGGCCGACAGATCCACGCCGACGATCCATCGCGCCACGGCAAGGTGCGCGAGCTGCCAGGGCAGCAGCTTGACCGCGGTGCGCAGGGCGACGCGCCAGGCCTCCGGACGGCCGCCGCCGGAAGATACGACGCGCAGCCGGGCCCGCCGCTTGCCCCACGAGGCCTGCCGTGGCCCGGCCTCGGTCACCATGAGAGATAGATCCCGGCCGGCAGGACGGAGGCCGCGAACGCCACGAGGTCGACGGCCGGGAGCGCGTCCGTCGGTCGCGCCGCGCCGGCCTCCGGCGCCAGGAGACCGGACCGCCACCCCGGCGACCGTCAGCACCCCGATCCACGCGACGATCACCGCGCAGTCCCACACCGACGCGAGCGCCCGCCGGCGGCCGGGAGCCCGCACCGTGGTGGGGGACGTGGTGGCGGTTACTCCTGCACTCTACGCGACACCGCAGGCGCGGGCGGCGATGCGCCGCTCGTGCGCAGGAGCACTCCACCAGACCGAGGGCCCGACACCACCCACGCCCCGACCTTCTGCTTGCTCACTAGAGAACCTTGGGCTTGTCCTCAGCCGACGAGCCACGGTCCTCAGACCTGACGGCTTCGGGCTTGACGGTCGCCCCGTCGAGGTGACCGGGCGCTCCCGGGTAGGCCGAGGCACCGAGCGCGAGCTCCGGGTAGCCGTACATGCCGTGCTCGTGGATGTCCAGACCTTCGGTCTCGACCTCTTCGCTGACGCGCAGGAAGCCGGAGGCCTTCAGGATGAGGGCCAGGGCCGCCGTCGCGGCGGCGACCCAGGCGATGATGGCCAGCGCACCGACGATCTGCGCCCCGAGCAGCCCCCACCCGCCACCGTGCCAGAAGCCGGTGAAGTCGGTCGTATTGGCGAAGGCACCGACCCACAGGACCCCGAGGACCCCACACGTGCCATGGGCGCTGAAGGCCCCCACCGCGTCGTCGACGCCAAGGCGGTCCACGATCCGCACGGACAAGGTCACCAGGACCCCGGCCACGAGCCCGACGACGACGGCAGCGATCGGGCCAACCACGTCGGCGCCGGCGGTGATGCCGACCAGACCGGCGATGACGCCGTTGCAGGCCATGCTGACATCGGGCTTGCCGTTCCGTGCCCACGTGAAGCAGATGGCGGCGGCGCCACCGGCCACCCCCGCCAGCAGGGTCGTCAGCAGAACGGGGGCGACGGCGAGACCGTCAGCCTCCAGGACCGAGCCGCCGTTGAACCCGAACCAGCCGAAGAACAGGATGAACGTGCCCAGCACGGCCAGAGGCGCGGAGTGGCCGGGCATGACCCGGGGCTTCCTGCCGGGCCCGTACTTGCCCAGACGCGGTCCGAGGATGGCCGCGGTGGTGAGACCGGCGATGCCGCCGGTCAGGTGCACGATCCCTGAGCCGGCGAAGTCGGCGTAGCCCAGCCCGTCGAGCCACCCTCCGCCCCAGGTCCAGTGACCGATGACCGGGTAGATCAGGGCGGTCATGAACACGGACAGGATCACGTACCCGGAGAACCGCATCCGCCCGGCGACGGCCCCGGAGACGATGGTGGCGGCCGTGGCGGCGAACACCGCCTGGTAGAAGAAGTCCACGGCGACGAATGGGTCATCGCCCAGGCCTTCGGTGTAGGAGCCCGGCGCGAGCGCGAACGTGTCGCTGCCGATGAGACCGAGCCTGCTCGCCCCATACATCAGGCCGAATCCAACGAAGAAATACGCAAGGATGCCGAAAGAGGCATCCGCCATGTTCTTCATCAGGATGTTCGCCGAGTCCCTTGACCTGGTCAGGCCGGTTTCCAGCATGGCGAAACCCGGCTGCATGAAGAACACCAGCGCGGCAGCCAGCATGAGGAATACGACGTCGAGGTTGAGCTGCACGGCCTCAAGCGTCAGCTCCTCTTCCTGGGCGTGGGCGGGCCCGGCGATCAGGAAGAGTGTCGCGGGCACTGTCACCGCGACGAGAAGTCTTCTGCGCATCGCGCCTCCGTTTGAAGGTTGTTCTCTCGCTGAGTCCGAGGCGCCCCCTCGCATGGGCGCCGGTACCGTGGTGACGGTAAAGAGCCGCCCTTACATGCCAGTTGCCCTACTGTTTCCAACTTGTAAAAGGGCCGAAGGAGGACCGGTGCGTCTCGCGCTGCTGCAACTCAATCCGCTGGTCGGCGACGTGGAGGGAAACGTCCGGGCATTGCGGCGGGCCTACGAGCAGGCGGTCCAGGCCGGCGCCCGTCTGGTATGCGCGGGTGAACTGGGCATCCCGGGCTATCCGCCCGAGGATCTGCTGCTCAAGCCGGCATTCGTCACGGCGAACGAACAGGCGCTGTCGGGGCTCGCCGAGTTGGTCGGGTCCGTGCCGCTGCTGGTCGGGTACGTCGAGCGTCTGAGGCACGTCGACCCGGAGCAGTGGCGCCCGATCGTCAGTGACGTCGCCGGGGACCCTCTGCTGTCCAACGCCGCGGCCGTGCTGCGCAACGGCGGGATCGAGACGGTTTACCGCAAGCAGCGCCTCCCCAACTACGGGGTGTTCGACGAGGCGCGCTACTTCTACGCGGGCCGCCAGGCCGTGGTCGTGGACATCGACGGCGTTCCCGTCGGGATCACGGTCTGCGAGGATCTGTGGGGCGGCGGTGGCCCGGTGGAGCGGAGCGCCGAGGCCGGCGCCAGCCTCGTGATCAACATCAACGCCAGTCCCTACAGCCGCGGCAAGCGGGCGGAACGGGAGTACTGGGCCAGCCGGCATGTGCGGAAGGCAGGCGTCTGGCTGGCCTATGTCAACCAGGTCGGCGGCCAGGACGAGGTGGTGTTCGACGGGGACTCGTTCGTCATGGCTCCCGACGGGGAAGTCGTCGCGCGCGGCGCGCAGTTCGAGACCGACTGTGTGCTCGTCGACCTGGCCCTCGGGGAACGCGGGCGGGGTGAGCCGGTCAGTGCGGGGGTCCCCCGCGCCTGGGTCCCCCGACTCAACCCCGTCGCCGAGGTGTACGCCGCGCTGGTGCTCGGCACCCGGGACTACGTGCGCAAGAACGGCTTCCAGGCGGCGCTGGTCGGACTGTCCGGCGGGATCGACTCGGCGCTTGTGGCCACGGTCGCCGCCGACGCGCTCGGGCCTGACAAGGTGCTGGCCGTGGGCATGCCCTCGCCGTGGTCTTCTCCCGGATCGATCATCGACAGCAAGGCGCTGGTCACCAACCTCGGCGTCGGCTGGCTGGAACTGCCGATCCAGCAGATGATGGACGCTTTCGATCGGGTCCTCGCCGAGCCGTCCGCCGGCGGCGAGCCAGGGGTAGCCGAGGAGAACCTGCAGTCGCGCATCCGCGGAACCCTGCTGATGACCCTGTCGAACAAGTGGGGCCACATCGTGCTGGCCACCGGCAACAAGAGCGAGTACGCCGTGGGCTACTCCACGCTGTACGGCGACATGGCCGGCGGGTTCGCGGTCATCAAGGACGTGCCCAAGACCCTGGTGTACGAGCTGTGTCGCTGGCGCAACGCGCAGGGCGCTGGCGAGGTCGTGCCGCGGGCGATCCTCGACAAGGCCCCGTCGGCGGAGTTGCGGCCCAACCAGCGCGACACGGACTCGCTGCTGCCCTACGAGATGCTCGACCCGATCCTGGAGGCGGCCGTGGAGCAGGACCGCTCCGTCGCGGACCTTGCCGCCGAGGGCTACGACGAAGCTGACGTCCGCGACGTCTTCCGCCTGATCGACAATGCCGAGTACAAGCGCCGCCAGGCGGCTCCCGGGGTCAAGATCACGCCGCGTGCGTTCGGCAAGGACCGCCGCCTGCCGATCACCCATGGCTGGACTGGTTAGGCCGTCTTGCGTGTGCCGGATCGCACATGTGTGCAGATCGGTGCGCCGGCGCACGGATCTGCACACGCAAGGATCAGACGCCGCCCTCGCGCCGCAGAAGGATCGTCACCGGCCCGTCGAGATGCGCCTCGATGTCCATGTGCGCCCCGAACACGCCCCGGCCGACGGGGACCCGCAGGGCGTCGCAGTACACCTCGTAGAGCCGCTGCGCCCTCTGAGGGGGCGCAGCGGCGATGAACGACGGGCGCCGGCCCTTGCGGGCGTCGCCATAGAGCGTGAACTGGCTGATCGCGAGCACCCCGCCACCGATCTCGGCCACCGAGCGGTTCATCAACCCCTGGTCGTCGCTGAAGACCCGCAGGCCCTCCGTCTTGGTCGCGAGCCAGCGGGCGTCCTCCTTGGTCGACGCGTGCCCCACGCCGACCAGCGCGTACAGACCCGGTCCCGTGGACCCCGTCACCTCGCCGTTGACTCGCACCGCCGCCGAGCACACCCGCTGCAGGACGACCCGCACCCCCCAACCTCCTCTTCCGCCGGAGAGCGCGCCCTCCCCGGACTTGGAGTTACCAATGATGACAGGCCGTAGACTGGAGGCGCCGCTGGACCCGTCAGCGCCGCGGTGGCCGACACGCGGCCGGGCCGGCAGGTGAGGAGTTGATGCCGCATGAGCGTGCACGCCGCTGCCCGTCCAGTCTCGAT